>NZ_JBHUFV010000016.1:0-309870 GCF_042681425.1 Nonomuraea mangrovi | reverse complement strand
GGGAGGGTGTGGGAGAGTAGGTCGCCGCCGCGCAATTCTTGTCAGTTAGGCCCTGCCGGGTTATACCCGGCGGGGCCTTTCTGCGTTTACGGGGACGTTCGGGACGCCCGAGCCCGTGCCACGGGCCGCTGCCGCGGAACGCGGGGGCGGGGGCCTAGGCTGGCGGCTATGAAGATCGGATTCGCCGTTCCCGTCTCAGGGCCGTGGGCCACCCGTGACAACATGCGCAGGATCGCCACCCGCGCCGAGCGGCTCGGCTACCACGAACTGTGGACCTTCCAGCGTCTTCTCTACCCCGTCGGCCACGCCATGGGCCCGACCTACCGCAGCGTCCACGATCCCGTCGTCACCCTCTCCTACCTCGCCGGGGTGACCGAGTCGATCAGGCTGGGCGTGGCCGTGGTCAACGCCTTCGAGCCGCCGGCCCTGGTGGCCAAGCAGCTGGCCACGCTGCAGGAGGTCTCGGGCGGGCGGGTGTCGTTCGGGCTGGGGCTCGGCTGGCTGCGCGAGGAGTTCGAGGCCATGGGGATCGGCTTCGAGAAACGCGGTCGCAGGGGCGAGGAGTTCGTCGAGGTCCTGCGGAAGTGCTGGACGGACGACGTGGTGCGACACGAGGGGGAGTTCTACCGGATCCAGGCCTCGCACATGGACCCGAAGCCGTCGCCGGTCCCGCCGATCCTGCTGGGCGGCGGGGCCGAGGTGGCGCTGCGCAGGGCCGGCCGGCTCGCCGACGGATGGGTGAGCGCGAGTAGGGAGGACCTGGCCGGCATCGCGGAAAGAATCTACATCGTAAAGGCGGCGGCCAGGGACGCGGGACGCGATCCCGAGGCGCTGCGGTTCATCTGCCGGGGCGTCACCAGAGTGACCGAGGCCGTTGACGGTCCGCCGTTGAGCGGGCCGTACGAGAAGATCAGGCAGGATGTCGCGGACCTGGAGGCGCGGGGCGTGACGGAGGTGTTCCACGACCTGAACTTCGACCCCGAGATCGTGACCGCCGCTCCCGAAGAGGCCATGCGCAGGGCCGAGGCGGCGCTGGAGGCGCTGGCCCCCTGACCACGGAGCGGTGGCGGCAGGTTCCCCGGCGCGCGGAAGGACCTGGTGCTCCAGCGGCGTCCCCGGCACCAGTCCGGTCCTTAAAGCGATGAGGTGGCGTTTCCACCCGGATGAGGTGGCGTTCCCACCCGGGTGGTTCCGTGGCGATGAGGCGGCATCCCACCACGTCGGATCCTGGGTGAAGGGGCGGCGTCCCTGCACAGGTCGGGTTCCAGTACTCCAGCCGTACTTGGCGATCTTCAGTCCAGCTGGGGAGGGCTCTGCGGGGCCCGGTAGAACTCGACGCCGACGAAGTGACCGTCGGTGAAGCCGAGACGGACGCCGTCGCAGTGGGCGAACGGCGTTCCCCACGTGTCGTGCGGACCATCCGGCAAACACGCCACCAACGCCAGTTCGATCGCCCCTCCGTGGCCGATCAACAGCGCCGACCCGCCCTCCGCGACATCGGCCACCGTGTCGGCCCAGATCGCGTGGTGGGTCTCGGCCACGGCCGCCGCGGCACGACCCTTCCGGATGATGTCGGCGATCTGCTGGTATGGCTCGGCCCAGTCCCACTGTGCATGCCGAGGGATCTCTCCGGATACGTAGCCCGACGGCATCTCCACGGTGTCGTCGACGGCGAACCCCATCGCGACGGCGGTCTCGACCGCCCGTGGGGACGCACTGGTGACGACGCGCTCGTAGGGGCCGACTCCAGAACCGATGAAGCGGGCCAGCACGATGCCGTCAGCCGACAGATGAGTTCCCCTGCCGCGCATGGCGCCCTTCTTGGTCAAGCTGTGTCGGCGCACGTCCAGCCAACGCATGAGGCGTCCTCCTTGACAAGGCGGTGTGGTGGGCGAGTGCAACGGACACGTGCGACCACCGCGATGACAAACGAAGATCATAAGGTGGCGGTGGACGCGGCCGCTGGCGCTTCACGCCCCGCCCCCGGCCGGCCGCTGGTACGCGCCGGGCCCGCTGCCGCTGCCGGTCCCGGTCAGGTGGCCGGCACGCGCCGGCGCATCTGGCACGTTTCCGCACCTCACCCGGCCGCTGGTGAGCCGAGGGCCTCCGTCGGCAGCGCCAAGCCGCCATAGGAGTCCCTCCAGACCGGCACAGGCCTGACCGGTCTGGACGAGCATCAGGTCCGCACCTGGACCTCTTGGCACCGGTGGATCAGTCGCGTCATCAAGCACGCGCCCGAGCCGGCGCTACGCACGACACGTTGGGCACGAACCCGGAGTGCTAGGCGGTGAGGTGGCGTTCCCACCAGTCGAGGATGGCCTCGAAGCGGGCGATCCGGTGGGACGGCAGTCCCGAACGCGACATCTCGTGTCCCTCGCCGGGGAACAGCAGCATCTCCGTCTCCACGCCGCGCAGCTTCAACGCCACGAACAGCCGCTGCGCCTGCTCGACGGGGCACCGCCAGTCCTGCTCCGAGTGGATGATCAGGAACGGCGTCTCGATCCTGGACGCGTGGCTCAGCGGGCTGAGCTCCGCCCACCGGGCGGGGTCGTCGCCGTAGAGGTCACGCGCGAATGACCAGCCGATGTCGCTGGAGCCGTGGAAGCTGTCGATCGCGTTGACCGCCCGCTCGCTGATCGCCGCCCTGAACCGCTCGCCGTGGTGGGCGGCCAGCCAGGTGGTCATGTAGCCGCCGTGGGAGCCGCCGAGCACGCCGACGCGACCGGTGTCGAGACCGCCGGTGGCGAGGGCGGCGTCGAGGAGGGCGAGCAGGTCCATGGCCGAGACGTTGCCGACGTCGCCGATGACGGCGGCGCCGTGGGCCTGGCCGTAGCCGGAGGATCCGCGCGGGTTGCCCATGACGACCGCGTATCCGGCGGCGGCGTAGACCTGGGCCTCGTCGAAGACGTGCCAGCCGTACTGCGTGAAGGGGCCGCCGTGGATCATCAGCAGCACGGGGTGCGGGCCGTCGCCGGTGGGGCGGACGAGCCAGCCGTGGACGGGGTAGCCGTCGGGCGCGGTGGTGGTGATCTCTTCGAGAGGGAGCGGGGTGAGGGCGGCGAAGGAGGTGAGCGTGTTCTCCTTGCCGTCGCGGAGGGCGACGAGCTCACCCGAGCTGGCCTGGTCGGCGACCGTGGCGACGATCACGCCCGCGGCCTGCGCGGCCGCGTAGACCTCGCGCGGGCCGGAGATGAGGACCTCGGGCGCTGATCCGTCGTACGGCACGAGCAGCAGGTCGGAGGAGCCGCGGTTTTCGGACGGGAACAGCACGCCGTCGTCGGTGGTGACGATGACGCCGTTGCTGGCGAGGTGGTACGGCTCGGCCTCGGTGAGGCGGCGGGGCGGGTTGGCGCCGTCGGCGGCCACGGACCAGACGCCGCGGTGCTCGGCGACGAGCGTGCGGCCGGTCGGGCCTGGGGCGGCCGCGGTGAAGCAGACGGTGGCGCCGTCGGGGGTGAAGCGCGGCTGGCCGACCGAGAGGGTGGTGTCGGTGATCTGGCGGAGGCCGGTGCCGTCGGGCGCGGCGAGCCAGACGTCGGAGTAGTGGGTGCTGTCGCGGGTGTCGTGGCGGGCGGCGGTGAAGGCCAGCAGGGTGCCGTCGGGGCTCCAGCTGGGCTCGTCGTGGTCGTAGTCGCCTCCGGTCACCTGGACGGCGGGCGGCACGGAGGCGCGGGAGGCGAAGGGGTCGGCGACGAACACGTGGGATCGGCGGTCGCTGTAGAAGCCGAGGTTGTCCACGCGGTACTTCAAGGTGGTGATGCGGCGGGGCCGTTCCTTGTCGGGCTTGGCGTCGCCGTACCTGCCCTCCTCGGGGACGCGGGAGACGAACGCCAGCCGCCGCGAGTCGGGGCTCCACGCGGGCTTGCCGGCGCCGAGCGGTTGGTCGGTGACCTTCCACGGTTCGCCGCCCGCGGTGGGCATGACGTGCAGTTGGGGGCGTCCGCCGGATTCGGCGCGGGTGAAGGCGAGCCAGCGCCCGTCGGGGGAGTAGGCGGGTTCGCCGTCCCTGCGTCCGGCGGTGAGCTGCCGGGGTTCGCCGGTGCCGTCGGTGGGGATCAGCCAGAGCTCGCCGCGGTACTCGTCGGCGTCGAGGTCGGGCAGGGTCACGGCGACGACCGCATGGGTGCCGTCGGGGGACACGGTCGGGGCGCCGAGCTTATGCAAAAGGGAGATATCTGAGGGTTTCATGGTCGAGACACTATCCGGAGAGCCTCGGCGGAGACGGCTTCGCGGAGTTCTCTGATGCCGGGGCGGCCTCGGACGGGGTGGACGGCGTTGGTGAGCAGGACGACGGTCAGCTTGTGGGCCGGGTCGACGACCAGGGAGGTGCCGGTGAAGCCGGAGTGTCCGTAGGCGTCGGTGAGGGGGCCGACGATGCCGGGGTCGCCGATGCGCACGCCGAGCCCGTGGCGGAAGGCGGCGTCCTGGACGGGGTGCTCGCGGGTCATCTCGTCGGTGAGGGGGAGCAGACCGAGGCGCAGGGCCTCGCCGAAACGGATGAGGTCGTCGGCGGTGGAGAAGACGCCTGCGTGGCCGGCGACGCCGCCGAGGGAGTGGGCCGTCTCGTCGTGTACCTCGCCGATGGCGCGGTGGCATTCGGTCTTGGCGATGCGGGCCGGATCGTGGGAGGGCGGGGCGCCGATGCGGCGGTAGCCGGTGTCGAGGAGGCCGAGCGGGGTGGTGACCAGGTCGCGGACGAGGGTGTCGAGCGGGGCTCCGCCGGCGACCTCGGCGATCCGGCCGACGGTGATCATGCCGACGTCGGTGTACAGGTAGGGCCCGCCGACCGGTGAGGTGATGGGGGTGGCGAGGATCGTGTCGAGACGGTCGGCGGGGGGCACGCCGTCGACGCGGTGGGTGGGCTGGAGTCCCGCGGTGTGGGTGAGCAGGTGGCGCAGGGTGATGTGGGTGCGGTCGCCGTAGTGGTCGGGCAGCCAGGCGGCGACGGGCGCGTCCAGGTCGAGGCGGTCCTGCGACACCAGGGAGAGGATCACCGCGGTGGTGAAGAGCTTGCTGACCGAGGCGAGGTCGAAGACGGAGTCCCTGCGGGCGGGGGGCCTGGTGGGGGCGAGCGTTCCGTCGTGGTCGGTGTAGCGGACCAGTTCGCCCGCGGCCGCCGCGTCGGCGATCTCGCCGTCGACGGCGATGACCGCGACGGCGGAGGGGATGACGGAGGGTGTGGCGGCGGCCAGGATGTCAGCGAGCATGCCGTACCTCGCCGAGGCGGGAGCCGTGCGCCTCCAGCAGCGCCCGCGCCTCGTCGGCGTCGACGCCGTGCTCGATCATCACCACGGCGATCTTGGCCTGGCCGCCGGCGGCTTCGAGCGTGTCCTTGGCGGTCTCGACGGTGGCGCCGGTGATGTCGCTGACCATGCGGGCGGCGCGGCCGGCGAGCTTGGCGTTCATGGCGGACATCTCGATCATGTTGTTTCCGTAGGTGCGGCCCAGCCTGATCATCGAGATGGTGGAGATCATGTTGAGCACCAGCTTCTGCGCGGTGCCCGCTTTGAGCCTGGTGGAGCCGGTCACCACCTCGGGTCCCACGACGACCTCGATGGCATGCTCGGCGGCCGCCGACAGCGGCGTCTGGTGGTTGCACGACAGGGCCACGGTCAGGGCTTCACGCCGTCCGGCCTCGGACAGCGCGCCGAGGACGAACGGCGCGGTTCCGCTGGCCGAGATGCCCACGACGGAGTCCAGCGCGCCGACCTCGAGTTCGGCGAGCGCCTGCTGGCCGGCGGGGAAGTCGTCCTCCGCGCCTTCCACCGATCGGGTCAGCGCGGGCAGGCCTCCGGCGATCACGCCCTGGACGAGCGAGGGATCGGTGCCGAAAGTGGGCGGGCACTCCGAGGCGTCGAGGACGGCAAGGCGGCCAGAGGTGCCCGCGCCCACGTACAGCAGCCTGCCTCCGGCCTGCATGCGGGTGGCGATCGCGTCGATGGCGCTGCTGATGGCCGGCAGGGCCGCGCCGACCGCGGTGGGCACGGTGGTGTCCGCCTGGTTCATCAACTGGGCGATCTCCGAGGTCGGCAGCCGGTCGATCTGGCTGTAGCGCGGATCGCTCTGCTCCGTGGACAGCTCGGGGAGTGGATCAATCATGACGCTAATTTCCACCTTTGGCATCTCGTATGCAAATAAGCTTCAGCTATGTCTTACGTACGCACCGGAGCCGAGCGGCTGGCCGCGGATCCAGATCTCGTGAACGGCGGCCGGCTCGGCCTGATCACCAACCAGACCGGAGTGCTCCGCGATCTGACCCCCACACCCGCGGTTCTGCGGAACCTGACCGCGTTGTTCAGTCCCGAGCACGGCATCAGGGGCACGGCCCAGGCCGGGTTCAGCGAGGGGCCAGGGGAGGAGTACGGCCTGCCGGTCTTCGACACCTACACGAAGACCGGAGCCGACCTGGACGAGCTGGTGGCGGGCTCCGGCGTGGACACGCTGGTGTTCGACCTGTTCGACGTGGGCGCCCGCTTCTACACCTACGTCTGGACGATGAAGGACCTGATGGAGTCGGCCAGGCGGCTGGGCGTCGGCTTCGTCGTGCTGGACAGGCCCAACCCCATCGGCGGGACCGTGGCGGAGGGCCCGCCGCTGGACCTCGCGTTCGCCAGCCACGTGGGCGGCGCGCCGATCCCCGCCAGGCACGGGCTGACGGTGGGGGAGCTGGCGCGCCTGCTCGATCCCGAGGTGCAGGTGATCACGATGGAGGGCTGGCACAGGGACCTGCCGTTCGCCGAGACGGGACTGCCGTGGGTGATGCCGTCGGTGAACATGCCCACGATCGACACCGCGCTCGTCTACCCGGGTACCGGGCTCATCGAGGGCACGAACCTCTCGGAGGGGCGCGGCACCACCAGGCCCTTCGAGCTGATCGGCGCGCCGTACCTGGACGACAGGTTCGCTCCCGCGCTCAACGACCTCGGGCTGCCGGGCGTGCGCTTCCGCGACCTGGCGTTCACCCCGACGTTCAGCAAGCACGCGGGCACCGCCGTTCGCGGGGTGCAACTGCACGTCACCGACCCGCAGGCGTTCAGGCCCGTGTTCACCGCGGTGTCGATGATCCACGTGGCCCGCTCGCAGCATCCCGAGGAGTTCGCGACCAACGAGTTCACCGACCACCTGTGGGGGTCGGACACGCTGACCCGCTGTCTGGAGGCGGGCGAGGACCCGCGCGGGCTGTGCCCTGAGCCCACCCGCCCCCGGGGTGAGCTGCTCTACCGGTGATCTCAACGCAGATCGCGCTGGTAGAGCCAGAAGACGCGCTCGGCTCGCGCGCCCACGGCGCGCGAGTAGAAGCGGAGCGGGCCCACCCAGCCGATCTGCGCCTCGCTCAGCCCCGTCGCGTGCTGGTCGGCCAGGCAGCGGCGCAGCAGCACGCCGCCCAGGCCGAGCCCGCGCGCCGCGGGCGCCGTGCCCATCGGGCCGAACCACGTGGGCCTGGCACCCCAGGCGGCGAAGGCGACGATCTCGCCGTCCAGCGTCGCGTGGTGCAGGCCGGTGGCGTTGGCCGCCTCCCACGCCCAGCTCGTGTTCCACTCCCGCTCGACGAACGCGGCGACGTCCGAGCGGTCCTCGTCCGGGCCGGTGGCGTGGAGCTCCACGCCCGCGGGCAGCGGCTCCTCCTCGGCGGTGACGGGAAGCCTGGCCGTCATGTTCCACGCGACGTTGTAGCGTTCGTAGCCCGCGCTCTCGGCCAGGCACGCCGCGGCCGTGTAGCGCACGTCGATGCCGGGCCAGGCGTAGGCCGGCGGGTTGCCGGCGAAGCGGGCCTGCGTCGCCCCCTCGGCACGCAGCCACTCCTCCGCGGCTGCGACCAGCTCGCGTCCGCGCCCCCTGCCCTGGGCGTCAGGGTGTACGGCCAGCAGGTCGAGATGCCCGATCGCCGGGTCCCGTTCCGACAGCGAGGCCAGGGCGAAGCCGCCGTCGGTGGTCAGCGCCTTCCACCTGCGGGTGGCCGGCGGCGACATGAGCCTGTCGACCATGGCGGGAGCCTCGGCGGCGTCGAAGACGAGCGCCGCGCGGGCGATCTCGTGCGGGCCCATCAGCCGCGCTCCACGTGTGTGGCGACGACGCTGCGCCGCTGGGGGTGGAAGCAGGCGTGCCGCTGCGGGACGCCGTCGGTGAGGTCGAGGGCGGGACGGCTCGTCTCACACTCGTCGGTTCTGAACGGGCAGCGCCTGGCGAACAGGCAGCCCGCGTCCTGGTGGCTCTCGTCCAGCGACTCCGTCGGCACCACCGGCTCGGCGCCAGGGACCTCGAGGCCGTGCAGCACGGGGATGGCCGACAGCAGCGACTGGGTGTAGGGGTGCACGGGGTCGGCGATGATCGTGTCGACCTGGCCGCGCTCGATGACCTGGCCGCGGTAGATGACGTACAGCTCGCCGTCGTCGCCGATGTAGCGGGCGGTGGCCACGTCGTGGGTGATGAACAGCACGCTCACGCCGAGGCTCTCGCGCAGGTCCTTCAGCAGCGCGAGGATGCCGAGCCTGAGCGACACGTCGATCATGGAGGTGGCCTCGTCGGCGACGAGCATCTCGGGGTCGACGGTGAGCGCGCGGGCGATGACCACGCGCTGGCGCATGCCGCCCGACAGCTGGTGCGGGTAGCGGCCGAGCACGGAGGCGGGGTCGAGGCCGACCAGCGACAGGACCTCGCCGGCCCGCGACTCGATCCACGACTTGGGCCTGCCGGTCTGCTTGGCGCGCAGCTCGAGCGGGGCCTGGAGCGTCTGGTGGATCGTCCTGGTCGGGTTCAGCGCCGAGTAGGGGTCCTGGTGGATCATCTGGATCTTGCGGAAGTGCGGCTGCCTGGCCTTCGGCTTGAGCGACGACAGCTCGACGCCGTCGACGCTGATCTCGCCGTCGTCGTAGCTCTCCAGGCCTGCGATGATCCTGCCGAGCGTCGTCTTCCCGCAGCCGGACTCGCCGATGAAGGAGGCCGCGCCGCCCTTGGGGATCTCGAAGTCCACCCCGCGCAGGGCCTGGACGGTCCGTCCCGACAGGACGCTTCCCCGCTGCTTGAAGGTCTTGGTGATGCCCTTGCCGCTGATCATGCGAGCTCCTTGACCTTGACCGCGTGGCAGGCGATGATCCGGTCCCCGTGCGAGAGGGCCTCGGGGTCGACGGTGTCGCAGACGTCCATGCGCAGGGGGCAGCGCTCCCTGAACACGCAGCCCTCCTTCGGCACGGTGGCCAGCGTGGGCGGCCTTCCCGGCAGGGCCCGCGCCTCGTCGATGTCGCCGGTCAGGCGCGGGATGGCCCTGATGAGGCCGCGGGTGTAGGGGTGCTGGGGGTCGGCGAGCACCTTGCGGGTGGGGCCCTGCTCGACGATCCGCCCGCCGTACATGACCGCGAGCCGGTCGGCGACCTCGGCGACCACGCCGATGTCGTGGGTGATGACCATGGTGGTCAGCCCACGCTCGGCGTGGACCTCGCGGATGATCCGCAGGATCGTCGCCTGGGTGATCATGTCGAGGGCGGTGGTGGGCTCGTCGAGCACGACCAGGTGGGCGTTGAGCACCAGCGCCAGCATGATGCCGACGCGCTGGCGCATGCCGCCCGACAGCTCGTGCTGGTGGGAGTCGAGCACGCGCGCGCCGTCCAGGCCCATGCGGCCGAGCAGCTCCTTGGCGTCCTTCACCAGGCCGCGCAGGTCGTCGACGCCATGGGAGCGGCCGAGGTCGAGCAGCTGCTTGCCGACGGTCTTGAGCGGGTTGAGCGAGTTCTGCGCGGCCTGGAAGACGTAGCCGATGTGGGCGCCGCGCGCCTTGCGCAGCCGTTCGCCCTCGAAGGTGACCACGTCGCCCAGGTCGTCGATCTCGACGCTGCCCGCGCTGATCCGCCCTGGCGGCTGCACCGCGTTGAGCAGCGAGAAGGCCAGCGTGGACTTGCCGGAACCCGATTCGCCGACGATGCCGGTGATCGTGCCCGCGGGCAGCTTCATGCTGACGTTCCTGACGGCGGGCAGCTCGCCCGCCGGGGTCTTGTAGACGACCGTGAGGCCGTCGATGCGCACGCCCGGCGCCTGTTTCGCCACTTGCTACTACTCCTCGCGCAGCCGGGGGTTGAAGATCTCGTCCATCGCGTCCACCACGAGCACGATCCCCAGCGTCAGCAGCAGGATCGCCAGCAGCGGGGCCAGCAGGTAGCCGAGCGCCGACGGCGTCGTCATGGCGCCCGCCTGGAAGACGGCCAGGTTGAGCATGACGCCCCAGTTGTTCGACTCGTACGGCAGGACGCCGAGGAAGAACAGGCCGACCTGCGCGTACACGGCGCCGGTCACCGCGATGAGCGTGTTCATCGCGATGTAGGGGGCCATGCTGGGCAGCAGTTCCTTGCCGACGATGTGCGTGGTGGACAGGCCGAGGCCGCGCGCCGCCTCGATGAAGCCGCGCTCGCGCAGCGACAGGGTCTGCGCGCGCACGGCCCGCGCCACGCCGCCCCAGCCGAGCAGGCCGAGTACCAGGCCGATCTGGAACGGGTTGCCGAACTTCCACACCGTGGACAGCACCAGCAGGAGGGGCAGCCCTGGGATGGTGAGCTTCATGTCGGTCAGGCGCATGAGGACGCTGTCCCACCTGCCGCGCTTGAAGCCGGAGAACAGGCCGATGGCCGCGCCGAGCACGACCGTGATGACGGCTGTGACCAGCGCCGAGAGCAGCACGTAGCGGGCGCCGGTGATGACGAGCGCGGTGACGTCGCGGCCCTGGGGGTCGGTGCCGAACCAGTGCTCCCAGCTGGGCGGGGCGGAGATCGCGTCGGTGTCGCGGGGCAGCAGCTCGGGGTAGAGCATGGGCCCGAAGATCCCCATGAGGGCGAAGCCGATGATGAGGGCGACGCCGAACATGCGGCTGGGCTTGCGCTTCATCACCCGCCAGACGCCGCGCCAGAAGTTGCGCCGCAGGGACGGTGCGCTGGTTTCGAGAATGACCGCCGTCACGAGCCCTCCTCCGTTGGTCCCGTGACCTTGGTGCGCTGTTTCATGCTCGCCTCGCGAAGCTCGGTCACGCCGCCTCCTCGCCGCTGCGGACCCGCGGGTCGATGACCGTGTAGAACAGGTCGGCCACGATGTTCGCGATGATGACCGACACGGTGATGAGCAGGAAGGCTCCGCCCATGAGGGCGTAGTCGCGGCCGTTGATGCTGTCGATGAGCAGCAGGCCGAGACCCGGGTAGTTGAAGATCCGCTCGATGAACACCGCGCCGCCCAGCAGCGTTCCCAGCGACAGCGCCAGGATCGTGAACAGCGGCAGGATCGCGTTGCGGGCGATGTAGCGGAAGACGATCGAGCGCTTCATCCCGCGCAGTTCGGCGGCCAGGATGAAGTCGTCGCCGAGCACGGTGACGACGCTGGACTTCATGGCCAGAATCCAGCCGCCGTAGGCCGACAGCGCGTAGGTGACCACGGGCAGGACGGCGTGCTCGACGAGCGAGCCGATGTACTCGGCGTTGAAGCCCGGCTCGAACAGGATGTCGGCGACGCCGTCGGCGGGCAGGATCGGGATCAGCGTGGCGAAGACCGCTCCGAGGAGCAGCGCCAGCACGTACTGCGGCACGCCGTGGATCAGCGAGCCGGAGATGGCCAGCAGGTCGCCGAGCTTGCCGGTGCGCTTGATGGCGGCGTAGACGCCCATGACGATGCCGACGAGGAAGCTCAGGAGCGTTCCGATGAGGACGGGTAGAACGGTCCACTTGGCCTTGTCCATCAGCACGTCGGTCACGGGCGTGCCCGGGTTGATCACCGAGATGCCCAGGTCGAAGTGGAGCAGCCCCGTCATGTAGTCGGTGTACTGCTCCCACAGGGTGCCCTTGGGCATGAAGCCATACATCACCGCGGTGGCCTGGGCGGCCGCCGCGGGGTCCATGCCCTGCTGGACGAACTTCTCGACCTGGGCGGCCATCGGGTCGCCAGGGATGTTCCTCACGATGAAGAAACTGACCGTGGCGACCACGAAGATCATGACGAGCCCGCGGGCCAGGTGGCCCGCGAGTCGCCGTGCGATAACCGTCATGCGCTACTGCTTCTTCTTGACCATGCCGAGCTGGATCCAGACACCGGCGGGCTGCCTGAGCAGGTCGCTCTCGTTCTCGGGGAACCCGGTGAAGCGGTTGGTGTTGATGAACTGGGTGTTGACGTAGTCCCAGAGCTGGACGACCGGCAGGTCCTGGTTGGCCGCCTTGGCGAGCTGGCCGATGATGGCCTTCTGCTCCTCGGCGGGGGCGGTGTTCAGCTTGGCGGTCAGCTCACCCGGGTTGATCTTGGCGCCGTCGACCTCGATCTCCTCGGGGCCGCCCATCCAGTTGCCGCTCTTGCCGGGCGCGGCGTGGGTCACCTTGCCGCCGATGTTGGTCCAGCCGTTGGAGGCGCCGTAGAGGCGGGCGTAGATGTTGTACGGCGCGGGGCCGAGCGCGATCAGCCAGAAGCCGACGTCGTACTTGCCCGCCGCGATCTCCTCCAGGTAGAGGGGGTAGTCGGCGGTCGTGACGACCTCGGCGTTGACGCCGCTCTCGGCGAGCTGGCTCTTGATGTTCTCGGCACCGGCCAGCCAGTCGGAGAAGCCCGCGGGCGCGCGCAGCTGGACGGTCCAGGGCGAGCCGTCGGCCAGCGCCCACTTGCCGTCCTTCTTCTGCAGCCCGGCGGCCTTGAACTCCTCCTCGGCCTTGGCCACGTCGTGCTTGTACGGCTCGAGCGCGCTCAGCTCGGAGCCGAGCCACTCCTGGGCGGGCTTCTGGTGGATGCCGCTGGTGGTGACCGCGGGGGTGCCGCCCTCGGGCGAGGCGACCTTGGTGGTCTGCTCGCGGTCGATGAGGTAGGCCAGGCCCTTGCGGACGTGCACGTTGTCGTACGGCTTCTTGGACTGGTTGAACGCCAGGCCGAGCGCGACGGGGGAGAAGCCCTTGATGACGCCGTTGCCCGCGGTCGCCTTGATGCGGGTCATGGTGTCGGCGGGCACCGCGACGAACGGGGCGCTGTCGAGCTTGCCGCCGATCAGGTAGTTCCACACCTGCTCGTTGCCGGTGTAGTTGAGCAGCTTGACCTGGTCGGGGCCGACGTTGGCGGCGTTGTAGAAGCTCTTGTTCTTCACCAGCAGCGCCTCGCCGGGGTTGACGCGCTGCAGCACGAACGGGCCGGCGGAGACGTCCTTCGGCGGGGCGAAGGCGATGATCTTCTGGCCGAGCGCGGTGATCTCCTCGCGGGCCTTGTCGGCGGCGGCGCCCTCACCGCGGGCGGCCTTGATGGTGTCCCAGATGGTGGCGGGGACGACGCTGCTCCACACGTGCGCGGGCACGACGGGCATGTCCATGATGCCGCGGACGAAGGTGACGCTGGGGTTGGCCATGTCCTGGGTGATCTTGAGGGTCTTCTCGTCGACCACCTGCACGTCCGAGGCCGCGCCCGCGGCGCCCGGCTGGACCGAGAAGGCCGTGTTGCCCTGCGAGTAGGCGATGGCGATCGAGAGCTTGACGTCCTCGGCGGTCACCGGCTTGCCGTCGGACCACTTGTTGTTCGGCTGCAGGTGGACGGTGAGCGAGGAGTTGTCGGGAGCGATCTCCCAGCTGGCCGCGATGCCCGGGTAGAACTGGTTCGGGTCGGTCACGTGGTTCTTGGTCCACGCCAGCTTCATGGCGTTGTACCCGGCGAACGAGTTGCCCTTGGGGTTGAAGGGGTTGGCGGGGCCGCTCGGGTCGATGCCGGGCTTGTTGCCGTCGATCGTGGTGTAGAGGCCGCCACCGGCGCTGCCACCACCGGCCGCGGACTTGTTGTCGGTGCTGCTGCACGCCGTCATCGTGGCGAGCCCGAGCAGCGCCACTACGGCTGCTAGTCGCTTCATGTACCGCTCCGTGGGGGGCTTATCGATGGGTCCGGTATAGATCGGGGATTGTCCGGACCCTATGGTCAGCCCGCGGATGCGTCAATAATCTCCAGCGGTTGTGAGGTGAATGTAACTTTCCTTCATCGCACCGCGCGCTGGAAAAAGGCCGTCACAGGGGGGTTGGGTCGCACGGCGCGCATGGGCGCGCCGGGACCCCCGTAGTGTATCCGCTGGTCAGCCGGTTCCAAAGAGAGCGTTGACGTGGGTGTTGGCGGCGGTGAGAGCGGTGGCGGCGTCCTTCTGCCCCAGCCACACCTCCTCCATCGCGGTCTGCACGATCTGCCCGATCTCGTCGCCGTGGTCGCTGACCGGCAGCAGGAACGTGCCGTCCTTGGCGTCGGCGATGGAGGTGAAGGCCGTCACGTCACGTCCCGCCTTCTCGTGCGCCTTCATCGCCCGCTCGGCCGAGGAGGTGATGGCGGGGAAGACCACCGCGCTGTCGCCCACGATGTCCTGGCAGCCGGTCGAACCGAGGAACTTCACCCACTTCCACGCCTCCTCCTTGTGCTCGGTCCCGGCGTAGACGACGTCGGCCAAGCCGTTGAAGGCGGATTTGCGCCCCTGTGGTCCCTCCGGCAGCGGGGCGAAGGCGAACGTGCCGTCCGCCAGATAGGTGTTGATCATCCAGGAGCCGGTGATGCCCAGCGCGGCCTTGCCCGAGTCGAGCACCGCGTCGGTGCCCAGCGAGCTGGTCTTGTCGTAGGGGGCGGTGTAGCCCTTGTCGCTGAGGCGCTTGAACCATTCGACGGTCTCGGCGAGCTTCGGGCTGTCGTAGAAGTACTTGCCGCCGAACGGGTTCTTGTCGATGAAGGTGAAGCCGTTGGAGACGGCCAGGTCGCCCCAGCCGTTCTGGCCGAGCGCGCCGTCGCGCAACTCGGGGACGTAGCCGTGGACGGCCACCTTGCTCTTGTCGAAGCCGGGCTCGTCGCCGCGCCTGCCCGCCGAGTCGACGGTGAGCCTGGCGATCGCCTTCTCGAAGCTGCCGCCGTCGGAGGGGTTCCAGGTGAGGTCCTTCAGGTCCACGCCCGCCTTCTCGGCCTGCTCGACGTTGTAGACGACGGCCATGGTGTCCCAGTCCTTGGGCAGGCCGTACCGCTTGCCGTCCTTGACCCACAGCTCGGCCAGGCCGGCCCGGTACTGCGACAGGTCGACCTTGTCGGCCTTGACCATCGGCTCGATGTCGAGCAGCTGGCCGTTCTTGACGAACTGCGGGTAGTAGGAGGCCTGCATGGTGATCACGTCGGGGGCCTCGCCGGAGACCATCTGGGTGGTGAGGTTCTGCCAGTACTGGTCCCACGCGCTCTGCTGGATCTTGATCGTGATGCCCGGATTGGCCTTCTGGAAGGCGTCCGCGCACTTCTGGTAGGCGCCCTGCTGGACGTCGTCCCACAGGCCGTAGGTGAGTGTGACGTTCCCGCCGCCCTCCTGCGCGGAGGTGCCGCAGGCGGCCGTCAACAGCAGTACGGCCAGCGCCGCCGCTCTTCTCATGGGGGAGACCCTCCTATTTGAGTCCGCTGAACTGGATGGAGTCCACGAGGCGGCGGCCGAAGAAGACCAACAGCAACAGGACGGGGATCACCGACAGCGCCGAGCCGGCCATCAGGCCCGTCCAGTCGGGTGCGGTGTTGGGCGACTGCTTGAGGAAGATGCCGAGCGCGGCGGTCAGCACGCGCGTCTCCTCGCCCGGCGCGATCAGCAGCGGCCACAGGTAGTCGTTCCACGCCCAGACCGCGGTGGTCAGGGCGAGAGTGAGCAGGGGGCCCCTGGTCATGGGGAGCACGACCCGCCAGAACAGCGTCCACCTGCCCGCGCCGTCGATGGTGGCGGCCTGCTCCACCTCGCGGGGGAAGCCCAGGAAGAACTGCCGCAGGAAGAAGACCGCGAACGGCGTCATCAGCAGGCTGGGCGCCACCAGGCCCTGGAAGGTGTTGAGCCAGCCGAGCTGCTTGATCACCGCGAAGCTGGGCAGCAGCGTGAAGATCGGCGGCACCATCAGCGCGGCGACGAACAGGCTGAACAGGGCGTCCCTGAAGGGAAAGCGGAGCCTGGCGAAGGCGTAGCCGGCCATCGCGCAGAACAGCGTCTGCACCAGAGTGATCAGGCCGGTGTAGATGAAAGAGTTGCGCAGGTAGAGGAAGAAGTCCAGGTTGGCGCCCGAGCCTCCTGCGGCCCTGGTCTCCTCGCGGGTGGCCAGGCCGAGCACGCGCTCGAAGTTGACCAGCGTGGGGTGCTCGGGCAGCAGCGCGAAGTTGTCGGTGGCCAGCTCCCTGCCGGGAGTGATGGCGGTGCGCAGCATCCAGTAGAAGGGGAAGAGCGTGATCAGGATGGCCAGGGCGAGGCAGGCCCAGGCGAGGATACGTCTCATGCGAGGTCCGAGGTCGAGGCGCGGAGCATGCGCATCTGAACGAAGGTCAGCACGCCGAGGATGAGCACCAGCGTCAGCGCCATGGCCGAGGCGTAGCCCATCTTGAAGTGGGTGAAGGCCTGCTCGTAGATGTAGTAGTAGACGACCCTGGTGGCGTTGACGGGGCCGCCCTTGGTGGTCACGGCGACGGTGTCGAACAGCTGGAACGACCCGATCAGCGAGACGACGAGCACGAAGGCGAGGATCGGCCGCATCAGCGGCAGCGTGACCCTGAAGAAGGTGCGCAGCTCACCGGCGCCGTCGAGGGCGGCGGCCTCGTAGACCTGCTTGGGCACCAGACACATGCCGGCGTACAGCAGCAGCGCCGTGTAGCCGGTCGAGGTCCATGCGTTGATCATGGAAACGCTCGGCATGGCCAGGTCGGGCGCGGTCAGGAAGCCCTGGTTGTCCAGGCCCATGCCGGTCAGCAGGTGGTTGAAGAAGCCGAGGTTGGCGTCCAGCAGCCACATCCAGAGCAGGCCGACGGTCACGTTCGGCACCAGCCACGGCACCACCAGCAGCGATCGCAGGACGACCGAGCGGGTCAGCCGGTGCATGAGCGCGGCCAGGAACAGGCCGCCGACCATCTGCACGGTGATCGTCAGCACCACGTAGTAGCCGGTGACCTTGAGGGAGTTCCAGAACAGCGGGTCGTGAAGGAGCGTCACGAAGTTGTCGGCGCCCACGAAGGCGGGTTCCGACAACAGGTTCCAGTCCGTCATCGAGTACCAGGCGCCGAGCAGGGCCGGATACACGTAGAAGACGCCGAAGCCGACCAGCGCGGGAGCGAGGAAGAGCAGCGCTACCCGTCTGTCGTCGCGCCCTCGGTTCGGCAGCGAGAGTGTGGACACGGGGCCAACTCTTGGCAACTTACGAAAACTTGTCAATACCTTCGCTGCGAATCCACTTTTGAAAGACTTGACAAGTAAGTGAAGGCGCTGGGAACGTTCGTGCCCATGGCCACAACAGACTTCGACCTGCTCGTCGTGGGAGACGCCAACCCCGATGTGATCGTGTCGGGGACACCGTCCACGCTCGCCTTCGGGCAACGCGAGCAACTGGTCGAGACGGGGGAGCTGGTGCTCGGCGGATCGGCCGCCATCACCGCGTGCGGGGCGGCCAGGCTCGGCCTGCGCACCGCCTTCGCCGGCCGGGTCGGCGCCGACGCCGCCGGCGAGTTCGTCCTGTACACGCTCGCCGGGCACGGAGTGGACGTCTCCGCCTGCGTCGTCGACGCCGCCAGGCCCACCGCGCTGACCGTGGTGCTCGTACGCGGAGCCGACAGGGCGATCCTGACCTCGCCCGGCTGCCTGTCCGACCAGTGGGCGGTACCGCCATCGCTGGTCGCCAGGGCCGCCCACGTGCACGTCTCCTCCTTCTTCCTGCAACCGGGGCTGGACGTCGCCGGACTGTTCCGTACCGCACGCGAACTCGGCGTCGGCACCTCGCTCGACACCAACGACGACCCCTCGGGGGAGTGGAAGGGGCTCGACGGCATCATCGGCCTGACCGACGTCCTGCTCCCCAACGACGCCGAGGCCCTCGCGATCGCCGGGCTCACAGGTCAGGACGTGACGGCCGCGGCACGCGCGCTCGCCGCCAAGGGGACGCTGCCGGTGGTGAAGCGGGGCGCGGCAGGCGCCCTGGCCTGGCCGCCCGAGGGCCCCGTGCACGCTCCCGCGGTCCCGAACCCCTCGTTCGTGGACGCCGTGGGCGCGGGCGACAGCTTCAACGCCGGATTTCTCGCCGCGCGGCTCAACGGGCTGCACCTGGAGGCATGCCTGCGGCTCGCCGTCAGGGCGGGCACCCTTTCCACCCGAGCCGCGGGGGGCACAGCGGCGCAACCGACCTGGGAGGAAGCGACATCATGAGAAACCCCAAGATCGTGTTCGTGGGCGCGGGCAGCGTCGTCTTCACGCAGGGGCTGCTCGCCGATCTCCTGCGCTATCCGGAGCTGTCGTCACTCCACCTGTCGCTGCATGACATCGACCCCGAGCGGCTCCAGGTCGCCGAGGCCGTCGCCCACCGCATCGCCGCGGCCAGGGGCGCCAAGCCGCGCATCACCGCGACCCTCGACAGGCGCGCCGCCCTCGACGGCGCCGACTTCGTGATCAACATGATCCAGGTCGGCGGGCACGACTCCACGGTCACCGACTTCGAGATCCCCGCACGCTACGGCCTGCGCCAGACCATCGCCGACACCATCGGCGTCGGCGGCGTGTTCCGGGCGCTGCGCACCTTCCCCGTGCTCGACGCGCTGGCCGCCGACATGGCCGTCGCCTGCCCGGACGCGCTGCTGATGAACTACACCAACCCGATGGCCATGAACGTGTGGTACCTGTCCGGCAGGGTGCGCAACGTCGTCGGCCTGTGCCACTCGGTCTACTGGACGATGCGCGGGCTGTCCGACCTGGTGGGCGTGCCGTACGAGGAGGTCGTCTACCAGGCGGCCGGCGTCAACCACCAGGCATGGGTGCTGCGCTTCGAGCGCGAGGGCGAGAACCTCTATGACAGGCTCGACGCCCGCATCGACGCCGACGCCGAGCTGCGGCGCAGGGTCCGTGTGGAGATGTACCGGCGGCTGGGCCACTACCCGACCGAGACCAGTGAGCACTCGGCCGAGTACGTCCCCTGGCTGCTGCGCCACGCCGGAGAGATCGACAGGCTGCGCATCCCCGTCGGCGAGTACCTGCGGGTCAGCGAGGAGAACGTGCGCGAGTACAAGCGCACCCGCGACGCCGTACGGCACGGCGCCGAGCTGGAGATCGCCGGCACCGACGAGTACGCGCCGCAGATCATCCACAGCATGGTCACCGGCACGCCACGCGTCGTCTACGGCAACGTGGTCAACGACGGGCTGATCTCCAACCTGCCCGACGGCAGCGTGGTCGAGGTGCCGTGCGCGGTCGACGCCACCGGCGTGCGGCCCACCCGCGTGGGCGCGCTGCCCCCGCAGTGCGCGGCGCTCAACCGCGCCTACGTCAACGTCAACGAGCTCACCGTCCGCGCCGCCGAGGAGGGCAGGCCCGAGCACGTACGGCACGCCGTCATGGTCGACCCGAACGCCTCGGCCACCCTGTCGCTGGACGACATCTGGCGCATGTGCGACGACCTGACCGTGGCCCACGGCGACCTGCTGCCGGAGTCGCTGCGGGTCACGCCGGCGAGCTAGCCGGCCAGCTCCACCCTCAGGCCCCGCTCCCGCAGCCGAGCCACCTCGCCAGGGTCGGCCGACTCGCCCGTGATCAGCAGGTCGACGCCGGACAGCGGGCAGATCGGGGCCAGCTCGACCCTGCCGAGCTTGGTGGAGTCGGCCACCATGATCCGCCTGCCGGCCGCCCGCAGCATCCGCTGCTTCATCTCGGCGTCCGGCAGGTTGACGTTGGTGAAGCCGCTGTCGACGTGCACGCCGCCGCAGCCGAGGAACACCGTGCTCGCCCTGATCCCGTCGAGCAGCCTGCCGCCCATGGGGTCGACCAGCGAGTGCTGCTGGCGGCGCAGGCTGCCGCCGGTGACCACCACGGAGAAGCGGGGAATGGCGGGCTCCAGCTCCAGCGCGGTGCGCAGGCCGTTGGTGAAGACGGTCACCTCGGCCAGGTCGGCGCGGGCCACCAGCTCCCTTGCCACGTAGGCGGTGGTGGTGCCCGCGCCCATTAGCACGCTCTCACCTGAGCTGATCAGGCGGGCGGCGGCCTTGGCGATCAGGCCCTTCTCCACCGCGGCGGCGCCGAGCGACATCTCGAACGAGGCCTCGGTGAGCGCGGGACCGGCGGCGACCGCGCCGCCGCGCACCCTGCGCACCTTGCCCTGCTCCTCCAGCGCGTCGAGATCGGCGCGGACGGTCACGCCCGAGACGCCGAACGCCTCGGCCAGCTCGTTGACCCTGGCGAAGTCCTGCTCCCTGAGCAGGCCGAGCATGCGCTCGCGGCGTACCTCCGTCGGCATCGACTCCTTCACCCGCGCACCGCCTCCGGCAGCAGGTCGCCGTGGGCGGCCAGCAGTTCCTCGCAGAGCGCCTCGATGGCGGGCAGCGGGAGCGTCGCGGCGGTGTTCGGGTCGAGCATCGCCGCGTGCAGGACGTGCCTGCGGTCACCGTCGAGCACCGCCCGCACGGTCAGTTCGACGACGTTGAGGAAGGTCCGGTTGAGCGCGGCGAGCTGGATCGGCAGCTCGCCGACCCGCTGCGGGCGGATCCCCGCCGCGTCGACCAGCGCGGGCACCTCCACGCACGCCTCCTCCGGCAGGTTGCCGATCAGGCCGCCGTTGCGGACGTTCACGTGGACGAGCTTCTCCTGCCCCGTCAGCATGGCCAGCAGCGCCGCCGCCGCGGGCTCCTGGTGCTGCCACCTGATGAGCAGCGGCCTGCCCGCCGCCAGTGCCCGCCTGGTCTCCTCGTAGACGTGCAGGGACATGCCGGCCCTGCGCAGGTACTCCTCGACCGGCACACCCAGCCTGGAGGTCTCCGCCGCGTGGCGCATGATCCACGGGACGTACTCGGCGGCGTGCTCGCTGGACTCGGTGGGGAAGAAGCCGAAACGGCGGTACATCTCCACCCTGACGTGGCTCTTCAGCTCGGCGTCCGCGGCCAGCGCCGCGTCGAGGTCGGGGTAGAGGGAACGGCCCTCGGCGTCGGCGAAGACGAGCACGAACGACTGGTGGTTGACGCCCGCGCTGCGCAGGGTCAGCTCGTCGAGGTCGCGGCCCACGAGGTCGGCCAGGTAGACGTGGGTGTCGCAGACCGCGTGACAGACCCCCGCGAACCTGGTGAAGCCTGTCGCCTCGTGCATCGCCCAGCCGGTCATCGCCATCGGGTCGGTGTGGCTCAGCAGCCACGCGTCAGGACACAGCTCGGTCAGCTCGAGGCCCAGCTCGACCGCGGCCGGGATGGTGCGCAGGCCCCTGAAGATGCCCCCGATGCCGATCGTGTCGCCGATGGTCTGGCGCAGGCCGTAGCGGTGGGGGATCTGGAAGTCGCGCAGCGTCGCCTCGAACCCGCCGACCTCGATCGAGGCGACCACGTGGTCGGCGCCGTCGAGCGCGCGCCGCCTGTCGGTGTGGCCGACGACGCGCGCTCCCGCGCCGGCCTCCGCGTTCAGCGCCCTGGCGAGGGCCTCGGCGGTGGCGAGCCTGGCCGGGTCGTCGTCGTGCAGGACGATGTCGAGGTCGCCGTGCAGGGGGTCGGACAGGAAGAGATCGGACAGGATCCTGCGCGTCGGCTCGACGTTTCCCGCCCCGACGAAGACGATCCGCGACATCCGCACCTCCAACCTGGGCGACCAGTATTCCATGACAGCATCTTGCTCGAAGCTGTTGAAATCCCGGGTCTGCTGCGCAACTCTAGACGCGTGCTGGCGTGGGCACCCCGATCTCACCGGGCCACGCCACCGCTCGCGGGCCACGGGCCTGGCCGCGTGTCGGAGTGCGGAACAGCATGCCTGGCGCCCTTGCCGATCATCACGCGAGGAGAAGCATGCGAGCCTTACAGATCCTTGCCGCCACCCTGCTGACCTGGGTGGCCTTCGTCGTCGTTCCCCCGCAGGCCCAGGCGGCCGCACCGCCGCCGCCGACCCCCTGCCCCGGCTGCTGGAAGCCCGCGCTGAACACCAGCTGGCAGTGGCAGCTGTCGTCGGTGCCCGGCGAGCCGTTCCTCAACGTCACCATGTACGACATCGACGGCTTCAACGCCACCGCGGCCACCGTCCGGCGCCTGCACGAGACCAAGGCGGGTCGCAAGGTCGTCTGCTACGTCAGCGCAGGCTCCTACGAGGACTGGCGGCCCGACGCCGCCCAGTTCCCCGCCTCCGTCCTCGGCGCCGGCCTCGACGAGTGGCCGGGCGAGCGGTGGCTCGACATCAGGCAGTACGGCGGCCCGCTCGGGCAGATCATGCGGGCGCGCATGGACATGTGCAAGAGCAAGGGCTTCGACGCGATCGAGTTCGACAACGTCGACGGCTACACCAACGAGACAGGGTTCCCGCTCACGGCCGCCCACCAGATCGCCTACAACGCGTGGCTGGCCAACGAGGCCCACGCCCGGGGGCTCTCGGTGGGGCTGAAGAACGACATCGCGCAGATCCCGCAGCTGCTGCCGTACTTCGACTGGGCGCTGAACGAGCAGTGCTGGCAGTACAGCGAGTGCACGACCGGGCAGAACGGCGACTACGGCTACGACCAGTTCGTGAGCGCGGGCAAGGCGGTGTTCACCGTGGAGTACGAGCTGGGCACCTCGAAGTTCTGCGCCAAGTCCAACGCGCAGAACTTCAACTCCCTGCGCAAGAACTACGAGCTGGACGCCTACCGGGTGGCCTGCCGCTAGACGGGCGGCCTCAAGCGGGTCGCTTCGGACGAGGGGTGCGGGCCGGGTTCTCGGGGGAACCCGGCCCGCACCCGCCCCGATCACCTGCCGCACACAGGGCCCGGCCACCCGGCCGACGATCCCACCATCGGGGGCCGGCCGGGCGGTACGGTCACGTGGTCCGCCGGTCAGGCGGGTGCCGGAGGTTCCGGCTGGGCGCCGGACACCAGCCGGCCCGCACGCCGCGTGATGGCGTCGCTCCAGATGTCCGGCAGCACGGCGAACGTTCCGGCTCGCACCGCCGCCAGAGCCTCGTCGGCGACGATCTCCGGATCCTCTCCCTCGGCCGACATGCCGGTGCGGACGAGAGCGGGGCACAGCACCGTCACGCCGATCGGCGTGTCCGCGAGTGCGAGCGCGGCCTGCTCGGCGAGGGCGACAACCGCATGCTTGGACGCCGCGTAGGCCCCGCCGGTGGGGAACGTCACCAGGCCGGCCAGAGACGCCGTGATCAGGATGTGCCCGGGACGGCCGGTCGCGAGCATCGGCGGAACGAAGGCGCGCAGCCCGTTGGCCACGCCCCCCACGTTCACGGCGAACACGCCGGCCCAGTCCTCCGCGCCGACCTCCCACGGCGCGCCCAGGTCCCTGCCGACGATGCCCGCGTTCAGGCACACCAGCTGAACGCCGGGCGCGGCCGCGGCGAGGGCCGCCATCGCCCCGGCGTCGGAGACGTCGGTCTGGACGGCGTCGGCGCCCAGCTCCGCGGCGACGCCGGCGAGCGCGGCCGCGTCGATGTCGGCGAGCACGACGCGCGTCCCCGACGAGCGGAGACGCGTGGCGATGGCTCTCCCGATCCCGCTCGCGGCACCGGTGACGACGGCACTCGTGATGTCCATGGTCCCCCCTTGTCGACCCGCACCTGATTATCCCCGAGTGTGATCAACGAGCGATGTCGCCAGGCCCGCCAGGTCGCCGAGACCATGACGGATGACCGCACCGACCTCCGGCCGGTCCCGCACCGCCGTCGTGGTCGCTCGGGGTGGTGGGTCCGCGGGAAACGGGCATGCGTTCGCGTCATCCTCGATGGCATGCTGGCAAGGTGGTCGTACGCCTTCGCATCGCCGCAGAGCTGAGACTGTTCCTGCCGGTGGCCCGTCGCCAGGAGTGGCACCAGGTGCCGCTCGACGGCACGGCCACGCTCGGCCACATGGTCGAGTCGCTCGGCATCCCGCTCACCGAGGTCGGGCCCATGAAGGTCGGTGACAGCGGGGTCGAGCCGTCGTACCAGCCCGCCGCGGGCGACGTGGTCGAGGTGCCGCCGGTGCCGCGCCCGCAAGGGCTGCCTGAGGGGCCGCGCTTCCTGCTGGACGTCCACCTGGGCACGCTGGCCAGGCGGCTGCGGCTGCTGGGGATCGACACCGCCTACCACAACGACATGGACGACCCCTCGCTCGTCGCGCAGGCCAACGAGGAACGGCGGGTGCTGCTGACGCAGGATCGCGGGCTGCTGCGCCGCCGCGCGTTGTGGCTGGGCGCGTACGTGCGGGGCACGCGAGCCGACGAGCAGCTGCACGACCTGCTCGGACGGTTCGCGCCGCCGCTGAGGCCGTGGACGCGCTGCACGGCGTGCAACGGCGAGCTGGTCACGGTCGGCAAGGAGGAGGTCGAGCCGCTGCTCGAGGCGGGCACCCGGCGCAGCTACGACGCCTACGGTCAGTGCGGGGAGTGCGGGCAGGTCTACTGGCACGGCGCGCACAGCGACCACCTGGAGGAGATCGTGCGCACGGCGTACGCGCACCCGGCCGTCGGCGCCACCTCGTAGCGTCGACACGCGCCGGGCCCGGAGCACGGCGGGCATCCCGAGCCAGGGATCAGACCAGACCGCGTCAGGACCGGCCAACCGGCAAACGACGCGGCCCCTGTCCGGCACGCCCACCCCCCGGCTTGGCGTGGTCGCTGTGCAGGGCGGTCGGTGGTCACCGGGTTAGGGAGGTCGTGGGTCTCGCGGTTGGTGCGGCTCGTGGGTTCCGGTGGGGTCGCTGCGCGGGGTCGTGGTCGGTGGTCGCGGGGTTGGGGAGGTCGTGGGTCTCGCGGTTGGTGCGGCTCGTGGGTTTCGGTGGGGTCGCTGCATAGGGTCGTAGCCGATGGCTACCGAGCGCGGGGGCGTGGGCGCGCGGTTGATGGTTTCTCTGGGCTCGACGGGGTGGCTGCTGGTGGCGTGACGGGTGGTCGGTGGGTTCGGGAGGGGCGCGGTTGCACTGTTGATGCGGTCGCTCGGGCTCGGCGGGAGCGCCATCACGGGGCCGTGGTCGGTTTGCCACCTGGGTGTCGGAGACCTGTGGCCCCTGGTGGTGGCGTGGCGGAGGATCTCGATGAGTGATGACTGCGGGCTGCGATCGCTTCTGGTTCGCCCGGCGTTCCCGCCCTGAGATGGAAGCCAACCCAACGAAGGGATGGATGATGGCCTCCACCGAACAGGACACCCGTGCGCTCGTCGTGCACGGCGAGGACGCCGAAGTGGTCGGCCTGCCGCACGGCGGGGCGTTCCGCCTGCTGGCCGACGCGGGCGCGACCAGGGGCGCGCTGGGCGTCAACAGTCTCACTCTGGGCGTCGGCGCGGACGGGGCGCGCCCGCACCGCCACATGCTGTCCACGGAGCTGTTCTACGTGGTCGGCGGGAAGGCGGTGTTCTACGTCGGCGGCGACGTGGTCACCGTGGAGGCGGGCGGACTCGTCGTGGTGCCGCCAGGGACGCCGCACGCGTTCGGCGCCGCCGAGGGCTCCACGGCCGAGGTGCTGGCGGTGCTCACCCCTGGCGTCGAACGGTTCGAGTACTTCCGGCGGCTCGGCAGGATCGGCGGGGGTCAGGGGTCGTTCGACAGCTTGCTGCCCGATCAGGAGCGCTTCGACGTGCACTTCCTGGACCTCCCGCACTGGCGGAGCCCGTGAGCGCGTCTAGATCGTGTCCCAGGGGACGTCGTCGTAGAGGCCGAGCAGGCGGGCGGCGAACGCGTCGTCCAGCTTCAGCGTGTCCTCCTCCAGCCGGCCGACCATGACGACGCCGTGTGAGTTGGTGAGGAAGACCGCCTCGTAGGAGCGCAGGTCGGGCACCCTGATGGGCCGGCGCTCCTGGGGGATGCCGGCCGATTCCAGCGCCCGTTCCATCAACTGCATGGTGATGCCGTGCAGCATGGGCAAGTCGGGCCAGATGACGGCGGTCCCGTCGAAGCAGCCGAGGTTCGTGATCAGGCCTTCGGAGATCAGGCCGTCGGGGGTGGTGAGCAGCCCCTCGTCGTAACCCCCGGCGTCGACCAGCCGGCCGTGGTACGCCTGGGGGAAGCCGCCCATGTGCTTGATGTGCGGCAGGAAGCGCTGGTAGGCGACGGGTTTGACGCTCCGGGGCTCGGTGGCGACGTCGACGGGAGGGCGCGTGCTGACGAACACGTGCGGGCCGTCGTCGGCCTCCATCACGTAGACGCGGACGCTGACATCGGTGAGGTCCGTGCCGAGCGCTGCTCTGATCGAGTCGAGGACGAGCTCGGTGTCGAGCTCGACGTCGAACAGCTCACGGGTCGCGGCCGTCAAGCGGGTCAGGTGCAGGTCGAGGCCGCGGGTGCGCCGGTCGCGTACCTGCATGGCGGTGAAGTGGCCGTAGCGGGCAAGGAGGGGCAGGCCGGCATCGGGGTCCGCGACCCGGCCGTCGATGACGGTGATCATCTGACCAGCCTACGCCGGGCGGGTGCGGCGGCCCACGCCGGTGCGAACGTAGCAAGCGTTTGGTTTGATCTGAGCATGGACGAACGTGAGGTCGCCGACAGGCTGGAGATCGCCGATGTGCTCGCCCGCTACGCCAGGGCCGTCGACGCGGGGGAGTGGGACAGGCTCTCGGAGGTGTTCACCTCCGACGCCGTGATCGACTACCGGGCGGCGGGCGGGATCGTCGGGGGACTTGCCGAGGTCAGGGGGTGGCTGGCCGAGGTGCTCGCGCGCTGGCCGGGTCGGCTGCACCTGATCGGCGCGCCGGTCGTCGACTTCATCGGCGCGGATGCCGACGGTAGGGCCGGCGTGGAGAACGGTGCGGCGGACGGTGGTGAGGGCGGCGCGAAGGCGGGCCCGGCGGACGGCGGCGAGGGCGGCGCGGAGGCCGACGGTCGGGACGGCGAGGAAGGCGGCGGCGAGGCGATGCGTGAGGTGGTCCGCGAGGCCGTGGTCCTCGCGCCGTTCACCGACACGCTGGCCCCTTCCAGGGAGATGACGGCCGCCGGTGCCAAGGGGTTCTGCCAGGGCGGCGGCTGGTACCGGCATCGCATGATCCGCACGCCCGATGGGTGGCGGAGCAGGGAACTGGTCGAGGAGCAGTCCTGGCGGACGGTCGGCTGACGACGTGACGGCGGCCCGCCGCACGCTGGAGCGGCGTGATGGACGGGCCCCCGCCCCGTGACCGCGGTGGGCCATCGGGTGCCCGCCGTACCAGGAGGGCGGCGAGCACCCGATGTGAGGCGGACCGCTGTACAGGCGAGCCCGATGGGAGGCGAGCGGACCCCGAACGGGCCCGATGGGAGGCGGGCCTGAGACCGGACGGGCCGACGCGGGGCAGGCGGTCAGTGCCGGGGGAGGGTGGGGCGTCAGGCGGTGGCGCGGTCGGCGGAGAGCCTGCTCAGCGCCAGCGACGCGTACAGGGCGGCGCCGTCCGGCAGGACGGCGTCGTCGAACTGCGCCTCGGGGGAGTGGTTGTACGGCGCGCTGGCCGGGTCGCGGTCGGGCGGGCAGGCGCCGAGGAAGACGAACGCGCCGGGCACGTCCTCCAGCACGTAGGAGAAGTCCTCGGACCCGGTGACCGGCTGCGGGGCCACGAAGAAGCGGCCGGGTCCGAAGAGCCCGTCGACGGTCGCGCCCGCGAACGACGCCTCGTCCGCGGTGTTGACCGTGACCGGGTAGCCCATGCCGAAGGAGGCTTCGACGCGCAGGCCGTGCGCCGCGCCGATGCCTTCGACGAGCTGGACGGCGCGCTGCTTGATGCGGGCCCTGCTGTCCTTGCTGAAGGTCCTGATCGTGGCGGAGAAGCGGGCGTCGTCGGGGATGACGTTGTCGACGGTGCCGGCGTGGAAGCTGCCGACGGTGACCACGACGGGGTCGAAGACGTCGAAGGCCCTGGTCACCAGCGTCTGCAGGGCGGTGACCATCTCGCAGGCGGCCGGGATGGGGTCCTGGGCGCGCTGGGGCGTGGAGCCGTGGCCGCCCCTGCCGATCACGTGGACGTTCAGGGTGTCGGCCGCGGCCATGATGGGCCCGCCGCGCGAGGAGAAGACGCCGGGCGGCAGCATCGCCGAGACCACGTGCATGCCGTAGGCGGCCACGGCTCGTGAGCCCGCGGCGTCGAGGACGCCCTCGTCGATCATGACCTTGGCGCCCTCGTAGCCTTCCTCACCCGGCTGGAACATGAACACCACGTCCCCCGCCAGTTCCTCCCGCCTGGCGGCGAGCAGGTGCGCGGCCCCCGCCAGCATCGAGGTGTGCAGGTCGTGGCCGCAGGCGTGCATCCTGCCCTCGTGGGAGGAGATGTACGGCAGGCTGTTGCGCTCGGTGACGGGCAGCGCGTCCATGTCGCCTCTGAGCAGGACCGCGGGCCCTGGCCTGCCGCCGCGCAGCACCGCGGTGACCGAGCTGAGCGACTCGCCCGTGCTGATCTCCAGCGGCAGGCCGTCGAGCGCGGCGAGCACCTTCTCCTGCGTGATGGGCAGGTGGAGGCCGACCTCAGGCGTGGTGTGCAGGGAATGGCGGAGCCGGATGAGCTCGTCGCGCATGTCCTGGGCTGATTCAAGAAGCGACATGGAGAACATTCTTCATGTGTCTGACATCGGTTGGACAAGAGGCGATTTATAGGATGACGAGATGACTGAGCGTAAGCCCATCCAGAGCTGGCTGTCCGACATGGACGGTGTCCTGGTGCACGAGGGGCAGCCCGTCCCCGGCGCCGACGTGTTCATCAAGCGCCTGCGCGATTCGGGCAGAAGCTTCAGGGTGCTCACGAACAACTCCATCTACACCCCCAGGGATCTCGCGGTACGGCTGCGCGTGGCGGGGTTGGAGGTGCCCGAGGAGTCGATCTTCACCTCGGCGATGGCGACCGCGCGCTTCCTCGACGACCAGCGTCCCAGGGGTTCCGCCTACGTGATCGGCGAGGCGGGGCTGACGACGGCGCTGCACGAGATCGGCTACGTGCTGACCGACCTCGATCCCGACTACGTGGTGCTCGGCGAGACGCGCACCTACAGCTTCACGCAGATCACCAAGGCGATCAGGCTGATCGAGGGCGGCGCCCGCTTCATCGCGACGAACCCGGACCCGGTGGGGCCGTCGAACGAGGGCTCGCTGCCGGCGTGCGGCGCGGTGGCCGCGATGATCACCAAGGCGTCGGGCGTCGAACCGTACTTCGTCGGCAAGCCCAACCCCATGATGATGCGTCACGCGCTGAACGCGATCGAGGGCCACAGCGAGACCACCGCGATGATCGGCGACCGGATGGACACCGACATCATCTGCGGCATGGAGGCGGGCCTCTACACGATCCTGGTGCTGAGCGGCGTGATGAAGCGCGAACAGATCGAGCGTTTCCCGTTCCGTCCGTCGCTGGTCGTGGAGTCGGTGGCCGACCTCATCGACAGGATCTGATACCTGCCGCCCTCTGTCAGGTACGGCTGGCAGGCTGGCCCCATGCATCGCATCTACCTGGAGCTCGGTCCCAAGAAGGTGTTCGCCTGCTCGCTCGACTGGCCCGGCTGGTGCCGCGTCGACAGGACCGAGGAGCCGGCCGTCGACCGGCTGGCCGAGTACGCCCCGCGCTACCGGTTGATCGCCGAGCGCGCCGGACTGGTCTTCGAACCGGGTGAACCCGTCGTGGTCGAGCGGGTCAAGGGCAGCAGCACCACCGATTTCGGCGCGCCGGACGCCGAGCCCGCCGCCGACGCCGAGCCCTTCGACCCCGCGACGGCCGCCCGCGACGTGGCCCTGCTGAGGGCGGCGTGGGCGCTGTTCGACGAGGCCGTCGCCGTCACCCCCGAGGAGCTGCGCAAGGGCCCGCGCGGCGGCGGGCGCGACCGCTCCAAGATGGTCGCCCACGTGACCGAGGCCGAACGCGGCTACGCCCGCAAGCTCGGCGTCAGGCACCCGCCGTACACGTCGGTCGCCGACCGGGAAGCCATGCGGGAGGAACTGGCAGGGGTCCTGCTGGAGGGCGGCTCGGGCGGCTGGTCCTGCCGCTACGCCTGCCGCCGCATCGCCTGGCACGTCATCGATCACCTCTGGGAGATGGAGGACCGCAGGTCGTTCTCGTAGGCCAGGATGACCAGCTGGACCCTGTCCCTGACGCCCAGCTTGGTGATCGCGCGCGAGATGTGCGTCTTGACGGTCAGCGGGCTGATCACCAGATGGCGGGCGATCTCCTCGTTCGACAGCCCGGCGGCGATCAGGCCCACGACCTCCAGCTCGCGTGCCGTCAGCGCGTCCAGGCTGCCCGACGGCGCCGGACGGCTCGCGAAGCGCTCGACGACCCTGCGCGTGACGCCCGGCGACAGCAGCGAGTCGCCCGCGTGGACGACCGCGACCGCGCGGCGCAGCTCCGCGGGCTCGACCTCCTTGGTCAGGAATCCGCTGGCGCCCGCGCGGAGCGCGGCGAAGACGTTCTCGTCGGTGTCGAACGTCGTCAGGATGATGATCCGGCAGGCGGGCAACTCGGCGAGAATGCGCCGGGTGGCGGCGATGCCGTCCGAACCCGGCATGCGGATGTCCATCAGCACCACGTCGGGCTTGAGCCGCAGCGCCTGGCGTACCGCCTCCTCGCCGGTGCCTGCCTCGCCGACCACGGCGATCTCCTCGTCCTTGGCCAGCAGGGCGCGGAAGCCCGCGCGCACGAGCGCCTGGTCGTCGGCGAGCAGCACGTCGATCGTCATACCGGCAATCCTGCCCTGACGGCGAAGCCGTCGCCGGCCTCGATCTCCAGCCAGCCGCCGAGCGCGGTGACCCGTTCGCGCATGCCGGTCAGGCCGTGGCCCTCGGTGTAGGAGACGGGGCCCGTGCCGTCGTCGACGACCTCGACCCGCACCTGGTTCGAGGAGTAGTCCAGGTGGACCAGCAGGCGGCGCGCGTCGGAGTGCTTCAGCGCGTTGGTCATGGCCTCCTGCACGATGCGGAAGGCGGCCATGGCCTGCGCCGCGGGTACCTCGGTGGGATCGCCGCCCTCGTCGAGGGTCACGTCGAGTCCCGCCTCCCTCGCCCTGGCCACCAGGTCGGCGATGGAGGAGAGCTCGGGCTGGGGCTCGCCCGACACGTCCCGCAGCACGCCGATCAGCGACCTGAGGTCGGCCATCGCCTTCTTGCGGACGTCGGAGGCGACCCTGATGGCTCCCTTGGCCTCGGGGAGGGAGTCGGCCTCGGCGGCGACGTTCAGGTGGAGGCCGACGACGGTGAGGGTGTGCGCGACGACGTCGTGCAGTTCCCTGGCGATCTGCAGCCGCTGCTCGGCCAGCCTGGTGCCGGCGGCCTCGCGCAGCCTGGCCTCGTGCTCGGCGCGCCAGCGCAGGTGCTGGCGGTAGCCGTGCGCCAGGGCGAGCACCAGGGCGAGCCACAGCAGCTCCGCGCCGCCCCTGGCCAGCTCCATGGTGGGCGCGACAGCCGCGGCCAGGGTGAGGACGCAGATCGCGGCCGTCCAGGGCAGGTTGGCCAGCCCCGCGGTGAAGACCGCGACCGTCATCGGCCAGATGACGCCGCCCTCGAACAGCCCGCCGTACTGCGCGCCCAGCAGCACCGCGGCCGACAGCGCCAGCACGACGACGGGACCGCGCCGCCTGGCCAGCAGCAGCAGGCCGAGTGCGATCGCGACGGGAATCGTGCCGTCCCAGGTCAGCGGGGCGCCGACCGAGGCGAGGGAGGTCAGGGCGCAGATCGCGGTGAGTACGGCGAGCACGGCGTCGAGAAGCAGGAGAGGCATGCCGCGAACGCTAACGAGGGTTGTGCCCCCGGGTCGTCCTCCTTCGCGAGTCATCGGGCTACATCGATCGATGTATGAGCCGGGGCAGCGACGTGATGTGCGCGGCGAGATAGACGCCGAGGGCCTCGGGGACCAGCCGCCGCGAGGTGATCTCGGCGGGGTCGAGGGGCAGCCGCTCGACGTCGTAGACGCCGCTCGCGGGGTCCTCCACCTCGGGGCCGTGACGCAGCGCCGGGTCCATGGAGACCAGGCGGCAGCCGTACACGTGCTGGGTCTTGACCGCGCCCTGGTAGGGATAGGTGAGCGTGGTCAGCGGCGTGACCGCGGAGACGACCGCGCCCAGCTCCTCCAGCAGCTCTCTGCGCAGGGTGTGCTCCAGGCTCGCGTCCTCCGGTTCGACGTGTCCGCCCGGGATCGACCAGTACAACTCCTTGCCGGGGACCGTGCGCCGGAAGACGACCAGCCGCTCCTCATCATCAAGCAGGACACCTCGGACACTAGGTCGCATAAAGACCCTCCAGTTTCTTGGGGTAGCCTAACTTACGGTTGCGTAGCTTGAAGGAGATGAGCTTTATGGTGATGAGTCAGACGGAGCTCCTGCACGAGCTTGAGCCGGTGGTGGCGGGCGAGCTCGACCGGCACCTCAAGGTCGCCAAGGAGTGGTTCCCCCACGAGTACGTTCCGTGGAGCGAGGGCCGCAACTTCGACGGCATCTTCGACGGTGACGCCTGGCAGGAGAGCGACTCGACCATTCCCGAGGCGGCCCGCGTCTCGCTGATCGTCAACCTCCTCACCGAGGACAACCTGCCCAGCTACCACCACGAGATCGCCACCACCTTCGGCCGCGACGGCGCGTGGGGCACCTGGGTCGGCCGCTGGACCGCGGAGGAGGGCAGGCACGCCGTCGCCATCCGCGACTATCTCACCGTCTCGCGCGCCGTCGACCCCGTCGCGCTGGAGCGCGCCCGCATGGTCCACATGGAGGGCGGCTTCCAGACCGAGTACGGCACGATGCTGCAGCAGCTCGCCTACGTCTCCTTCCAGGAGTTGGCCACCCGCATCTCGCACCGCAACACCGGCAAGGCGTCGGGCGACCCCAACTGCGAGCGCCTGCTCGCCAAGATCGCCGCCGACGAGAACCTCCACATGCTCTTCTACCGCAACCTGCTCAAGGCGGCCTTCGAGCTCGACCCCAACCAGACGATGCGCGCCATCACCGACGTCGTGACGACGTTCCAGATGCCGGGCACCACCATCGAGGGCTTCACCCGCAAGGCGATGGTCATCGCCCACGAGGGCATCTACGACCTGCGCCTGCACCTCGACGACGTGCTCATGCCGGTGCTGCGCCAGTGGGCGGTCTTCGACAAGACCAACCTGGACGGCGACGGCGCCAAGGCCCGCGACGAGCTGGCCGCCTTCCTGGACAAGAGCGAGACGACGGCCGCCAGGTTCGTGGAGCGCAGGGAGGCCCGCAGGGCGCGCGAAGCCGCCATGCGATGATCTGCGGATGCCCCTGCTCCTAGCCGTCTCCCTCGCCGTCGTGCTGCTGATGCTCGCGACGGCGGCGCAGCGATTGCTCGACGTCAGGTTCGGCCCCGTCCGCATGACCCTGGCAGTGCTGCTGGCGCTGATGCTCACCCCGGTGTTCCTGGCGCCGGTCTTCCAGTCGTTCGAGAAGTACGACGCCACTCGCGATCCCGGCCTCGGCCCCCTGTGGATCGTGATCCTGGTGTCGATGTGCGTCGTGCTGATCCCCATGGTCATCCTGGTGCTCGGCGAGGCGCTCGTGCCGCCCGGCTCCATCCCGGGGCCGATCGAGCTGGTGAAGTCGGTGCGCGGGCGGCTCGCCCGCGCCCGCCGCTACTCCCAGATCACCAGGATCGCCTTCAGGCACGGCCTCGGCCCCTACCTCAGGGGCAGGGGCGACGACCCGGCGGACCGCGGCGGCAGGGTACGGCTGGCGGCCTCGCTCCGCGAGGCGCTCGACGACGGAGGCGTCACGTTCGTGAAGCTCGGGCAGGTGCTGTCGACCAGGCGCGACCTGCTTCCGCCCGAGTTCGTCGACGAGCTCGGCCGGTTGCAGGACCACGTCAAGCCCGCGCCCTGGGAGGAGATCGCCCAGGTCGTCGACCTGGACGCGTTCGCCTCCTTCGACCGCACGCCGCTGGCCGCCGCCTCGATCGCCCAGGTCCACGCCGCCCGCCTGCACAGCGGCGAGGAGGTGGTCGTCAAGGTTCAGAGACCGGGGATCGCGCCGGTCGTGGCCAAGGACCTCGACATCGTCGCCAGGCTGGCGGCGACGCTCGAGGCCAGGACGAAGTGGGGCAGGGCGCTCGGCCTCAGGGAGCTGGCCGCGGGGTTCGCCGCCGCCCTGCGCGAGGAGCTCGACTTCCGCGTCGAGGCGGGCAACATGGCGGCCGTCGCCGCCTCGGCCGGCGGCTCCGTGGTCTATCCGACCCCCTACACGCCGCTCTGCACCGAGAGGGTGCTGGTGATGCAGCGCCTGTCGGGCAAGCCGCTGGCGACGGCCCCCGCCGCCGAAGGCCCCGCGCTGGCCCGCACGCTGCTCGACTGCCTGCTGCGGCAGATCCTGCTCGACGGCGTCTTCCACGCCGACCCGCACCCCGGCAACATCATGCTGCTGACCGACGGCTCGGTGGGCCTGCTCGACTTCGGCTCCGTCGGGCGGCTCGACGCGTCGCTGCGCTCTGCGCTGCAGCGCTTCCTCCTGGCCATGGACAGACAGGACCCGCTCGGCGTGACCGACGCGCTCCTCGAGGTCGTCCCCAGGCCTGAGGACATCGACGAGGCGGGACTCGAACGCGCGCTCGGCCAGTTCATGGCCAGGCACCTCGGGCCCGGCATGGACAGCGTCGCGATGTTCACCGACCTGTTCAGGATCGTCTCCGAGTACGGCCTGTCGATCCCGCCGGAGGTCGCCGCCGTCTTCCGCGCGCTCGCGACGCTGGAGGGCACGCTCGTCAGGCTCTCGCCCGGATTCCACCTCATCGGCGAGGCCAGGGCGTTCGCGGCGCGCTACCTGGCCGAGCAGGTCAACCCCGGCAGCGTGAAGGAGGCCGTGGCGCAGGAGGTCACCGCGCTGCTGCCGATGCTGCGGCGGCTGCCCCGACGGATCGAGCGGATCGCCAGCGCGGCCGAGCACGGCAGGTTCTCGATGAACGTGCGGCTGCTGGGTGACGAGCGCGACCGCGCGTTCGTCACGAACCTGCTGCACCAGACGCTGCTGACGGTGCTCGGCGCGACGGCGGGCCTGATGGCGGTGCTGCTGCTCGGCACCGAGGGCGGCCCCGTGGTCATGGCAGGGCAGATGTCGCTGTTCCAGCTCATCGGCTACAACCTGCTGGTGGTCAGCTCGGTGCTGGTACTGCGCGTCCTCGTCGGCATCTTCCGCCGGAGACCGCCCTCGTAGGCCTCACATCATGGACGGCGGGCGCGGGCCGTCCATGGCGAAGACATGAGCAGGCCGACCGGCTGGATCGCGGAAGCGCCGCCGAGCTCAGAACTCGCGGCGGAGCCGTTTGAGGTCGGAGCGGTGCTTCTTGGTGAAAAGCCGGCGCTCGACTGCGCCCTTGCTCGGCTTGGTCGGTCTGCGCCGCTTGGGCGGCGGCGCGACGGCCTCGCGGATCCGCTGGGCGAGCCGGTGCGCCGCGGCCTCGCGGTTGCGCAGCTGGGAGCGGTACTCCGAGGCGGCCACCGTGATCACCGGCGACGGCAGCCGCTCCAGCGCGCGGGACTTCAGCGCGGGCGGGATCGCCGTGCTCGACGACACGTCGAACAGCAGCTCCACCCTGCTGTCGGTGGTGTTCACCCCCTGACCGCCCGGTCCTGAGGAACGCGAGAAACGCCACACGAGCTCGTCGCCAGGAATGGCGATCGAGTCGTTGACGATCAACGGGCCGACCATCGGAACGCCTCCTTCGCCTGGAAACCGTACCCGGGTGACATATGCCCAAGGCAACAAGATTTTCCCCGTAACCCATCCGCAAGCCGGGCGTGGCACCATGTCCCCGGAAAAGTGGGGAGTGATCACGGTGGGGATCGTCGGCGTGCACGGCATCGGCAAGTACGACTACTACCTGCGGGCCGGCAGGTCGGTGGGAGGCGCGGCCGAGGCGATGCGGATGAAGTGGGACCGCTACCTCAGCGCCGGGCTGGGCGGCCCGCCGGGCGCCTACTTCGCCGAGGTGGCCTACTACGCCCACCACCTCAACGACCAGGGCAAGGCCAAGCAGGTCGAGTCGATGGGGGCCACGGAGCAGCAGGTGTTCGTCGCATGGGCCAAGCAGCTCGGCGTGGGCGAGACCTTCACGGGGGCGCTCAAGGCGTTCACCGGCTGGCTGCTGACCAGGCTGGACAGCAGGGCTGCGGCCTTCGCGGCGCTGTTCTGCCCCGAGGTCGCCGCCTACCTCACCGACGCGGCCAGGCGCGAGCGGTGCAGGGGGGAGGTGGCCGAGGTGCTCAGGCGGCGCGCGCCCAGGGTCGTGATCGCCCACTCGCTCGGCAGCGTCGTCGCGTACGAGACCCTGCACGCCAACCCGGACATCGAGGTGGACCTGCTGATCACCCTGGGCAGCCCGCTCGGCATGCGCAACGTGGTGTTCGAGCGCCTGCTGCCCGCCCCCGTCAACGGCCTCGGCGAGCGGCCGAAGGGTGTGCGGCGCTGGGTCAACATCGCCGACAAGGACGACATCGCGGCCATCCCGCCCGGCCTGCGCGACCACTTCACCGGCGTCGACTTCGAGGCGCTGGTCAACCTGGACTGGCTCGACTTCCACACCGTGGAGAAGTATCTGGGCTGTGGTGCGATAAATCAGCATCTCCACCCATACCTGGCATAGTGTCGGGCGTGGAAAACGCCTTTCAAGTGGACCTGCGCGGCGTCGTCGATCTGCTGAGCCGTCACCTGTACTCCAGCCCCCGCGTCTACGTGCGCGAACTGCTGCAGAACGCGGCCGACGCCATCACCGCCCGCGCGGAAGGCGAGGGCCGCGTCGCGATCGAGGTCGCCGAAGGACAGGTGCGCGTCCACGACAACGGTGTCGGCCTCACCGAGGCCGAGGTGCACACGCTGCTCGCCACCATCGGCCGCTCCTCCAAACGTGACGAGCTGGGGTTCGCCAGGCACGAGTTCCTCGGGCAGTTCGGCATCGGGCTGCTGTCGGGCTTCCTGGTGGCCGACGAGATCCACGTCGAGACCAGGTCGGTCACCGGCGCCCCCACCGTGAGCTGGACCGGCAGGTCGGACGGCACCTACCAGGTGTCGCCCGCCCCCGCCGAGCGGCCCGAGCCCGGCACGACGGTCACGCTGAAGGCCCGCAGGGACGCCGCCGAGTGGGTCGACCCGCGCACCGTCGCCGAGCTGGCCGCCCTGTACGGCTCGCTGCTGCCGATCGCGGTCACCGTCAACGGCGTCGCCACGACGGCCGACCCGCCGTGGCTGTCCCCGCACGACTCTCCCGACGCGCGCAGGGCGGCGCTGCTGGAGTACGGCAGGCAGCTGTTCGGCTTCACCCCGTTCGACGTCATCGACCTCGACGTCCCCGAGGCGGCCCTGACCGGCGTCGCGTTCGTGCTGCCCAGCCCCGCCAACCCGACCGCGCGCGCCACCCACCGCGTCTATCTCAAGCGCATGCTGCTCACCGAGCGTGCCGAGGGGGTGCTGCCCGAATGGGCGTTCTTCGCCCGCTGCGTCCTCGACGCGGGCGAGCTGCGCCCCACCGCCAGCCGCGAGGCCCTCTACGAGGACGACCTCCTGGAGCACACCCGCGACCACCTCGGCCGCCAGCTGCGCGAATGGCTCGTCAGGCTGGCCGAGACCGACCCCGCCCGCCTGCGCGCCTTCCTGCGCCTGCACCACCTCGGCGTCAAGGCCCTCGCCCTGCACGACGACGACATGCTGCGCCTGGTCGACAGGTGGCTGGAGTTCGAGACCAGCGACGGCCCGATGACGCTCGCCCAGTTCAGAACCCGCCACCCGCAGGGCCGCTTCACCTCCAGCGTCGACGAGTTCCGCCAGCTGTCGGCCGTGTCGGGCGCGCAGGGCGTCGGCCTCGTCAACGGCGGCTACGTCTACGACAGCGACATCCTGCAGCGCCTGCAGCGGATCGACCCCGACATCCGCCTCGACCGCCTGGACCCCGGCGAACTGGCCACCCACCTCGGTCCCGTCGACCCGGGCGCGGACCTGGCCGCCAGGCCCTTCCTCTCCGCGGCCGCCCGCGTCCTCGACCCTCTCGGCTGCGAGCTGGTCCTGCGCGACTTCGACCCCGCCTCGCTGCCCGCCCTCTACCTGACCAGCAGGGCCGCCGAACACCAGGCCGAGCTGCGCGAGGCCAAGGAGGCCGCCGACGACCTGTGGGCCGACGTGCTCGGCGCGATGGAGCGGACCGTCGCCGCCGACCGTCCCCGCCTGGTGCTCAACCACCGCAACCCGCTCGTGCGCCGGGTCGTGGTCCTCAAGGACCTGTCGCTCGCCGCGACCGCCGTGGAGGCGCTGTACGGCATGGCGCTGCTCCACGGCCACCACCCCCTGCGCGCCGCCGACACCGCCGCGCTGAACCGTTCGTTCCTCGGCCTGCTCGACTGGGCCGTCCTCGGCAAGGAGTGACCCCGATGGCCGACGTTGAGGAGATGCTGGACCAGGCCAGGCAGATGCCGTACGGCGAGGCCAGGTCCGTGCTGCTCGAACAGGCGCTCAAGGCCGCCGGTCACGACCCCGAGCTGGCCTTCGAGGTACGGCTGGAGCTGACCGAGGCGTACCAGTACGGCGCGGAGCCCGCCAAGTCGTTCGCCACGTTCTCCCGCAGCGTCGCCGACTACGACGCCGACCCGGGGCGCTGGTCGGACTGGCAGACCTACAGCCTGCTGTGGCAGTTCAAATGGATCGCCAGCGACATGCGCCGCTTCCCCGAGGTCCCGCTCCAGCGGGCCTACGACGCGCTCGCCGAGATGGAGCGCCGCTACGTCGAGGCGGGCTACGGCCTGCACGCCGTCCACACCCAGCGCACCTACGTCGCCGAGCACATCGGCGACAGGGCCGCCGCCGACGAGTGGTTCCACCAGTGGCAGACCACCCCGCGTGACGACATGTCCGACTGTGAGGGGTGCGATCCGAGCGGCAAGGTGTGGCACCTGTCGTGGATGGGCCGCGACGAGGAGGCCATCGAGCTGGCCGCCCCCGTCGTCGCAGGGCATCTGACCTGCCACGTCCAGCCGCAGGGCATCCTCAGCAACCTGCTGCTGCCGTACCTGCGCACGGGGCGGCTCGACGAGGCCGCCGCCGCGCACCTGCGCGCCTACCGGCTCGTCCAGGGCGACGCCAACTACGTCGACGACTTCGGCGACCACATGGAGTTCTGCGCCCTCACCGGCAACGAGACCCGCGGCCTGGAGATCCTGCAGCGCGAGCTGCCACTGCTCGAGCGCTCGCCCACGCCGAGCGACCGCATGCACTTCGCCGGGTGCGCGGCGCTGCTGCTGCGCCGCCTGGAGGACCTCGGCCAGGGCGGGCTGACCGTGCGGAGGAACGGCGCGGACGTTCCCGTCGGCCGCCTGCGCGAGGAACTGGAGGCCGACGCGCGCGCCCTGGCGGCCCGCTTCGACGCGCGCAACGGCACCGGCGAGCAGAGCCGCAGGCTGGAGGAGCGGCTGGCGGCCGAGCCGCTGGTCGACCATCTGCCGCTGACCCCGCACGCGCGCAGGGTCGTGATCCCCACCGCCCCGCCCGCGCCCCCGCCGGCCACCGCGGGACCCGACGAGCTGCTCGACCTGGCCGAGGACGCCTGGCGGCGCAGCGACCACGACGCGGCCTTCGCAGCGTGGGAGCGCTACGACGAGATCGGCGGCGAGGCGGGCGGCAGGCGCACCGACGGGCTCGGGTTCGCCGCGCTCGTCCAGGGCGACGTGGAGCAGGCGCGCGAGCTGTGGACCCGCGCGGCCGAGCTCCACGCCCTGGCGGGCGACGAGGTCAGGCGGCAGGTCGCGCTCGGCAGGCTCGGGCTGGTCACGCCCGAGGGGCTGCCGCTGGTGGAGGAGTCGCACCGGTGGCTGTCGGCCAACGGCGACGAGCGTCAGCGCACGGCCGCGGTGTCGCGGCTCGCCCAGGCGTACGCGAGCGCAGGGCGGGTCGGCGAGGCGATCGCGCTGCTCGAAGGGTCGAAGGACGGCGACCGGCTGTCCCTGCTGGCCAGCCTTCTCGCCGACGGCGACCCGGAGCGCGCGGCCGAGACGGCACGAGAGGCGAGGAAGGCGCTGCGGGCCGAGGGCGACGTGCTCGTCCTCGCCAGAACCGCGCTGTTCCAGGGGCAGCTCATCCAGCGGCATGGCGGCGAGCTGGAGGAGCTCCTCGGCGCCTTCGGGGAGGTGCTGGCCGTCGCGCCGCGCACCGAGCCTGGGCTGCGCGCGGTCGCCCACGCCTCCAGGGGCGAGGTGCTGGTCATGGTGGAGCGCGCGGCCGAGGCGACCGAGGACCTGGTCGAGGCCGTCGCCCTGTTCACCGCGCTCGGCCAGTCCGGCAACGCCGCGCTCGCCAGGGTCGACCTGGCCGCCGCCTACCTGGCGGGCGAGCGGCCCATGGACGCCGCCATCGCCGCGGAGGAGGCGCTGGCGATGCTCGACACCGACGACCTGGACAACACCACGAGCGTCATGTGGACCCGCGCGAACGCGCTGCGCATGCTGGACGACAGGGACGCCGCGCTCGCCGACTTCACCGCGCTCGTCCCGATGTACGCTCACCCGCTGCAGTCGGCCAGGGCGGCGGAGTCCGCGGCGAGCATCCTCGACGAGCTGGATCGCGACCAGGAGGCCGCGGACACCTTCGCCGCCGCGGCCGGCTACTACCGCGCCGCAGGGAGCACCGATGACCAGGCCAGGATGACCCGCAGGCACGCCATGTCGCTGCACTGGGCGGGCAGGAGCGCCGCCGCGATCGAGGCCATGGCCGAGGCGAGGACTCTGCCCCAGGACCCGTTCCAGCTCGCCGCCCTCGCCTACGACGAGGCCCGCGTCCTCGACGGCCTCGGCAGGAAGGACGAGGCGCTCCTGCGCGCCCGCGAGGCGGTCGAGCGCTTCACCGAACTCGGCGACGAGCGGGCGGTCGAATCGGCGAAGGACCTGCTCACCTGGTTGGAGGAGTGATGTTCATCTCCGCTTGACTCGGCTGTCATGGCCGGGTCAGCGGAGGAGGACATACCTGGGGCGTGGAACGCAGAACCTTCCTCGCCGCGACGGCCGCCTCCTTCCTCCTCCCTCCCTCCCGAGCTCTCGCAGGTGATCCGTTCACGCTCGGCGTCGCCTCGGGAGACCCCACCACCGACGGTTTCGTGCTGTGGACCAGGCTCGCGCTCGACCCGCTCGGCGGGGAGGGGCGCGGCGGGATGCCCTCCCGCTCCATCGACGTCGACTGGCAGATCGCCACCGACGAGCGCTTCTCCACGATCGTCCGGTCCGGTACGGTGACCGCCACGGCCGCGGGCGCGCACAGCGTGCACGTCGAGGCGCGCGGCCTCGAACCGGGACGCGAGTACCACTACCGCTTCAGGACCGAGGGCAAGCTGTCGCGCGCCGGCCGTACCAGGACCACCCCGACCGGGGCGCAGCCCCTCTCGTTCGTCGTGGCGGCCTGCGCCCACTACGAGCACGGCTACTACACCGCCTACCGCCGCCTGGCCGAGCAGGAGCCCGACCTGGTCGTGCACCTGGGCGACTACATGTACGAGTACGGCCCCAGCGGCTACACCGCGCTGGCCGGCAGGGTCCGCACGCACACGCCGGGCAAGTGCGAGACGCTGGCCGACTACCGGTTGCGGCACGCGCAGTACAAGAGCGACCGCGACCTGCAGCGCGCGCACGCCGTCGCGCCGTGGCTGGTCGCCTTCGACGACCACGAGATCGAGAACAACTGGGCGGGGCCCGTCTCCAGCACCGGCGCCCGCGACTTCGCCAGGCGCAGGGCCATGGCCTTCCGTGCCTACTACGAGAACATGCCGCTGCGCCGCGCGAGCGTCCAGGGCGCCGTCCTGCGCGTCAACCGGCGCGTCTCGTGGGGCACGCTGGCCCGCTTCCACCTGCTCGACACGCGCCAGTTCAGGGACGACCAGGCCTGCCTCGACGGGGTCCGCGCCTCCTGCGACGAACGGCTGTCGGCGCGCCGCACCCTCCTGGGCGACGAGCAGCGGCGCTGGCTGTCGGAGGGGCTGCGCTCGTCCACCACGCAGTGGAACCTGCTCGGCCAGCAGATCATCATGGCGCAGCGCGACTACAAGGTCGGGCCGGGCCGCGAGGTCAACCTGGACTCGTGGGACGGCTACGCGCCCGAGCGCGACCGCCTGCTCGGCTGGATGAAGGAGACCTCCAATCCCGTCGTCCTGACCGGCGACGCGCACATGCACCACGCGGCCGAGCTCAAGCTCGACTTCGACGACCCGTCCTCGCCCGTGGTCGCCCGCGAGCTGGTCACCTCCTCCATCGCCAGCGACGGCGACGGATACCGCGACAAGGCCTGGATCGCCGAGGCGCTGGCGGAGAACCCGCACATCTCCTACATCGACCAGCGGCGCGGCTACATCGCGGCCAGGCTCACCTCGTCGGAGCTGTCGGTCGACTTCCGGACACTCGACTACATCTCCCGCAGGGGCGCGCCCGCCAGGACCACCAAGTCCCTCACCATCCCCGCCGCCCCACTCGGCCGCTGACCCCCGCGCCACCGCGGGTCGTGAGTTAGCGTCTGTTGTCATGACCTGGGTGCTGTTTGACTACGGAAACGTCCTGTCCCTCCCGCAGCCGAAAGCAGACGTCGAGGCCATGGCCGCCGCCGCGGGGGCCGACCAGGACACCTTCGAGCGCGGCTACTGGAAGCACCGCCTGGAGTTCGACAGGGGCACGATCACCCCGCGCGCGTTCTGGTCGCTGGCGCTCAACCGCGATGTCGGCGACGAGGAGGTCGCCAGGCTCGTCGAGCTGGACGTGGCCAGCTGGTCGCACCCCAACCGCGACACGGTGGCCGTCATGGAACGGCTGCCGCGCGTGGCGCTGCTGTCCAACGCGCCCGACTGCGTCGCCGACGGCATCGACGGGCTGCCGTGGATGGCCAGGGTCGAACCCCGCTTCTACAGCGCCAGGATGCGCATGACGAAACCCGACCCCGAGATCTACCTCGCCGTCCTGGACGGGCTGGGAGCCGAGCCTGGCGAGGTGACGTTCGTCGACGACAGGCTGGAGAACATCGAGGCCGCCGAGCGGGTCGGCATCGTCGGCGTGCACTTCCGCGAACCCGGCGACCTGGCGCCGCTGCTGGGCTGACCCGCTCGCGACCGGCTCCGCCGATGCCGGCCCGCTCTGCCCGCGACCGGCTCCGCCGAAAGGCTGACGCGCTGTCCCCGCGACCGGCTCTGCGAAAGGCTGACGCGCTGTCCCCGGCGTCCGGCTCCGCCGAAAGGCTGACGCGCTGTCCCCGGCGACCGGCTCAGCCGAAGGCGTAGCCGTACAGGCCGGGGCCGCTACCGAGCTTGTGGGCCTTGCCGGGGCGCAGCCCGGGAAACGGACCGGGGCGGCGCGAGCCAGGCACGAAGGTGACCACGCCCGTCCCGGGCGCCGCCACGACGAGCCCGTCGACGGGACGGGCCGTCGACAGCGTCCGGTAGCGGCCGACGGCGGGCAGAGCGGTCAGCGACGCCCCGAAGTCGCGGCCCCTGCCCTTGATCAGCAGGTCGCCGTACCGGGTCAGGCCGCCCTTCCTGGCGCTCGCCAGCACCTGCACCGAGTTCTCCCCCGGCACGCCGATCGCCAGCTCGGCGTCGCCGTCGCCGTTGAAGTCGCCCGTCGCCAGCGCCGCGCCGAACCTGTCGTAGTAGCGCGGGGTCCCCTTCAGCAGCCGCTGCGTCCACGCCTCCCAGCGGCCCGTGCCGTAGCGGACGTGGACCATGCCGTCGCCGTAGTCCATGGCCCGCTGGTTGGCGCTCAGGCCCTCGCCCGGCACGCCGATCGCCAGGTCGTCGCGCCCGTCGGCGTCGAAGTCCGCGGCGGCGAGCGAGGCGCCGAAGGCGTCCCACTTCTCCGAGCCGCCCTTCACCCCCGGCGAGGACTGGGTGTACTGCACGGCCCTGCGGCTGCGCGGGTTCACCACGGTCACCGAGCCCTGGCCGTCCAGGCGGACGGTGTCGGCCGGGGCGCCGATCGCGATCTCGTCCTTGCCGTCGCCGTCGAAGTCGCCGGTGGTCAGCGCCGAGCCGAACTGGTCGGTGACCAGACCGCGCTGGCGCAGGCCGCGCTGGGTGATCTGGTACCGCCCGCGGCCCTCGAAGCCGTCGACGACGACCGTGCCGCCGGTGCCCATCGCGGGCGCGCCGATGACCAGCTCGTCGGCCTTGTCGCCGTCGAGGTCGCCCGCCGCCAGGGCCGCGCCGTACCGGTCGGAGCCGCGCTTGGCCGGCGACAGCTGCCTGCCGGGGGTGAGGCCGCGGGGCGAGCCGTGGAAGAGCTGCACGGCGCCGTTGCCGTCGGCGCCGGGGACCGGCGTGCCGAAGAACTCCTCCGAGACGCCGACAGCGAGGTCGGCGCAGTCGTCGCCGTCGAAGTCGCCGACGGCGAGAGCGGAGCCGAAGGAGTCGCCGGTCTCCGGGTCGCCCGGCACCCCGGGCGTCGCCTGGGAGAGCCTGGCCTTCTGGCCGGAGCCGTACATGATCGTGACCGCGCCGGCGCGGGAGCGGCCTTCCACGCTCTCGTACGGCGCCGCGATGGCCAGGTCGGGCAGTCCGTCGCCGTCGAAGTCCGACGGGTGCCCGCCGCAGGACGTCACCGAGGCGCCGGCGGCCGGCATGGGGAGGAAGGGGAGGGTGAGGCAGGCGACGGCGAGCAGGGCGGTGCGCGAGACGTTCATGCCCGGATGGTCCCCAGGCCCGTCGAACCTGGCCTTAACACCCCGGGAACGTGCCAGGATAGGCGGGTGGACATCGACCTCGCGGACCTGGACTTCTGGCGTAAACCGCTCAAAGAGCGGCAGGAGGCGTTCGCCAGGCTCCGGCAGATGGAGCACCCGGTCTTCTTCCCCGAGCGGAAGGTGCCGCTGCTGCGTTCGGGCACCGGGTTCTACGCCCTCGTCAGGCACGCCGACGTCGTCGAGGCCAGCCGCAACGCCAAGGTCTTCTCCAGCGAGCCCGCCGTCACCAACCCCGAGCCGCCCGGCTGGGTCAAGCACGTGTTCGGCGAGTCGATGGTCAACATGGACGACCCCCGCCACGCGAGGCTCAGACGCATCGTCTCGCGCGCCTTCAGCCCCAAGATGCTGCAGAACCTGCAGGCCGATATCGAGAAGGCGTGCGAGCGGATCGTCGACGACGTGATCGCCGCGGGTCCTGGCGACTTCGTCACGCAGGTCGCCGCCCGGCTGCCCATCCACGTCATCTGCGACATGATGGGCATCCCCGACGAGTTCCGGGCGAAGGTGCACGAGCACGTCGACGCCTCGACCGCCTACAGCGGCGTACGGCCGAGCGTGCTGCAGAGCGCCCGCCTGGCGGGCAAGAACGTGGTGGCGCTGCTGGCTCTGCAGCGCATGGTCATCCAGCTCGGCCACCAGCGCGTCGCCGACCCGGGCAAGGACCTGGTGTCGGCGCTGGTCACGGCCAACCCTGACGGGGAGAGGCTGACCGACAAGGAGCTGGGCTCGTTCTTCGCGCTGCTGCTGGTGGCGGGCAACGAGACGGCGCGCAACACGATGGCCCACGGCATCAAGCTGCTCACCGACCACCCCGAGCAGCGCGAGCTGCTCATGGGTGACTTCGACGGGCACGTCAACGGCGCGATCGAGGAGATGGTCAGGCACGTCTCGCCGATCATCCAGTTCCGCAGGACCGTCACCGAGGACTACTCCCTGCGCGGCCTCGAGCTGAAGAAGGGCGACAGGGTCGTCCTCTTCTACGGCTCGGCCAACCGCGACGAGGAGGTCTTCCCCGACGCCGACGCCTTCGACATCACCCGCGACACCAAGCCGCACGTCGGCTTCGGCGGCCCAGGACCGCACTTCTGCCTGGGCGCGAACCTGGCCAGGCAGGAGATGCGGACCATGTTCCGCGAGCTGCTGACCAGGTTGCCCGACATCAGGTCGGTGGGCGAGCCCGAGCTGCTGGTGTCCAACTTCGACAACAGCGTGCGCAGTCAGTCGTTCACGTTCTGAGGCCGCTGCGGGGTCTGCGGGGCCAGCACGTTGGTCCTGATCGTGAGGAAGGTGATCAGCGCGGAGACGGCCATCATGCCGGCGCTGATCAGCATCGCCCTGGTGAACCCCGCGGCGTACCGCACGGGGTCGCTGAGAGCGTCGCCCGCCAGCCCGACGAACGGCGGGATCGCCGCCACCGCCAGCAGGCTGCCGGTCCTGGCCAGGGCGTTGTTGATGCCGCTTGCCGTACCGGCGTAGCGGTCGTCGGCGGTGGCCAGCACGGTCGCGGTCAGCGGCGCGACCGCCGCCGACAGGCCGAGGCCGAAGACCGAGACGGCGGGCAGCACGTGCAGCCAGTAGCTGGAGCCCTTGCCGATCGTGCTCATCAGCAGGAAACCGGCGCCGGCCACGAGGATGCCGGTCGTCATCGGCAGCCGCGGCCCGTACCTCTTGGCCACCTCGCCCGCCCGCGCCGACAGCAGCAGCATGAGGATGGTCACCGGCAGCAGCGCCGACCCCGCGGCGACGGGGGAGAAGCCCGCGACCGTCATCAGCTGCAGGGTGAGCAGGAAGAAGACCACGCCCATCGCCGCGTACATGATCAGCGTGACCACGTTCACGGCGCCGAACACGGCGTTCTTGAACAGGCTCATCGGCACCAGCGCGTCCGGCGACCTGCGGATCTCCCACGCCACGAACACCCCACCGAGCACCAGGCCCGCGACCAGCGGCACCAGCTGGCCCTTCTCGGTCAGGCCGTAGGTGATGCCCGCCAGGGCCAGCGCCGCCAGGACCGAGCCGACGATGTCGAACCTGCCGACGGCCTGCTCGTCCTTCGTCTCGGGGACGTGCCTGAGCGTGATGACGACGACGAGCGCGGCGAACGGCAGGTTCACCAGGAACGCCCAGCGCCAGCCCGCGTTCTCCACCAGCCATCCGCCCAGCAGCGGGCCGATCGCGGCGGCCACGCCGCCCAGCCCGGACCACGCGCCCACCGCCCTCGGCCGGTCCTCGCGCACGAAGCTCGCCTGGATGATCGCCAGAGAGCCGGGGGTGAGCAGCGCGCCGCCGATGCCCTGCAGGCCCCGGGCCAGGACCAGCAACTCGATGTTGGGGGCGAGCCCGCACAGCGCGGAGGCCAGCGCGAACCACACCGTGCCGATGAGGAAGACCCTGCGACGGCCGAACCGGTCGCCGAGCGAGCCGCCGAGCAGGATCAGGCCCGCCAGCGTGAGGGTGTAGGCGTTGATCGTCCACTGGAGGCCGGCCATGTCCGCCTTCAGCTCGGCCCGCAGCGCAGGAAGCGCGACGTTGACGATCGTGCTGTCGAGCATGGCCAGGCCTGAGCCGAGCACGGTCGCTGCCAGGATCCACTTGCCCTGTGCGGATTTGAGCTGGACGTCCATGTGGACAATCTTGTCGTAAGACTCGAAGCGGACTGGACTCCCCCCTCTGAGGGGACGCCCGCCGGGGGTGGGGACGGTCAGGAGGTGCTGCTCAGGGCGCGCAGGACGAAGCCCGACACGATCTCCTCGGCCGCCTCCACGCTCACCCGGCCGCTGATCAGCGGCTCCCGTTCGGCGCCGATCACCGCGAGGATCATGCGGGCCGTCGCCGCCACGTCCTGTACCTGGAAGTCGCCCGACCCCGCGCCGCTGTCCAGGATGTCCACGAGGATCCGCTGCATGGGCGCCACGTGGTCGGCCAGCTGCTGGTAGGCGTCGGGACCGAGCGTCGCGCTCAGCCCCGCCGCTCCCGGGTGCGGGTGCGCGAGCAGCCCCGCCAGCTGCAACCGCACGAACGCCCGCAGCCGCTCGGCCGGCGTGGCCGAAGGAGGCAGCTCGCTGGTGTAGGCCTCGATGAAGTAGTGCGTCACCCGCTCGGTGAACGCCAGCAGCAGCGCCGCCTTGTCCGGGTAGTAGTTGTAGAGCACGGTGCGGGTGATGCCCGCCTCGTGCGCCACGTCCGTCATCGAGATCGCGTCGATGCCCTGGACGCGCGACAGCCGCGAGACCGCCTGCAGGATCCGGTCCTGCGTCTGGGCGCGGTGCTCGCCGATCGTGGCGGCGGAGATCCTGGGCATGAGCACATGTTAGGCCGCGGACCTGACCATGTGCAGCAGCTCTGCGAGCACCTCGGTGTTGAGCTGGTACGCCAGGCGCACCTCGCGGATGATCCGCTGCTGCTCGGCCTCGTCGACGGGAAGGGCGTCGAGCCTGGCGCGGTAGTCGTTCTTGAAACGGGGCAGCGAGCCGACCTCGTCGAAGATGTAGAAGTCGACGCCGCCGCCCTTGCCGTACCCGTAGATCTTCTGCAGCTCCATCCTGATGAACTGGCCGCCGGACAGGTCGCCCATGTAGCGCGTGTAGTGGTGGGCGATGTAGCCGCCCGGCCAGTCGGCGACCTGCTCGATGCGGGCCACCAGCGTCCTGGTCGCCTTGGAGGGCTCGATGCGCTCGCGCCAGGCGGGACCGTAGACGGTGGCGAGGTCGCGCTCGAGCGCCGCTTCCCGGTAGAGGGAGGGGAAGACGAACGGCCCCGCCATCGGGTGGTCGGCCAGGCGCTTGGAGACGCCGTCGAGGGCCAGGTAGGCGAAATAGTGCTGGGCGACCATCTCGCCGTACTCCTGCGCGCTGAGCCGCCCTGCCATGAGTTCCTTGAGGTAGCTCTCGTCCTCGGCGGACTCGTGGTCGCCCCAGGTGGCGTTGCGCAGCGTCTCGGAGAAGGTCATGACACAGTGTCACCAAAATCTGCGGCCCGCGTCAAGCCGATGACGACACCATGTCATAAAGACCAGGGCAAGAGCCACGACCGGGAGCCATGCCAGCCGTTCGAGCACCCACGAGGGCGTGTCGGGCCTGCCGTACAGGCCGAAGGCGAGCACGGTCACCACCAGCGCCGTCTGGTGCCACAGGAAGATCGACATGGCGCCCAGATTGGCCACGGCGACCGGCGCCCACAGCCTGGGCCTGCGCATCAGCCGGCTCAGCGGCCCGTGGAGAAGCAGCGCGAGGCCTGCCTGCGCCAGGCCGAAGCAGACCGCGGCCAGCGTCGGCGGGCTGAGGTTGGAGGCGCTCTGCCCCGTGATGCCGATCATGGCGGCCGGGTACCCGCCCCACGCCACCAGCGCGATGGCCGCCGCGCCTCCACCGGCCAGGAGCCACGGGCCGACCCTGCGCGGGCACAGGTCGCCGCGCGCCCACAGCACGCCCAGCAGGTACGGCACCAGCCACGCCGCCGCGAGGTTCACCCAGCCGACCGCCGCCGGAGCGCCCAGCCCGAACCGCAGCAGGTCCACGGCCGCCACGACCGTGACCGCCGCGCCGACCGCGACCGGTCCCGCCCTGACCAGCCACGGCGTGAGCGCGGTCAGCGCCGCGAACACGCCGAGGAACCACAGCGGGCCGAGCGCGGGCTTGGCCAGCGCGACCACCGACGCGACCGGCTGGCCGTTCAGCACAGACACCAGCGCGCCGAGGGCCGCCCACGCCAGCAGCAGCGGCACCACCGGCAGCGCCAGGCGGACCAGCCGCGCCACCACCCACGAGCGGTACGGCTCCCGCACCCCCCGCGCGGCCGCGTAACCCCCGACGAGGAAGAACACGGCCAGTGTCTGGAGCACCCACGAGACGGGCGACAACTGCGGCATGTACGCCAGCGGAGAGGAGATGACCAGGTGCGGGTTCCGCTCCCACGCGCTGACCAGCCAGTGCCCGAGCACGACCCCGACGATCGCCACCGCCCGGAGCGCGTCCACGCCCCTGTCACGGCCCGCCGGCGTCGCCGCCTCGATCCTGCGCACGTCAAGCACGGCCCACCTCCTCGCCGCTGGTCGTCGGGGTGGCGGCCTGGATGCTGCGCACGTCAGGCACGGCCCACCTCCTCGCCGCGGTCGAGCGCGATGAGGGCGAGGTTGCGCAGGGAGGCGGTGCCCTCGTCGAAGTAGTCGCTGTGCCCGCCCGGCCCGGTCGCGAAGATCCGGGCGCCGAACGCGGGATCCATCGGATCACGCCCGAACCCGACGGGCCCGGCCTTCAGGTGGGGCACCATCGAGATCCAGTCGCCCGCACCCCGCCCCGCCCACACGCGCGGCCCGATGAGCGAGGCCCTGCGGGCGCCGCCCATGCCGGGGCTGCCGACGACGGCGAGGTCGGCCACCGGCAGTCCCGGCGCGGCCAGGGCGCAGACGACCGAGCCGTAGCTGTGGCACAACAGCGCGACCGGCGCCTTCGGCAGGCTCAGCACCCGCTCGCGCAGTTCCCGCGCCCCGTCCGCCGCCGCCACGTCGGTGAGGGCGGACAGGCTCCAGGTGGGCGGGCTGTCGTAGCCGAGCCATGCGACGACCGCCAGCCTCGTGCCCGGCTCGATCCTGCGCGCCTCGGCCAGCAGCGCCCTGGCCGCTCCGCCCGGCCGGTGGGTCCCGTTCTCGAAGGTGGCGGCGGTCGAGTCGCTGCCCGGCACGATCACCGCGATCCGGTCGGCGGTGGCGAGATCGCCGTACACCTTGACGAGCCGATCGCCGGGCGAGACGGGCATGGCGAAGGCGGCGACGCCGAGCAGCAGCGCCCCACCTGCGCAGAGTTTCCTGACCATGGGGCCGAAGGTAGGAATCGCGGCCGCTAGCGGTCGTCGCTCCCCGGCACGATCTTCGCTGGTCCCTCTCAGGTGCTAGCTCGTCCGCGCGAAGAACCCGTGACCTTCGGCTGATGAGCGTCGGCCACCCCCGCTCGTGCGAGATGCCGGGTCACTGCATGTGATCTTGTATTGGCCTAGCATCAATCTAGACCGACTAGACAGGGGGCTCCCATGAGCGGATGGCAGGTGCAGGAGGCGAAGCAACGCTTCAGCGAGGTCGTGCGACGGGCGGTCAGTGAAGGCCCGCAAGTGGTCACGCGGCACGGAGAGGAAGTGGCCGTGGTCATCGACATCGCCGAGTATCGCCGTCTCAAAGGCGACGCTCCGGACTTCGGGCAGTTCCTCCTCGCTGACCCCGACTGGGACGACGACATGGAGTTCCCACGGAACCAGGACCTCCCCCGAGAGGTGGAATTCGACTGATGGGCGTCGGCTACCTCCTCGACACGAACGTGGTCTCCGAGGTTCGGAAACGCAACGGAAGCTCTCACGTCAGGAACTGGATAGGCGAGGCACACGGGCCCACGCTCTACCTCAGCAGCCTGACGGTGGGTGAGATCCGCAGCGGAGTCGAGCTCCGCCGGCGCAGGGATCCCGCGCAGGCGACGATTCTGGAACGCTGGCTTCACGGGCTTCACCGGCAGTTCGGTGATCGCATCATTCCCATCACCTCGGAGATCGCGGAAGAATGGGGACGCCTGAACGCCATCCGTCCGATCCCGACGATGGACGGCCTGATCGCCGCGACGGCCAGAGTGAACGGCTGGACGCTGGTGAGCAGGAACGTCAAAGACTTCGAGGGGACGGGCGTGTCCGTGGTCAATCCCTTCGAGCCGCCGCGGCGAGATCAACCCCGCGTGTAGCGGTGCTTGGAACCTGGCGGGAAGTAGTCGGGGTCGCCCGTCTCACGCAGACGGATGAACGGCGGCTGCCTGTCCGCGGGAACGTAGGCGGCGAACTCGCTGTTGAGCCGGAGCAACTGGCCGAGGATCGCCTCCCCGACGGCCCGCGCCGTCTCCTCAGCGGGCGGCACGCCTTGCGCCAGCTCGACGGTCACGGTCAGCCGCCGGTCGCGCTCGGCGTCCTCGACCACCTCCAGCACGAACTTGCCGGTGACCATCCCGCTCACCTCCGGCTGCTCCAGGCCGACAGAGATGTTCTCGGGGTAGAACATCAGTTAACGCTGTCATTCCCCCGGAGGGCTCATGATCCCCGTCGTGTCATACGCCCGCATCTCGATGGACGGCAAGAAGGACGAGCACGGAGTCCAGGACCAGCATGCGGTCAACCGGCAGACCGCAGCCCGGCACGGCTGGACCGTCGTGCACGAGTTCACCGACAACGACAAGTCGGCGGCGAAGGCGCACGTCGTCCGCGACGCATTCGAGGCGATGGTGAAGGCACTGCGGGCAGGCAAGCTCGACGACGGCACGCCGGTTCAGGGCGTGGTGGTCGTGGCCGATGACCGTCTCGCCCGGCGGTCCGGAGACTACGAACGGTTCGTGGAGGCGTTCACCAAGCGCGATGGCCTGGTCTTCGCCGACTCCAGGCAGGTGAAGAACCTCTACAGCGAGGACACCGAGAGCATGGGCCTGTTCGGTGTGGTGATCTCCAAGATGGAGGTCCGCAAGATGCAGCGCCGGATGCGTCGTTCCCACCGGGCCCGGGCCGAGAGCGGAACGCCGGTTGGCGGGCATCGTCCGTTCGGTTGGCAGGACGACCGGTTGACCCTCGACCCGGTGGAAGCGCCGTTGGTCCGCCAGGCCGCCCGTGAGTTCATCGCAGGACGCTCGCTCTACTCGATCGTCAGGGCCTGGCAGTCGGACGGCGTGAAGACGGCACGGAGGAAGGTCTGGCAGAGCGTCACCCTTCGAGCGCTGCTGTCCTCTCCCCGGCTGTGCGGATGGCGTCGCTTGGACGGCGAGATCGTCCGGGACACCGAGGGAAACCCGATCGTCGGCAAGTGGGAAACGATCCTCACTCCTGAGGAATGGCTGGCCGTCCAAGCCATCATCGACGGTAGGAAGGGCAGGCTCGTCAACAACGACGGAACCGTGGCCAGGGCGATTTCTCCGCAGGAAAGGGAACGTCAGTATCTGCTCTCCGGCATTCTCCGCTGCGGACGCCCGACCGCGGACGGAGGCATCTGCAACAAGCCACTCCGGATCAGCCGTCGTCAAGGAATCGAGCATCACAGTTATTCCTGCCCGTCGAAGGGCGCGGGTGGTTGTGGTGGCATCTCGCGCCGTGGTGATGTGGTCGACTTTTTCATCTCCGAACTGGTGATGACCAAGATGGAGGAGGCCACTTTTGCCGCATCGGAGGGGGACTCCGAATGGACGGGAGAGGAGGAACTTGCGACCGCTGTGGAGCAGCTCGACGAGCTGACCCGCCGATGGAGAACCAAGGAGATCAGCGGAGAGCTGTAGTTCCGGGTTGCCCCGGAGCTGGAGGCGACCATGGCACGCCTGCGGGCGGAGAAGGCCAAGCGGACCGCCTCGGCAGAGGTACGGCAGGCACGGGCGGCCTTGAGCATGAGCGAGATCCGGCGACGCTGGTACCTCCCGGAGGAGGAGGGCGGGCTGCCCCTGTCCAGCAAGCGTGCTCACATCACGGACGCCCTGCACGCCATCATCGTCCATCCGAGAGGCGGCGGGCGCGCCCCCTTCAACCCGGACCTTCTCGAACCGATCTGGCGGGAGTGACGTCTCAAGACGTCCTCGACGATCAAGGGAGCTGTCCGCCTTACTGAGGGGCGACAGCTCCCTTGCTTTTCGATGCTGGTGATCAGATGCAGCGGTAGGCAGCGGGACGCCACGGGACGCAGCGGTATGTCAGTGGACGTCCTGGGACGGCTGAAGGGACGGGATCCGCGTAATTCACGCTCGCATAGATTCGCATGCGCGGTGGTACAAATGGAGATACCCAAAGCTCCCGTCATTCCGGGAAGGCAGCGAGAAACCAGCCGCGACAGAAACGAGCGTAGAAAGCCACCGGGCACAACCAACGAAAGCCGTTCCGCTGGAGGGACCCGGCCAGCGGTAGGCCAGCAGTACCGGCATCGCTCACTGGTGAAGAGTCGCGCAACCCTTAACACTCCAAACTCTCGCTGAAAGGCCACTGTTCTCGCCAGACATGCACGATTCGCATGCCTGGCGATGATGCACGCCTTCTTACTGGGCATGGCGGCAGCTCCCTATGAGGAAAGGAGTTGTTTGGTTCCCGAAGGAATGGGGCCATATGTCGCGCTCTCCAAGGAGTGGTGCGAGCGCATGATCGCCGACTCGCCCCGGTGGTCCGCTGATCGATGGCGACGCATCGCCGCCATCCACGGCATCGAACTCGTCGAGGAGACGGCTCCTGCCACCGCCACACGACGCAAGGAGATCGAGAAGAGGGAGAACGCCGCATGACAGAGGTTCCATCCTTCTCCGCTGATGTGCTCGCCGCCATGGAGCGTGCTGCCATGCCGGACTTTGGACGGTGGCGACGCATGGTGTACGCCACCGGCGGTTGCGCTCAGCCCGTCCGGCTCCGCGGTGAACGGATCACCGTGGACGCCGGAACGGGTGAGGTCCTGGACGTCTACCGGACCGTCGACGAACCGACCGGCTTCCTGCTGACCGCGTGCGGCAACCGGCGCGCGTCACGCTGCCCTGCCTGCTCGGCCACCTACAAGGACGACACCTATCACCTGATCATCTCGGGCCTGCGCGGCGGCAAGGGTGTCCCCGAGGACGTCAGCACCCACCCTCGCGTGTTCGCCACCTTCACCGCCCCGTCATTCGGTGCGGTCCACGCTCACCGGGAGAAGAACGGCAAGACCCTGCCCTGTCGCCCCCGGTGCGACTTCCCCGTCTGCGTGCACGGACGGCCCGAAAGCTGCGGCGCTCGTCATGACCGGGATGACCCCCAGGCTGGGCAACCGCTCTGCGCGAGTTGCTACGACTACGAGGGTGCCGTGCTGTGGAACGCCCATGCCGGTCGGCTCTGGCGGGAGTTCACCAAGACTGTCCCGTCCGTCTTCGCGCGGTTGCTCGGCGTCAGCCGTACCGACCTGCGCGGCATGCTGCGAGTGTCCTACGCCAAGGTCGCCGAGTACCAGGTGCGCGGCTTGGTCCACTTCCACGCGGTGATCCGCCTCGACGGCCCGGGCGGCCCGGCTGACCGCCCCCCGGACTGGGCAACCGTCCCGCTGCTGGACAAGGCGATCCGCCAGACGGCTCACCAAGTCGTCATCTCCATGCATGGGGAGCGCCCGATCTCGCTGCGCTGGGGCGAACAGCTCGATGTGCGCCCGGTCTACGTCTCCACCGATCTCGACGGCATGAGTGATCGGCGTGTGGCCTCCTACGTCGCCAAGTACGCCACCAAGGGCGCGGAGTCGGCGGGGACCGTTGACCGCCCTGTCCGCCACTCGTGGGAAGTCCGGAACCTGGACGTCACCGAACACGCCCGGCGCATGATCTACACCTGCCTTCTTCTCGACGACCTTCCGGAATACCGGGACCTTCCGCTCCGGCAGTGGGCTCACATGCTGGGCTACCGCGGCCACTTCTCGACCAAGAGTCGTCACTACTCGACAACCCTGGGAGCACTGCGCCAGACGCGTGCCGACTACCGCGCGGCGCAGGCCCGGATGCTGCAGGGCCTACCTGACCCCGGCCAGGGCAACACGCTCACGGTGTCCGAGTGGACATACGGCGGCACTGGCCACCGGAACGGAGAATCGTTTTGGGCCGAACTCGCCAGGCAACACATCGCCGCTACTCGGCGGATCACGCGGGTACGTGACGAGGAAGACCACAACTGAAGCTTTTTGTCCTGAGTAGCGTGGCGCTGAGGCTCGCATCCGTGCCGCTGAGCTGGCCGAAGATCGCTACCCGATCTCGCCGAGGTCGAAGGCGACGTCGGCGAGGTGAACCGTCCGCACCTCCGGGTCGTCGAGGAGCTTGCGCAGGTCGGAGAGTTTCCAGCGGTCGACGACGAGCCCGTGCACGACGCCCTCCTTGGCCGCTCCGGCGAGCCACTCGTAGTTCAGCCCGAACGCGCTGAAGTCGTCGCCCTCGTCAAGCAGCCCGACCCACCTACGGAACTCCGCCAGCGCCGCCTCGGGCTCGGTCTCGCACTGATAGGTGAGATCCCTCCCGGTGTCGTCCTTGGCCATGACGCGGTTCCAGACGACCGCGTTCAACGGGGGCTCACCGCTGGAGTCGTCGTAGTTGTACGGCGAGTACATGTAGGAGACATCCGCCCCTCCGCAGGTGCTGTGCCTCCGGTTGAAGGCGACGAGCCGCTCTGTGGTCATCGAGTTCGCGAACTCCACGACCGCGACAGCGTCGAGCGTCTGGGGAAGCCCGTCGATGATCTTTCGAGCCTCTTCCGCCAGCTCACTGTCGACTTGCTCACTGTCGACGCCGAGGTCCGCCTCCACTGAAGCGACCGCGTCGGCCAAGCTGCCGGACGGCCCGTCAAGGGAGGGGGCCCTGACGCCGTCGAACAGGCTCTCCACGATTTCGTACTCCCCCTCACCCTCGCCCGGACCGGCCCGGCGCGGCTCACCCCACAGCGTGTAGGTCGTCTCCAGAAGTCCTCCGCCATCGCTGTAACCGTGCGTCAAGCGCTTGTCCGGGTTCGCGACGCGGGCGGCCGTGCCGTACACCTGGGCCATCCGCTCGTCGTTGAAGTCGATGAACAGCCACAGAACTCGCTCGACCGCGCTGAGAGCCAGGAACAGCGCCGCGGTGACGGCCAGGACCTTGGCAAGGGACCTGGCCACGTAGGCCCAGTCGGGCACCCTCACGTTCATCACCGCGCACTCCTGCGACCTAGATCAAATCGGGTACGGTGCACCATAGCCGTCCAGAACCAGCGTGGACAGGGCAGATCAGGGTGGGACTCGGTTGGCGGCGCAGCCGGAACTGCTGCAAAGCAGGGCTGCATGCCCCGGCTGGCGGGCAAGCGCAGCCGGGCTCACTGATGGGCCCGTTCTCAGGCGAGTGGCGTGGCCGGCGGAATGCCGAAGGCACCCGTAGGGCGAGCGAAGCGAGTTCGGCCGGCGACGCCACGACCATCAGTCTCCCGCCGACGCCGAGGACAGGGAGAGCCTTGACCCGCCTATTCGCTGTCGGGAGAGAGCTCCTGGCGCTCCTCGCGCGTGGTCACGAAACTGCCCATGCCAGGCTCGGTGCGGATCAAGCCATCCGCACGGAGAGCGCGCATGACCTTCTGCCCGGTGGCGTTGGCGATGCCGAACTCCTCGATGAGATCGACAAGAGAGGGGATGCGCTCGCCCGCCTTGTACTCACCCGTTCGGATGCGCTCCGCGATGATCGCGTGCACCTGCCGCCACCTGGGCTGGTTCGCCTTCAGCTCCACCACGGTGATCACGTTAGGGAGCTGTCGCGCGCCATGGCGATGGATAGCGCGCTAGGTACGCTATAGCGCGCTATAGCTTGGGTGGTCTATGGTGAGGCCATGGCCGAGCGCAGCGCAGACAACCTGCTCGACCAGTGCATCAGTCCGCATGTGGCCATGGCCCAACGGGATCATGTGCGCCTGGACTGGCAACCGCCGTACGGCGCGCTCGCACGCGTGCGGCCAGTTGCTTGGACCTGTACATGCCGGGCGACGTTCTACGAGCTGTGCGAGGGCGGGGGGCAGGCGTTCATTCGCCGCACCGTGCAGCTCGACGACAAGCCGGAGATCTCCGAGACCTACCGCTGGTTGATCGCTGAGGCTCGGCTTGTCTGGACGGCTCTGCTGGCGGGACGGGTCCGATAGACGGGCGTGGCGGCGTGGGACCTGGAGGGACGGCGTCGCCACGTCTATTCATGTACTGGTATGCGTGAACTCGGGTGTCCGCGGCTGCCTTGAATGACGCCTGCCCAGGTGTGGTAGAGGTGGTGGGGGTGTGTGAGGTGATGCTGCTGCCGCAAACTGCTGTGCAGCTTCTACTGGCAGTTCTTGCGATCCTGGGCCTCGTGCAGGAACTCCTGCAAAGGAACTACCGCATCAACAGTGACTTGTCTGCTCTCGTCATACCTCTGAACGAGTACCTTCCCGGGCTTGAGTTTGCCTGCATCGTCGGCCTGGAAGCTCACGTGGCTGGTGGAGCTGGTGTTGTCGCTCGTCGCGCCGAAAGCCGTGTAGGTGATCGCCGGATCCGGCATCAACGGTGTGGGGGTTGCTACCCATTCACCCGTGGGCGCATCGATCCGGAACGATGCACTCTGACCGGACAGCCCCTCGGTGCTGTACCTGGCATCCTCGATGGTTGGGCCATCTGCCGTTCCAGCAGCAGAGTTCGTGTCAGAAGCGAGACGGTCGTGGTAAATGATCACCGTGTCCGGACCTCGACCGCACCAGGCAAGGACCACAGTGAGGTGCCCCGCCTCATCGACGCTGATGCCAGTAGCACCGTTGCTGGGCACGACACAGCCCGCGAGTCCAGTTAACAGCCCGCCACAATTGGTACCCACACCCATCTACGCACGTCCTGACGCTACGGGCGACCGACGATCTTTGAGGATCACGATCAGAACTCGTAATGTCACCGACTTAAGGTCGTTATGCACTGCACGCGAGCTGGGACTGGCGATCTCGGGGCCTTGATTCCCCGACCAACTCGCGGGGGGTGAACGCTGTCAGTGCCACGGCGGTAGCCAGCATGGCAAGAGAGGTGTGTCCGTCCGGTTATCAGGTGGACCAAGTACCACCGTGCCCGGTGGCAAGGCCCGACGAAGGAGGGTCGCGGCAGCGATCGCCCCTGCCCGTACGGAGGGCTGCGAAGTGGCGATCGTCACGGCCCTCCCCAGAACGTTCCCCTACGATTGCCGACCATGTCTGACGACTTTGATCTCGCTACCGAAGCTGTCGAGGGTTTTCAAGATCGGCACCACGCGTGGAGGTTCATACGCCGCTTCGCCGAAAGCTGGTCGAGACCCCTCTCCAAGGACGACGGGTTCAGCGAAGCGGAGATCGACGCTGCCGAGAAGCGCCTCGGGCTGCAGCTTCCGGTTGCACTTCGAGAAGCGTATGTGTTGTTCGGCAAGCGAGATGATCTGTGCCACTGGCACAACCGCCTGCAGCGTCCCGATGAGCTGGAAGTCTTTGGTGAGGCGGGGTTGCTATACCACGCGGAGAATCAGGGCTGCTGGGGGCGCTATATCCGGCTAACCGACCTTCACCTTGCGGACCCGCCGACGAGGGAGTCATGCGATTGTTTACGCGTTGAGCATCAAAGTGGAGTGCCCTACGCCGAACGACTCTCCGCGGCGTTGGTTGCGATGGTGTTGAGCGAGGCGTTTGCCGGTCCAAGAGAGCAGGCTGCCTATGGCGAACTACTGACACAAGACATCTCTGAAGTCGATCGTCTTTTCACGAGGATGGACTTGCCCGTGCTTGGGACCGATTGCACGGAGGCTCCGCGGGGAGAGGGGCGCTGGTACATCGGGAAGGATGCACTGCTCTACCTGAGCGTGCATCGAGAGATGTGCGACGACGATGACCCATGGAACCGCCCCAGGAGCAAGGGCAGTCTGAGAGTCCGCACCCGTACTCCTCACGCCCGCAGGCGCCTGATGGAGACGCTGCCCAGTGAATGGTTCAACTGGTGGTGGTAGCCGGATCTCAGCCCGAGGATCTACGTCAGGCATGCGCTGATCGCCACGGTCCAGGCTGCCGCTGTGGAGGATTAAGCGCGTGGGCGGCGCTGGCCGCGACCGGCCGGAGAGCCGCAGCGCGGCCAGCGACCGCCCGACGCGCGGCAGGCCGCCGCAGGCGGGCTGCCCTTGACCCTGTAGAGAAGATTGTCGCCGTTCAAGATCGTGAACGATGAGCTAAGTGCTTGTCGCGAGAGTCAGCTGACTTGCTTGCCCAGGTCGAGCCTAAAGGCCTACTTCCGCCATGTGGTTCTGGCGACCCTCTCGGTGATTGGCGATCTTGAAAGAATGGTTGCCTGAACTGATGTTCTCGGGATAGACGTTCGCGCCGTAGTAGGACACCGTGAAGTGACCGCGGCCGAAGACGTAGGCGAAGGGTCGCTCCGGGCCGGGGGCCGAGGGTGTGAAGCCGCGCCCGGCGAGGAAGCCCAGCATCCTGTCGTACGGCAGCAGCCCGCCCTCGTCGGCGATGTGGTAGCGGACCAGGGGGATCCCGTTGTCGCCTGAGAAGAGCAGCGTGCCCTCGTGCTCCTCGAAGAAGCGGACCTCCGGGTCGTACTGGACGAGTGTCGGCAGCCGCGACTCGCCGAAAAGCTCCCGCGCGGTGTCGGGGCGGGCCGCCAGGAATCGGCGGATCTCGATCGACAGCGGGGTCTCGTTGCCAAGGACGCCCGCGTCGGCCGTGCCGTACAGGGAGGCGGTGTCGCGGAGTGGGTCGGTCATGCCCGCACGCTCGGCCACCAGTGACCGCCACTCCTCGCTGAAGACCTCGCCCGCGGTGACCAGCTTGATCCGGTACTCGTGCCAGGGAAGGCCGCCGGTGTCGATGACGTCCTTGAGGAAGGGCGGGTAGCCGAGCAGGACCACCTGGTCGAAGTGCGGGGCCAGCTCGGGGATCACCCTGACGATCTCGCGCTTGTCGGCGCCCGGCGCGACGGCGGTGATCGGGTAGCCGCGCTCGGCCAGGTGGCGCACGCAGGAGAGGGTGAACAGGCCGCCCACCCAGGTGCCGAGCGCGAAGCACACGACGGCGAGCGTGCGCCTGCGGCGCGCGTCGAAGGCGTCCCTGAAGACCTCCTCGAACCTGTCGGCGATGACCCGCTCGTCCTCGGCCGATCGGGGCCAGAAGGAGGGGGCGCCGGTCGAGCCCGAGGAGACGGCGATCATGTCGCCGATGGTCCCTTCGCGGCAGAGATCGGGCAGGGGATGGCGGCGGGTGTAGGTGTCCTTGGTGGTCATCGGCAATCGTGAGAAGTCCCGCAGGGTCGTGACCTGGGCCGGGTCGATCGCGTGCGCGGCCAGGAACGCGCGGTAGGCGGGCACCGTCGCCGCCGTCCGTTGGAAGAGCTCCACCGGGTCCATCAGCCGATGGTACGGCCCAGCGGCAGCCTCGCCCGCACCTCGAATCCGCCCTCAGGCCTCGGCCCCGCCTCGAGGGACCCGCCGAGTAACTCGGCCCGCTCCCGCATGCCGATGATCCCGTGCCCGCCCCCGGCGGCGGGGGCGGCCGCGAGCGGGGGCCGGTTGGCGACGACGATCACCAGTTCCGCCTCGGTCCTGCCCACGTCGACGCTCACCTCGGCGCCTGGCGCGTGCCGCATCGCGTTGCTCAGGGACTCCTGCAGGATGCGGTAGGCCGTCTCGCCGACCGGCGGGTCCACCTCGCCGAACTCGGAGGTCACCGTCACCGGGTGGCCGGCCGCGCGGACCGTGTCGAACAGCTCGCCGACGCGGTCGAGGCCGGGCGCGGGAGCCTGGCGCAGGGTGCCGACGATCTGCCGCATCTCGGAGATCGCCTCCAGCGAGATCTCCCGTACCTCGGCCAGGCCGGTGTCGAGGAGGGCGGCGTCACCGGCGGCGCGCAGCCGTACCGCCTCCGACTGGATGGCGATGGCCGACATGTGGTGGGCGACGACGTCGTGCAGCTCGCGCGCGATCCGCAGCCGTTCCTCCGCCACCGCCTGCGCGGCGAGGGTCTGCTCCGCCTGCGCCGTCAGCTCGGCCTGGGTGCGGCGGCGGGCCCTGACGACCTGGCCGAGCACCAGGACGACCGGGAGGAGCAGCAGCTCCAGGCCGAAGGGCTGCGGTCTGTACAGGATCTCCGCCAGCGTGGGGACGATCCACACGGCGACGGCGCCGATGACGGGGACGCGGGTGGCGACCGTGTAGGCGCACAGCACGACCGAAAGGCCGCCGACCGAGGTCAGCTGATGGATGGGGTACGGGTTCCACACCATCACGACGGCCGCCAGAACCAGCGACATGACCGGCGCCGGTCTGCGCAGCGCGACCGGCGCCGACGCGATGGCCGCGACGAGCGTGAGCATTCCGTCGTCGGTCGGCGGGTCGAGGTCGCCGGGCCCGAGCCGCCGGCCGACCTCGACCGGCGGCTCGAGTCCGGCCGGCCCGAGCGGGAAGCCGGTGGTGCTCGCGGTCAGGTCGTCGCGGGTCAGCCAGAACAGCACGAGCCCGACCACGACGTCCGCGGCCAGCAGCATCCGTGGCGACGCGTACCACTTGGAGTCATTCACCGGGGCGGACCAGCCCCGTCTCGTAGGCGTAGACGATCGCCTGCGCCCTGTCGCGCAGGTCGAGCTTGGTCAGCACCCTGCCCACGTGTGTCTTCACCGTCTGCTCGGCGACCACGAGCCGGTCGGCGATCTCCTGGTTGGACAGGCCCTGCGCGATCAGGGTGAGCACCTCGGTCTCGCGCTCGGTCAGCTCCGCCAGGCGCTTGACCGACGGCGCCCGGGGGCCGCCCAGCCTGGCGAACTCGTGGATCAGCCGCTTGGTCACCGCCGGAGCGATCAGGGCCTCGCCCGCGGCGACCACCCGCACCGCCTCGGCCAGCTGCGCGGCGGAGGCGTCCTTGAGCAGGAATCCGCTGGCCCCCGCCCGCAACGCCTCGTAGACGTAGTCGTCGAGGTCGAAGGTCGTCAGGATCAGCACCTTGGTCTCACCGGCGGCCATGAGCCGGCGCGTGGCCTCCAGGCCGTCCATCACCGGCATCCTGACGTCCATGAGCACGACGTCGGGCTTCAGCTCGGCCACCCGCTCGATCGCCTCCTGGCCGTTGGCGGCCTCGCCCACCACCTCGAGGTCGGGCTGGCTGCTGAGGAACACCGTGAAGCCCGTGCGGACCATGCCCTGGTCGTCGGCGATCAGCACCCGGATCATGACGTCCGCTCCAGCGGCAGCAGGGCCTTCACCTCGAACCCGCCCCCTTCCATGGGACCAGCCTCCAGCGATCCGCCCAGCAGGGTGGCCCGCTCGCGCATGCCCACCAGCCCGTGGCCGGCGCCCGGGGCCTCCCCGGGCCTGCGCCCTGGCCCGTTGGCCACCCGCACGCGCAGGTCGCCGGCCCAGATCACCTCGACCGCAACGGCCGAACCCGGCGCGTGCCGCATGGCGTTGCTGAGCGATTCTTGCACGATCCGATAGGCCGAGACGGCCATGGCCGTGGGCACCTCCTCCAGCTCTCCCGAGCGTTTGACCAGCACGGTGAGGCCGGCCGACCTGGCGTTGCCGACCAGCTCGTCCAGCCGGTCGAGGGCGGGCGGCGGCGTGGTGTCGGCCCTGCCCTCTTGATCGCGCAGCACGCCGAGGACCTGCCGCAGCTCCTTGATCGCCTCAAGGGACAGCCCGCGGATCTGCGCGAGCCCCGCCTCCAGGAGGGAGGCGTCCCCTCGGGCCTCCATGGGGACGGCCTCCGCCTGGATCGCGATGACCGACAGGTGGTGGGCGACCACGTCGTGCAGTTCCCTGGCGATCCGCGCCCGTTCGGCCATGACGAACCGCTCACCGATGGCAGCGTCCCTGCTCTCGGTGGCGCTGCGCCGTACCCGGACGTTGTAGCCGAACAGCAGGATCACGGTCATCGTGACCGTGGACAGCGTCATCGTGTTGCGGTCGACGATCCAGACGGTCAGCACCGAGACCACCCACACCGCGATCGTGACGCGCCTGTCGGACCTGGCGGCGACCGTGTAGAGCACCAGCAGGTACATCACGATGGCCGCCCCGAGGTAGGGCGGCTGCATGTCGGTGACCTGTTCGACGACGTGGAGCGACACCGGCATGAGCACCACGGCCAGGCGCCAGGCCGCCAGCGGACGGCGCTCGCGCAGGGCGACCGGCAGCGAGAAGCCGAGGGCGGCCAGGTAGACCATGTACGCCGGCTGCCGCGTGGTCGGGCTCAGCTCCGTGAGCGTGGTGACGAACAGGGTCGCCGCCACGACGAGGTCGGCCCCCTGGACCACGTCGACGTGGTCGAAGGGCAGCAGCAGCCGCAGCACGCCGGGCGTGCGGCGGCGCAGGCGGGGAGAACGGACCGGAGGCGGGTCGGCCTCGCCGCGGAAGAACGCGAGCCAGAACGGCTGGACGAGGGCCGAGATCACCGCAACAGCGTACGGCCCCGCTCACCAGGCAGGCGTCACCCCTGGGAGTGACCATCTCAGGTATGACTTACATCATTACGATCGCCGTGAGCGAACATCAGCAAGGAAGGGAACAATCCTGGGCTCCAATGAATTGAGCGTGTATAACTCAACCCCATTGGAGTTCAGATGAGTGAGAGCTTGATCCTCCCGGTCCTGCCGCTCGACGACGAGGTGGTCCTGCCGGGCATGGTGGTCCCTCTGGACCTGTCCGACTCGGAGGTCCGGGCTGCGATCGACGCGGCTCAGGCTTCTGGTCTCAACAAGCCGCGTGTCCTCCTCGTTCCCAGGATCGACGGCCGCTACGGCGCGGTCGGCGTGCAGGCCGTGGTCGAGCAGGTCGGCAGGCTCCCCGGAGGCGAGCCCGCCGCCGTCGTGCGCGGCGTCAACAGGGCGCGCGTCGGCAAGGGCACGACCGGCCCGGGCGCGGCCCTTTGGGTGGAGGTCCACACCGTCGACCCCGTGCACGTCGGGGAGCGGGCGCAGGAGCTGGCCAAGGAGTACAAGGCGCTGGCCACCACGATCCTGCAGAAGCGTGGCGCGTGGCAGGTGGTCGACCAGGTCAACCAGATCGACGACCCCTCGGTCCTCGCCGACAGCTCCGGCTACACGCCGTGGCTGAGCACCGCTCAGAAGGTCGAGCTGCTGGAGGCCCCCGACCCCGCCGACCGGCTGGCCAAGCTGGTGGAGTGGTCGCGTGAGCACCTGGCGGAGCTCGACGTCGCCGAGACGATCCGCAAGGACGTCCAGGAGGGCATGGAGAAGCAGCAGCGTGAGTTCCTGCTGCGCCAGCAGCTCGCCGCCGTGCGCAAGGAGCTGAAGGAGCTCAACGGCGACACCGCCGAGACCGAGGAGGAGGACTACCGCGCCCGCGTGGAGGCGGCCGACCTCCCCGAGAAGGTGCGCGAGGCGGCGCTCAAGGAGGTCGACAAGCTGGAGCGGACCTCTGACCAGTCTCCCGAGACCGGCTGGATCCGCACGTGGCTCGACACCGTCCTCGACATCCCCTGGAACGAGACGAGCGACGACAACTACGACATCGCCGGCGCCCGCGAGGTGCTCGACGCCGACCACACCGGCCTCGAGGACGTCAAGGACCGCATCATCGAGTACCTGGCCGTGCGCAAGCGGCGCCAGGACAAGGGCCTCGGCGTGGTGGGCGGCCGCCGCAGCGGCGCCGTCCTCGCCCTCGCCGGTCCGCCCGGAGTCGGCAAGACGTCGCTGGGCGAGTCCGTGGCCCGCGCCATGGGCAGGAAGTTCGTCCGCGTCGCCCTCGGCGGCGTGCGCGACGAGGCCGAGATCCGCGGCCACCGGCGCACCTACGTCGGCGCGCTGCCCGGCCGCATCGTGCGCGCCATCCGCGAGGCCGGCTCGATGAACCCCGTCGTCCTGCTCGACGAGATCGACAAGGTCGGCGCCGACTACCGGGGCGACCCGACGGCCGCCCTGCTCGAGGTCCTCGACCCGGCGCAGAACCACACCTTCCGCGACCACTACCTGGAGGTCGAGCTCGACCTGTCGGACGTGCTCTTCCTCGCGACGGCCAACGTCCTCGAGGCCATCCCGGGGCCGCTGCTCGACCGCATGGAGGTCGTCACGCTCGACGGCTACACCGAGGACGAGAAGGTGGCCATCGCCCGCGACCACCTGCTGCCCAAGCAGCTGGAGCTGGCCGGGCTGACGGCCGAGGAGGTCACCCTGGAGGAGGCGGCCCTGCGCAAGCTGGCCGCCGAGTACACCCGCGAGGCCGGCGTGCGCTCCCTCGAGCGTTCCATCGCCAGGATCCTGCGCAAGGTCACGGCCAAGGACGAACTGCCCACCACGGTCGGTGAGGACGGCCTGGTCGACTACCTGGGCAGGCCGCGCTTCGTGCCCGAAGCCTCGCTGCCCGAGTCCAAGCAGCGCACCTCGGTGCCCGGCGTGGCCACCGGCCTGGCCGTCACCGGAGCCGGCGGCGACGTCCTCTACGTCGAGGCGTCCCTGGCCGACCCCGAGACCGGCGACACCGGGCTGACCCTCACAGGACAGCTCGGCGACGTGATGAAGGAGTCGGCGCGGATCGCGCTGTCCTACCTGCGCTCGCACGGCGCGGAGCTGGAGCTGCCGGTCACCGCGCTGAAGGACCGCTCGGTGCACGTGCACTTCCCCGCGGGCGCCGTCCCCAAGGACGGGCCCTCGGCGGGCGTCACGCTCACCACGGCGCTGGCCTCGCTGCTGTCGGGACGGCTCGTCCGCAACGACGTGGCGATGACCGGTGAGATCTCCCTCACCGGGCGGGTGCTGCCCATCGGCGGCGTCAAGCAGAAGCTGCTGGCGGCGCACAGGGCGGGCATCACCACGGTCCTCATTCCGGCCCGCAACGAGCCCGACCTGGACGACCTGCCCAAGGAGGTCCGCGACGAGCTGACCATCCACGCCGTCGGTGACGTGCGTGAGGTGCTCGACATCGCCCTCACCCCCGCCAAGGTCGCCCAGACCACCGCGGCCTGACCACCCGCCGAAGCCGCCCCGCCGTCCGTACGGCGGGGCGGCTTCGCCATGGTGGCCGGACAACGGCGCCTGTCGGTCGCGTTCTGTGACGCGCCGCCAGAGGGGCGGTGGTGAGCCACTTCACATCGGCGGACGGGAATAGGCGCCGGTAAGAGGATCGTTGGCAACAACGTGAACGAGATGCGAATGCGCAGGTGTATGGGCTGTCAGGCCCGCTAGAGCGCACCCTTCCGCCCTCCTCGTTCGAAGGTATCTCCCTGATGATCCGCCCCAGCTTCGTGCTGCGCCGCCTGAGCCACCTGCCGTTCCACCCCGGCACTCGCTGACGCGTCCCCCAACGCTGACCGTCCGTTACCGAATCCGTTGTGGGGAATTTTCGTGATCCAGGCTGCAGGCCTGCGCAAGTCGTACGGTGACACCGTCGCGCTGGACGGTGTCGATCTGCACGTGCGCCAGGGGGAGATCTTCGGTGTGCTCGGCCAGAGCGGCGCGGGAAAGAGCACGCTGCTGCGCTGCGTCAACCTCCTCGAGCGCCCCGACCGCGGCACCGTCGCGGTCGCCGGGCAGGAGCTGACCACGCTCGGCGAGCGCGACCTGCGCGCCGCCAGGCAGCACATCGGCATGATCCACCAGCACTTCGCGCTGCTGTCCTCACGCACGGTCGCGGGCAACGTGGCCTTCCCCCTCGAGGTCATGGGAATGGGCAGGGCCGAGCGTTCGGCCAGGGTCGCCGAGCTGCTCGAGCTCGTCGGCATCGCCGACAAGGCCGACGCCCGCCCCGGGCAGCTGTCCGGCGGGCAGAAGCAGCGCGTGGGCATCGCCAGGGCACTGGCCGGCAACCCGAAGGTGCTGCTGGCCGACGAGGCGACCTCGGCGCTCGACCCCGGCACGACCTCCTCCATCCTCGCCCTGCTCAGGCGGCTCAACACCGAGCTCGGGCTGACGATCCTGCTGATCACGCACGAGATGAACGTGGTCAAGAGCATCTGCGACTCGGTGGCGATCATGTCGGGTGGCGCGATCCTGGAGTCGGGGCCCATCAGGCAGCTGCTGACCACGCCCGGCTCCCGCCTGGCCGCCGAGCTGTTCCCGCTGCCGGCGCCCGAGACGGGCAACGTCACGATCACGTTCACCGGAGCGGCGGACGAGCCGGTGATCTCGCACGTCGTGCGCAAGTTCGACGTGGACGTCAGCATCCTCGGCGGCGCGCTCGAGGAGGTCGCCGGCGGCTCTGTCGGCCGCCTGCGCGTCTCGCTGGCGGGTGCCGAGACCTCGGCCGCGCTCAGCTACCTGCGTGAGCAGGGGCTGATCGTGGAGGTGGCGGCATGACCTGGGAAGAGATGGTCCCGCTGCTCGGGCAGGCGACGTGGGAGACGGTCCAGATGGTGTTCTGGTCCACGCTCTTCACCGTCGTGTTCGGGCTTCCGCTCGGCGTGGCCCTGGTCGGCACCTCGCGTGAGGGGCTGTTCCCCTCGCGGATCGCCAACCAGCTGCTCAGCCTGGTCGTCAACATCGGCAGATCGCTGCCGTTCATCATCCTGATGATCGCGGTGATCCCCTTCACGCGGCTGCTGGTCGGCACCACCATCGGCCTGTACGCGGCCGTCGTGCCGCTGACGATCGGCGCGGTGCCGTTCTTCGCCCGCCTGGTCGAGATCGCGCTGCGTGGTGTCAGCGCCGACGTCGTCCAGGCGGCCCACGCCATGGGCGTCAGCCGTACCTCGATCGTCACCAAGGTCCTGCTGCCCGAGGCCAAGTCGGCGCTGGTGGCCGGGATCACGGTCACTGTCATCACGCTGGTGTCCTACTCGGCGATGGCGGGCGTCATCGGCGCGGGCGGCCTCGGCGACCTGGCCATCCGGTACGGCTACCAGCGATTCGAGACGCCTCTCATGATCGCGACCTGTGTGGTCATCATCATCCTCGTCCAGCTGGCCCAGACCGTCGGCGACGCTCTCGCCAACCGTCTGGCCGCCAGGCGCTAGCGACACCTTCACCCCGTTCTTCCGGGGTCCGCCACGAGCGGATCCTGCTTCCTCATACCCAGACAAGGAGCACAGCCGTGCGCAAGTTGTTCGGTCTCGTGACCGCCGCCGTCCTGGCCCTGACCCTCGCCGCCTGCGGATCGTCCGCTTCCGGCTCGTCGGCCTCCGGCGCCCCGAGCGACCCGCTCAAGATCGGTGCCACTCCCACTCCGCACGCCGAGATCCTCAAGTACATCTCGGACAACCTGGCGGCCAAGGAGGGCCTGAAGCTGGAGATCGTCGAGTTCAGCGACTATGTGCCGCTGAACCCGCAGCTCCAGGAGGGCCAGCTGGACGCCAACTACTTCCAGCACCAGCCCTACCTCGGCGACTACAACAAGGAGAAGGGCGCCAAGCTCACCTGGGTGGAGAACGTGCACCTGGAGCCGCTCGGCCTCTACTCCAGCAAGGTGAAGGACGTCGCCGCGCTCGCCTCCGGCGCGACCGTCGCCGTGCCCAACGACGCCACCAACCTCGGCCGCTCGCTGAAGCTGCTGGCCGACAACGGCGTCATCACGCTGAAGGACGGCGTCGGCACCGCGGCCACCGAGCGTGACGTCACCGCCAACCCGAAGAACATCACCTTCAAGGCGCTCGACGCGGCCCAGCTGCCCCGCTCGCTCGCCGACGTGGACGCCGCGGTCATCAACGGCAACTACGCCCTCGAGGCCAAGCTCAACCCGGCCACCGACGCGCTCATCGCGGAGAAGGCCGAGGGCAACCCGTACGCCAACGGGCTGGTCGTCCAGGAGGGCAAGCAGAACGACCCGCGGGTGCAGAAGCTGGCCAAGCTGCTGCAGAGCCCCGAGGTCAAGAAGTACATTGAGGACACCTATAAGGGCGCGGTCATCCCAGCCTGAATTTTTCCTGTGAATGATCGGGAAAATGTGTTTTCCGAATAATCGACCGCCGGCCAGGTAATCAAGCGAATTGTAAGTGTTCGGCAATCCGCCGGGACTACGAAGAGCGTGTCAGAAACCCTCTTCTCCCGAGGAGTCCCGTCATGCGATTCGTTTCGCGAATCCTGACCGGCGCCGTCATCGCCATTGCCGTGGCGGTCGGCGCCCCCGTCGCCGCGGGCGCGGCGACGACGGCCACGGCCACGGCCACGGCCACGGCCACCGGCACCGGCACCGGCTGGGGGGCCTACCACTCCAGCGACCACAGGGCCGAGGCCTCAGGGCACGTCTCCGTGACCAAGAAGTCCTACAAGGTCTGGCACTGGGAGACCTTCTACAAGAAGGTCCTGGTCTGCTGGAAGGACAAGCACGGGAACAAGCACTGCGTCTGGAAGAAGAAGCCCTTCAAGAAGAAGGTCTGGACCTGGAAGCACGACTACTTCTACTCGGTGGACAGCACCCTCACCAACCACAAGTGGTGGGGCAAGCAGAAGTACGTCTGCGCGTGGGAGACCTTCAAGGTCGTGAACTTCGACGGTTCGACCTACTTCAAGAGCTTCAAGAACTGCGGCAAGCACGACGCCGACTACTCGTTCGGCGGTAAGAACGCCAAGCACATCTACGTGGATGTGAGCCGTGGCGCACATGGTGGCCCGAGCGGCTTCCACTCCGGCTGGCAGGACGTTTACCACGCCTAATGGCGGTTCCCCCTCGAAGAGGCCGTGATCTCGAATACGGGATCACGGCCCCGCCGTTTTCCGAGGAATTCGCGAGATGGATGTGACGCCATTTCCCGGTGTCATTCCCGTGAGGCTGCGGTGGATGGCGGGACGGCGTGGACACTTCCTGCGCGACCCCGAACCGAATACTGTTCTGGTCATGTATCCGGGAGCCATCGCAGCAGTCACCCCCGACAAGCCCGCTGTGATCATGGCGGGCTCCGGGAACATCGTCACCTACCGCCAGCTCGAGGAGGAGTCGAACAGGCTCGCCCACCTCTTCCGCTCCGCCGGCCTCAATCCGGGCGACCACATCGCGTTCATGCTCGAGAACCATCCGCTCTTCCTGGTCATCGCCTGGGCGGCACACCGCTCAGGGCTGTACTACACCGCGATCAGCTCGCGCCTGCAGAGCGAGGAGCTGTCCTACATCGTCGACAACTGCGAGGCCAGGGTCTTCATCGCCTCGTCCGGGCTGGCCGAGGTGGCCGCCTCGATCGACGCGCCCGGCGTGGAGCTCAGGCTCATGGTCGACGGCGTCGCCGACGGCTTCCAGTCCTACGAGGAGGCCGTCGCGGGGCAGCCGCCGACGCCCATCGCCGACGAGTGCCTGGGCGCCGACATGCTCTACTCCTCCGGCACCACGGGCAGGCCCAAGGGCGTCAAGCCGACGCTCTCGCAGGCGCCGCTCGACACTCCCGGACCGCTGCTCCAGCTCATCCAGTTCCTGTTCGCGCCCGCGGCCGACAGCGTCTACCTGTCGCCCGCGCCGCTCTACCACGCCGCCCCGCTGCGCTACTGCCTGCAGTTCCAGCGGCTCGGGGCGACGGTCGTCGTGATGGAGCGTTTCGACCCCGCCGAGTACCTCGCGCTGGTCGAACGGCACGCGGTCACGCACACCCAGCTCGTGCCGACGATGTTCATCAAGATGCTCAAGCTGCCCGACGAGGTCAGAGCCAAGCACGACCTGTCGTCGCTCCAGTGCGCGATACACGCCGCCGCGCCGTGCCCGATCCCCGTCAAGGAGCAGATGCTCGACTGGTGGGGTCCCATCATCCACGAGTACTACGCGGGCACCGAGGGCAACGGCTTCCTGTACGCGGGCCCCTCGGACTGGCTCGCCCACAAGGGCACCGTCGGCCGCCCCCTGCTCGGCGTCGTGCACGTCTGCGACGAGGAGGGCCACGAACTGGCGCCCCGCGAGCACGGCACGGTCTACTTCTCCGACGGACCCCGCTTCGAGTACCACGGCGACCCGGACAAGACCCGCTCCGCGCACGACCCCCAGGGCAGGGGCTGGACCACGCTCGGCGACATCGGCTACGTCGACGAGGACGGCTTCCTCTACCTGACCGACCGCCGCTCCTACATGATCATCTCGGGCGGGGTGAACATCTACCCGCAGGAGTCCGAGAACGTGCTGTCCCTCCACCCCAAGGTCGCCGACGTGGCCGTGTTCGGCATCCCGGACGAGGAGATGGGCGAGCAGGTCAAGGCCGTCGTCCAGCCCGCCGACCTCGCCGAGGCGGGCCAGGCGCTGGAGGCGGAGCTGATCGAGTACTGCAGGGCGCGGCTGGCCCACTACAAATGCCCCAGGTCCGTCGACTTCCGCGACGAGCTGCCCCGCCACCCGACCGGCAAGCTCTACAAGCGGCTGCTGCGCGAGCAGTACCTCGACGTCCCCTAGGAACCTGACCGCACAAGGCCTGCCGCCTTCGTCGCCGCCCCGACCGCTCCGGCCCGTCCGCGCCGCCCCGTCCGCGCCGCCCCGTCCCCGATCGCGCCACAGAGGAGCCTGTCACCAGGCCCTTGAACCCGGCTCGGCAGACCACCCACACCCACGCCGAGGACCGGAAGGCCGACGAGGACGAGGGCGGGGATCCGATCTTCTCGTCAACCGGGCGGCGGGCCGTGGCCCGCTCGAGGCGAGGGGCGTGACAGGACCCTTCGGTCAGCCCCGTTCGATGATCCTCGCCAGGTCCCTCCGGAACGCCGATCCGTCGAGGCTGGGGTGGCCCGTCCTCTTGTCCGCCACGATCTGCTCGGCGTGGTCGAAGCAGAGGGCGTATCCCCGCATGATCGTGTAAGCCTCGGCGGAGCGCTTCTGTCCCAGGCAGACAAAGCAGTAAAGGGTCATGATTGTCACGGTAGCCAACGATCGGCAGCCGGAGGCGGGCCTCCCGCGAGCCCGCGGCGGGGAGTCGGGTGTGGACTCGGCAGGGGAGGAAGGCCGATGGTGCGCTGCACCCCGCTCGATGAATCTTTGATGAGAGATCGCGACCGCAGCCCATGCCTGACCTGGGGTGATAAAGCCCCCGTCAGGGGGTTCGGCACCCCAGGATCGGCGGCTTAACCAGCGTTTACAGCCCCGTTGACACCCTGGGAGTACGGCACGCCACAGTGGCGCGCCACAGCGGCCTTTTGGGGATGGACATGAACGCGAACGAGCCTCGTGAGCACGGCGAAGGCAATGTGGGTGGGAGCTGGACCCAGTTCGGTTCCAAGCCTCCCGTCGCCGGCGGATTCCAGCACGCCGTGCCGACGCCGTCGGACGATACGACGATCATGCAGGTGCCTGCCGTACCGAAGCAGCAGTCCAGGTTCACCACCGGCCAGAAGGCCATCGCGGGGCTCGCCCTCGCGGCGACGGCGCTGATCGGCGGCGTGGCGGGGGCCGCGACCGTGAGCGCCTTCGGTGGCGGGACGACGACCGTGGCCTCCTCGCCCAGCCCGACTTTCAAGCAGGCGTCGAACCCGCTGACCGTGGCCGACGTCGCCCAGAACGTGCAGCCGTCGGTCGTCATGATCCAGGGCCGTACGGGTGAGGGCTCGGGCGTCGTCCTGTCGGAGGACGGTCTGATTCTCACCAACAACCACGTGGTGGTCGGCGCGGGCCAGGGCGGCTCGATGACGGTGAAGTTCAGCGACGGCAAGACCGCCAAGGCGTCGGTCGTCGGCACCGACCCGACGACCGACCTGGCCGTCATCAGGGCGGAAGGCGTCTCGGGGCTGACCAAGGCCGCCCTCGGCGACAGCGACGCGCTCAGGGTGGGCGACGCCGTACTGGCGATCGGAAGCCCGCTCGGCCTGGACGGCTCGGTCACCGCGGGCATCGTCAGCGCGCTGGACCGCACGCTCACCGTCGGCAACGAGGACCAGAACCAGCAGCAGCTGCCGCCCGGGTGGGGCAACCTGCGCGAGCAGTCGCAGCCGTCGTCGACCACCACGATCGGCGGGGCCATCCAGACGGACGCCGCCATCAACCCCGGCAACAGCGGTGGCGCTCTCGTCAACGCGGCCGGTGAGGTGATCGGCATCAACACGGCCATCGCGACCGGCGGCGGTACCGGCAACATCGGCGTCGGCTTCGCCATCCCGATCAACACCGCCAAGCAGGTGTCCCAGCAGCTCATCGACAACGGCAAGGTGAGCCACGCCTACCTCGGCGTCAGCGTCACCGACGCCTCGGGTGACGTGCCGGGAGCTCTGGTACGGCAGGTGCAGGAGGGAAGCCCCGCGGCCAAGGCCGGGCTGAAGAACGGCGATCTGATCACGAAGATCGGCGAGACGGCGGTTGACGGGGGAGATACGGTAGTCGGACAGGTCAGAGGTTTCAAAGTCGGCCAGCAGGTCAAGATCACATATATGAGGGACGGCAAGACCCACGAGGTCACCGTGACCCTCGCGGAGAAGACTGGCGAGTAGAACCCCCCTCGTTGGACGGAGGTGCCGTCGAGATCGCTGCGGACTCGGCGGCACCTCCCCCCTTTCAGCCCCCTTCCGGCCGGGCGGGGGTTCAGCGGAACCTGCGGCCCTCGTCACGGCGGTAGGCCCACACCGCGGCGGCGGCGCCCGCGACGGTCCAGACCGCCAGCGTGACCAGCGGCAGCGGCTCAGGCCTGAAGTCCGTGGTGGCGGCCCACACCAGCTCCATGGCACCCCTGCTCGGCAGGTACGGCGCGACCGCCCCGATGAAGGCCGGCGGGTCCATCGGGTTGCCGAACATGCCGCCGCCGATGGCGATCGGGAAGAACAGCACCTGCGAGACCGCGATGGCCGCCTTGGCCGGGAGCGAGTAGCCGACGAGCAGGCCCAGCATCATGAACGGCAGCGCGCCCACGATCAGCGCGCCCAGGCCGAGCAGCAGTTGCAGGGGCGTGGCCGTCGCCTCGGTGAGGAACGCCGCGACCAGCACGACGGGCACGACCGCGATCAGCATGACGGCCAGCGAGGTCAGCATCCGCCCCGCGAAACGGGGGAAGGGGCCGGCGGGCAGCGTGCGCAGGTAGGGGTCCCAGGGCTTGCCGCGGTCGTCGGCCACGCCGATGCCGAGCCCCATCAGCCCGCTCGACATCACGGCGAACAGCGTCATCGACGCCGTGCCGACCGTGGCCGTCACGGGATCGTGTCCGGCGAACGGCACGACGAAGGCCAGCATCGAGATGGTGGGGAAGAAGACGCCGGCCACGATCGCGATCGGGACCCGCAGCTGCTCGAGGAACTGGTAGCGGGTGTGGGTCAGGATCAGGCTAGACACCTGCGGTCTCCTTCGAGGTGATGGCGAGGAAGGCGTCCTCGAGCGTGGCCGGGCTGATCTCGAGCCCCGAGAACGGCACGCCGCTGGCGACCAGGTCCAGTACCAGGCGGTCGGAGTCGGAGGTGAGCAGCTCGTGACGGTCGTCCACCCGCTCGGCGCTGACCACGCCGGGCAGGTCGGGCAGGTCGGCGGCCGACAGCGACACCCGGCGCACGCCCACCATGCCGCGCACGGCCTGCATCGTGTCGTCGGCCAGCACCCTGCCCTTGCCGATCACCACCACGCGCTCGGCCAGCGCCTCGACCTCCTCCAGGTAGTGGCTGGTGAGCACCACCGTGCCGCCTTCGGCGTGGAAGGCTCTGACCCCTTCCCACAGCGACCTTCGCGCCTCCACGTCGAGACCGGTGGTGGGCTCGTCGAGGAAGACGATGCGCGGCTTGCCGGCGAAGGCCAGCGCCACCGCGAGGCGGCGTTTCTGGCCGCCTGACAGGCCCCCGACCTGCCTGCGGGCGAGGTCGTCGAGGCCGAACCTGGCCAGCAGTTCCTGCCTGCCCGCCCTTTCGGGGAAGTGGGAGGCGACGAAGTCGACGATCTCGCCGACGCGCAGCGCCTCCGGCAGGCCAGTCTCCTGTGGCGTCACGCCCATGCCCTGCCGTACGCGGGGGTCGGAGGGGGCGCCGCCGAGCAGCTCGACCACGCCCTTGGTCGGCCTGCGCAGGCCGACGAAGAGGTTGACGAGCGTGGACTTGCCCGCGCCGTTCGGGCCGAGCAGGCCGACGAGCTGTCCTGAGGGGATCTCCATGGACACGTCGTCGAGGGCGGTCACCTCGCCGTAGCGTCGGGTGACCTCGACGGTCCTGGCCAAGACGGTCATGCTTCGCCTCCAAGAAGGGCGCGGATCGCGATGGTGTATTCCTCGAAGGCCAGCCGTCCGCGCCTGGTCAGCGCGACGTAGGTGACGGGGGTACGGCCCTTGTGGGTTTTGGTGATCTCGACGTAGCCCGCGTCCTCGAGCTTGGTCAGGTGCACCGACAGGTTGCCCGCCGTCATGGCGAGCAGATCCTTCAACCCGGGGAAGGCGATCTGGTCACCTTCGGCCAGGGCGTTGAGCGTGGCCACCACGCGCAGCCTGGCCTGCGCGTGGATGACGGGGTCGAGGTCGGGGAGCGTCACCGGCGCCGCCTGAGCACGATTCCCATGACGAAGAAGCCGCCGCCGACCAGCAGCGAGATCAGCAGGGCGTGCCAGCCGGGACCCAGGGTGGCGCCGGCGGTGTTGACGGCCGCGATCCAGACGCCGAGGAAGAACATCGGCCACTCGTGCCAGACGGCGCCGCCCGCCATGTAGAGGATGGAGACCACCAGCAACGACACCGAGGCGTAGAGCAGGCCGATCTGGTCGCGGGGGAACATCGGGGCGAAGTGGCTGAGGATCAGGCCCATCGACAGCATTCCGACGAACCAGGCGTAGCCGTACATCATCCCGCGTTCGGCGGTGCCGCCGCGGATCTTCACGGTGGAGCGGGCGGTCCAGAAGAGGAACGCGCCGGCCAGCAGTTGCGCGCCCATCAGGACGGCCAGCGCGAGCTGCCAGGTGATCGGGGCGATGGGGCGGCCGTCGAGACCGTAGGACAGGAAGAAGGTGCCGAAGCCGACGAGCCACGCCAGGCCCCAGGGGGCGTAGAGGAACAGGGGGTCGGGCTGAAGCCTGCGCGCGGCGGCGGCGCCCTGCTCCTCGATGAGCCGCATCATCTCGGCGGGGCTCAGGTCTTCGTCGTCCACAACAGTCCAAACTGGTCGATTCCATCAACTGGTTTGAATCATAAACCTGATTGCGTGGCAAACGGAAGTGGGGGAGTGGAACACCCGCAGACACAAGAGCGGCCCCTCCCCGCGCTGGGGGAGGGGCCGCTCTCGCCTGCCTACCGGGTCAGCCCTTGCCTCCGGGGAGGGACAGGCCGATGACCAACGGGTCGTGGTCGGAGGAGCGGAACGCGTCGGGCTGGTAGAGGCCCGGCGGGTTGAACTCGGTGTTGTAGTCGAGGATGCGCGGCTCGTCCGAGTTGACGTGCCAGATGGTCGCACCCGTCACCCGCTTGAGCAGCTGCTTGCCGACCAGCGCGTGGTCGAGCTCGCCTGCCAGCCCGCCGAACAGGTAGCTGTAGCGGAACGGCGCGGGCACGAACCGCTTGGTCACGCTCGTCAGCCCTCCGGTCTGCAGCGTGTCGATCGGGTCCTCCTCGCCGTAGGCGTTGAGGTCGCCGAGCACCAGCGGGTTGGGCAGGTCGAGGGAGGAGATCACCCCGAGCACGGCCCCGGCCTGCTTGACCCGCAGCGGGTTCCAGCAGCTCTGCCCGTCGCCCTGGTCGGCGTCGGGACCGCTGGGCGGGCACGAGCCCTTCGACTTGAAGTGGTTGACGATCATCGTGAACGGCTGGCCGCCGCCCGCCCGCCTGAAGGTCTGGATCAGCGGCGGCCTGCTGAAGACCGGGTCCTCGGACGACAGCGCCGCCCCGACCGGCGCCACGCGGGCGGGCTTGTAGATCATCGCCACGTGGATCAGGTCCGTCCCGGGGAACGGGTGGGTGAGCGCCGCGTAGGTGCCCGCGCCGACCTTGGCGTTCAGCGCGTCGACCAGGGCCTGCAGAGCGGTCTGGCCGTTGTTCTCGACCTCCATGAGCCCCACCACGTCCGCGTCGAGGCCGTGCAGGGTCGCCACCAGCTTGTCGAGCTGGCGCCGCTGCTCCTCGGCGGTCGTCGCGCCGCGCGAGCCCAGCGTGGTGAACCAGTTCAGCGTGTTCAGGCTGGCCACCTTGACGTTGCCGCCGACGGGCAGCGGCCTGGGCAGGCGCGGGTTGGTCCGCAGGAAGCTGATCGGCTTGGTGGGCTGGAGCCGGTAGGAGCCGAACCCGTAGCCGAGCACGCCGGTCACGCCGAAGGCCGTGTCACCCGTGCGCACCACGCGCGGGCTGGTGTAGGGGATCGTGGCGGGGTTCTCCCTGGTGGAGCCGTCGTCGATGAGCAGCGTACGGCGGGCGTCGAGCGCCGCGTCCACGCCTGGCCTGTCGGTCGGCTGGTAGAGGCGTCCCTCGGAGGAGACGGTGACCTCGCCGAAGCGTCCGAGGTTGAAGTGCTCGGAGACGGTCAGCGGCTCGTCGAACGTGACGAGCATGTTCTCGACGGGCTCGAAGGTCGTGCCGTCGGCGCGTGGCAGCCGGTACTGCTGTGAGGGGATCGTCCCCGTTCCGCACACGTCGATCGCGGTGACGGGCGACAGCTCGGTCCACCCGTTGAACTCGGTGACCTTGCCGGTGACGAGCACCCTGTCGCCGACCTTGACGTCCTTGACGGTGTCGCGGGCGAACGCGAACAGGCCCTCGGAGGTCTTCGGGTCGGCGTCGGGCGTGGCGTCCTGCAGGAAGAAGCCGCTCAGCTCGGTGCTCTTCTGGAAGTCGCCGGTCACGACGCCCTCCACCCGTACGGTCTGCCCGGCCAGGGGACTGGCCTCGCCCGCGCCCTGGACGCCGGCGATCTGGTGCGTCGCGGCCGTGTCGCAGGGCTCGCCCGTGGGGGTGGGCGATGGTGTGGGGGTCGGCGTGGGCGTCGGCTCCTGGCCGCCGTCACAGGGGGCGGCGGGCGACGCGGTGTTGCGCGGGGCGGGCGAGCCGGACTCCAGGTCAGCGGCGTTGTCGTCGGTGTCGGCGCAGCCGTGCGTCTTGCGCAGCGCGGCCGTGGTGTTCGACAGGCCCGGCGCGGCGGCCGTGCCCTCGAAGAAGGTCGCGTTGCCGAAGCCGACGAGGTCGGCGATCTGGGCGGTCTGCTGGGCCGTGCACGAGGTGGGGGTGCCGTTGCAGGCCAGGCCCGTGGCCGAGCGGACCAGGGCGAGCTTGCCCGCGCCGGCGCTGACCGCGATGGTGGCGGTGGCGTCGGGGGTGGGCAGCGCCGGGCCGGGGTTGCTGCCGGGAGCGAGCTGCACGAGGTAGTACTGTCCCGGCGCCAGCGTGCCCGACAGCGGGGCGACGTTGGCGGCGAAGTGGCCCGAGCCGGTCGCACTGGCGTACTGCACCGACCAGCCGTCGACGGCCACGGGCGCGGAGCTCCTGTTGAACAGCTCCACGAAGTCGTTGGCCAGCGGCGCTCCAGAGTTGCCTCCGCCGCCGTAGACCTGGCTGATGACGACGGGGCCCGGCGCCGCGGAGGCCGGGGCGATCGTGAGGGTCGCCACGCCCGCGGCGGCGAGGCCGAGGGCGACAAAGGCGGATAAGGCTCGCATGACCCGCACTTTAGAGGGAGATAGTCGAACATACCGCCACCAAACGATGAAATCATCGACCCTTGACAGACGGCGTCTGGCGTCATGTCGTCTCATGACCTAGCAACGCGGGTATGCACACGTCATGGACTGGGTCACGTGTTCACACTCCCCGTCGTGCACGGGAGTCGCGCGCCAGCCGTACGGCAGCTGCCTGTCCCACCTTTCTCCCGAGCAGCTGGCCGACGCACTCGCAGCCGTCCGCCCAGGACGGCTGCTCGACCTCCGCGGCACCACGATCGACGGCGAGCTGCTGGCCAGGGTGCTGGCCGCGGCGGAAGGCAGGCCCGGCAGGGCCCGCATGGACCTGGCGCGCTTCACCGGCGAGGCGCGCTTCACCGAGGTGAGCTTCCAGGGCGACGTGTCGCTGGACGGCTCCAGGTTCGACAGGCTCGCCTCCTTCTTCGGCGCCAGTTTCGCGGGCAACGTGTCGTTCAACGGCGCGCGGTTCGCCCGCCAGCTGTCCTTCCACGGGGCGCGGGTGCGCGGGCATGCCGGATTCGACAGGGCGGTGGTGGCCAGCGACGCCCTGTTCGGCCAGGCGGTCTTCGCGCGCGGGCTGTCGGCGGAGCGTGCCAGGTTCGACGGGTTCGCCACGTTCGACGGGGCCGAGTTCGGCGAGCTGGCCACCTTCAGGGGCGCGAGGTTCGGCCGCACGCTGTCGTTCAAGAAGGTGCGGGGGCGGGCGGGCTTCGAGTCGGCTCACTTCGCCTCCGGGGCCTACCTGTCGGCGACCAGGCATCTGGCCGTGACCGGAGCGCGCGTGGACGGCGCGCTCGACCTGGCCGTCGAGGACTGCTCGGTCGACCTGCGCAAGGTCGAGGTCAGGGGCACCACCGCGGTCAGGCTGTCGCGCGCCCACGCCGACATGGAGGCGGCCGTCCTGCGGGGGCCCGCGACGGTGAGCGGGCGGGGCTTCTGCACGATCAGCTCGCTGCGCGAGGCGGTCGCGCCGGACCTGTCGCTGTACAAGCTGGACCTGTCGGCCTGCCGCTTCGCCGGGCTCGCGTATCCCTCGGGGCTGCGGCTGACGGGATGCACCTTCGCCTTCACTCCTCGCGGGGTGCGCTTCAGCCTGCGCTGGCCGCCGCTGCGGTGGTTCTCCAGGCGCAGGGCGCTGGCCGACGAGCACGGCTGGCGTGGCTGGTCCAAGGGCCCCGACGACCCCTCCTCGCCGGACGGCCTGGCCGTGCTCTACGACGCACTGCGCCACTCGCCCGACGACGACGGGACCGCCGCCGACTTCGCCTTCGGCGCGATGGAGATGCGCCGCGCCGCGGGCCGCCGCTGGTGGCTGTCGCTGTACTGGCTGCTGTGCGGGTACGGCCTGCGCACCGGCAGGGCGGTGGCGTGGGGCGTGTTACTGGTGGCGGTCACCGCGGGCGCGGTGCTGTGGACCAGCACCTCCCACGCGGCCAGGCGGGCCTCGACGCCGCGTCCCGCCGTGCCAGGACCCGCCGCGCACCATTGACCGCGAATCAGGGGTTTCCCCGATGCTGCCCCTGGGCGGCCCTTCGTACACTGGAGACCATGCTCATCGACGACTACGTGGCAGGGCTCCACCGGGCGCTCGACGGCCCCAGCGGAGCCAAGCGCGATCTGGTCGTCGAGGCTCGCGACAGCCTGGCCGACACCGCCGAGGCCTACGAGGCGGGCGGGCTGGCCCGGCTGGAGGCCGAGCGGCTGGCGGTCGAGGAGTTCGGCGAGCTGGCCGAGATCGCGCCCGGCTACCAGCGTGAGCTGACCACCACGGCCGGGCGCAGGCTCGCCGCGCTGCTGTTCGTGAGCGTGCCGATGACCACGCTGCTGTGGAGCGTGGTCTGGGCGTTCTTTCCCATGGACGCCGCCGACTGGTCGCTGCGGCCCACGTGGTTCGTTCCCGTGGCCCGCCTGCTCGACGGCTTCCACCTGACCACCGGGGTGCTCGGCGGGCTGACGCTCCTGGCGCTGACCTGGGGCGCCCGCTGGGTGCGCAGACCCGAGCGGCTGACCAGGGTGCTCGCGCTGTGGGTGTGGGCGATGCTGCCGGTCACGCTGCTGCTCAGCGCCGCCCTCCAGTACGGCTCCCACGGCCCCACCGGGTTCACCGCCTTCGTGCCCGGCATGGTCCTGTCGCTGACCACGCCGCTGCTGAACGGCCTGCAGCTCTACGGCGCGGCCCGCTGCCTGCGCATCACCCGGCGACTTCGGCCCGCCTGAGCCCCGGCTCGAGCACGCTGCCGATCACCCCGGTGAACTCCCGCCAGGCCGACCGCTCGCCCGCGAGTTGCTTGGCCCCCGAGGCGGTCAGCCGGTAGGTGCGCCGCTTGCGCCCGCCGACGGTCGCCCACTCGCTGGCCAGATAGCCGACGCGCTCCAGCCTGCGCAGCGCGGGATAGACGGTGCCGGTCGGGACGGCCAGCGCGCCGCCGCTGCGTTCCGTCAGCGCCTCGATGATGGCGTAGCCGTGCAGTGGCTCGTGCTCCAGCACGGAGAGCAGCAGGGCGTCCATGTGCCCGCGAAGCGCGTCGGGATTCACATCACCCATCCTAGGTCCGCGGTCGTCATGTAGACAGTCTACATGTAGGCTCTCTATATGTAGACAGACACAACGACGGAGTTGATGGGATGGACGTCCTCGACCTGGCCCGGCTGCAGTTCGCGCTGACCGGCAGCCTGCACTTCCTCTTCGTGGTGCTCACGCTGGGCCTGGCCCCCCTCGTGGCGATCATGCACACCCGCTGGGTGCGCTCGGGCAATCCACTGCACGAGCACCTGACCCGCTTCTGGGGCCAGATCTACGTGATCAACTACGCCCTCGGCATCGTCACAGGCCTGGTGATGGAGTTCCAGTTCGGACTGAGCTGGAGCGGCCTGTCGCACTACGCGGGCGACGTCTTCGGCGCGCCGCTGGCCATGGAGACGCTGATCGCGTTCTTCCTCGAGTCGACGTTCCTCGGCCTGTGGATCTTCGGCTGGCACCGGCTGCGCAAGGGCCTGCACCTGGCCTGCATCTGGATCGTCACCCTCACCGCCTACGGCAGCGCCTTCTACATCATGGTCGCCAACTCCTTCCTGCAGAACCCGGTCGGCTCCGTGGTCGACGGCGACCGTCTGCGGCTGACCGACTTCGGCGCGCTGATGACGAACAAAGCGCTGGTCCTGTCCTTCCCGCACGTCCTCGGGGCGGGGCTGGCGGCGGGCGGCTTCGTGGTGATGGGCGCGAGCGCCTACCAGTTGCTCCGCCGTACCGCCTATGCCGAGTTCTTCACCAAGTCGCTGCGCACCGGGGTCGTGGTCTCGGCCGTCGGCGTCCTGCTGGCCGTCGCCACCGGCTACGCGCAGTTCGGCGTGGTCCAGGAGGGCAAGTTCAACGGCAACACGGGAGCGGCCACCGGGCTCGGCTTCATGGTCCTGATCGGCGAGCTGCTGCAGCTCGTCGTCCTGCTCATGCTGCTGCCCGTCATCTACTGGCTGCCCCGCTGGCGATGGACGCACCCCATCCTGATGATCATGACGCCGCTGCCCTTCCTCGCCGCCGTCTTCGGCTGGATGGCCCGAGAGATCGGCCGCCAGCCCTGGATGATCTGGGAGCGGCTCACCGTCGCCGACGCCATGTCGCCAGGGCTGACCTCGGGCATGGTCACCGCGTCGCTGATCGGCTTCACCGCGGTGCTCGGCCTGCTCGCCGTCGTCGACTACGTCCTCATCGCCCGGGTCGTACGGCGCGGCCCCGGCGATCTCGCCCTCGGCGCCTGGCCCCTCGCCACCACCCCCGCGCCCGTCCGCATGGAGGTCTGACGTGACTCCTCCGCTCCCTGAAGGGAGCGGCTTCTCGCTAAGCCGCTTCCGCCCGGCGAAGGGCAAGCCCTGCCCTGAGAATGTTCGTGGCCGCGTTCACGTCGGCGTGCGCGGCATGCCCGCACGCCGTACAGGCGAACTCAGCCTGTGTGGGGCGGTTTTCTCGCGCGCAGTGCCCGCAACGGGCGCACGTGCGGGAGGTGTTGGCGGGATTCACTGCGATCAGCTCTCGACCGGCGCTTTCAGCCTTGTGCGCGAGGACCGCAAGGAACACCCCCCAACCCGCGTCGAGAATGCTCCGGTTGAGGCCGGACTTGGCGGCGACCATCCGGCCGGGCTGTTCGAGAGTGCCGGCAGCGGAGTGGGTCATGTTGGTGATCGGCAGGTCTTCGTAGACGATCACGTCGTAGTCGAGGACCAGCGCGTTCGCGGCCTTGTGCGCACCGTCCAGGCGCTGACGGCGGACCTTGGCGTGCAGGGCGGCGAGCTGGGAGACCACCTTACGGCGGCGGTTGGATCTGGGCTTCTTCCGGGCCAGGTCCCGCTGGGCGGCGGCGAGCAGGTCGGCGGAGGCTGCCAAGTGACGGGGGTTGGCCAGGTGGTCACCATCGCTGGTCGTGACGAGCGAGGCCACGCCCATGTCGATCCCGGCCACCGCGCCGGTCGTCGGGAGCGGCTGCGCGGGCACACCGTCGCACGACAGGATCACGTACCAGCGGGAGCCTTCCCGCTTCACGCTGATCGTTTTCACGGTGCCCCGGACCGGGCGGTGCTGGTGTACGCGTATGTGCCCGATGCCCTGCAACCGCACGTAGGTGGTGGTGGGGTGCTCGGGCTGGGAGTCCCAGCGGCAGCCGTCGCCGTCTTTGGGCCACTCCACCGTGTCGAACCAGCCGCGCCCCTTGAAACGCGGGAAGCCCGCGCACGGCCCTCGCGGACCCGCTTGAAGAACGACGCGTACGCCTTGTCCAGGCGGCGCGGGGTGGCCTGCTGGGAGGAGAACGACCAGCGCGCCTGCCCGTCCGGGTCGTCGGCGCGGATGTGCTTCAACTCGGCCGACTGCTCGCCGTACCGGACGGTCACACCCGCCTTGCGGAAGGCCGTTCGCCGGTGCTCCAGCGCGGCGTTGTACAGCTGGCGGTGGTCTTCCAGGCACTGGGCCAGCGCGGCGGCCTGCTTGACGGTGGGGCGCAGCAGGAACTTGAACGACCTACGCACGGCGACCTGCCCCGGGCCGCTCAGCCTGCGCCTGGACGTGGCGCTGCACCGTCACCCGCCCGCCGAGGACCGGGCGGCGGTACTTCGGGCACCACACGACGTGGTACCCGAGGTCGTACGCCGCACCGGGAGAGGTGCGCAGCTGACGAGTCACCCGATCATTGCAACACCGTCATGCATCTAACAACTCAGAGAATGGAGATTCTGATGCGCGGACCTGGCAGGTCAGAGCACGCTCGGGCCTTGGCGGCCCTCCCTCTCCCGATTCCCCCGTCGTCCAAAGGCGACGGTCCCCTCGGGAGTATCTGATGGAAGTCGTCTGGCTCGTCGTCTTCGCCGCCCTGCTGGCGGGCTACTTCGCCCTGGAGGGCTTCGACCTGGGGGTGGGGCTGCTGCTGGCCGGACGCCCCCAGGAGCGCAGGGACCGCATGGTCGCCGCCATGGCGCCGTTCGTGCTGGCCAACGAGGTGTGGCTGGTGGCGGTCGCGGGCGTGCTGTTCGGCGCGTTCCCGCTGCTGGAAGGGGAGGTGATCTTCGCGCTCTACCCGTTCGTCGTGGCGATGCTGCTGGGCTGGGTCGTGCGCGACGCGGGCCTGTGGTTCCGCCGCAGGATCGAGGGTCCGGCATGGCGCGGCTTCTGGGACCTGATGATCTCGCTGGGCTCGCTCGTGCTCGCCTTCGGGTGGGGCATGGCCATCGCCTCCATGGCGGGGCTGCCGTGGCCGGCGGGGATCGCCGCCGGCGCCCTCACCACCGCGCTGTTCGCCTTCCACGGAAGGACCTTCCTGGCCTGGCGGCAGGCCAGGGGCACCGGCCGCGGTCTGGCGCTGTCCGCCCTGGCCGCCGCCGCGCCCGTCATCGTGCTGCTGGCGGCCGCCGCCCCGCACCTGCTGGACAACGCCGCGCCCGCAGGGACGCTGAATGTGCTCAGTCTCATGGTCGTGCCGTTCGCGCCCGTCATGGTAGGCGCGCAAGTATGGGTGTGGCGCACCTTCCGGCCAGTCAAGGGCGCCGACCGCATCCCGTCGTTCTTCTAGAGGACTCGTTGCACAAGGACCTTCTGCGGCTCATGCGAGCCGAGCGCGCGGTGCGCACGCACCTGACCGTCACCATGGCCGCCGCCGTGACCGCGGGTCTTCTCGTGCTGGTCCAGGCCGAACTGCTCGCCGGGGTGCTGTCGGGCAGGTTCACCACCGCGGCCCTGTCGGCGCTGGCGGCGGTGGTAGGGCTGCGCGGCCTGCTCGGCTGGGCGCAGGGCATCTTCGCGGCGCGGACCTCCACGGGAGTGAAGTCCGCGCTGCGCCACCGGCTGCTGGCCAGGCTGCAGGAACTCGGGCCCGCCCGCCTGACGGGACACCGCTCGGGCGAGCTCGTCACGCTCACCGGCCGCGGGCTCGACGCGCTCGACCCCTACCTGACCGGGTACCTGCCCGCGATGGCGGTGGCGGGCGTGGTGCCCGTCGCCGTTCTCATCAGGCTCTTCGCCGCCGATCTCACCAGCGCGCTCATCGTGCTGGTCACGCTGCCGCTCATCCCGATCTTCGGAGCGCTCGTCGGCATGCACACCAAGGCGGTGACCGAACGGCAGTGGCGGGCGCTGTCCAGGCTGGGCGGGCACTTCCTCGACGTCGTGCGCGGCCTGCCCACCCTGCGCGCCTTCGGCAGGGCCCGCTACCAGGCGACCGTCATCCGGCAGGTGGCCGACGCGCACAGATCCGCGACGATGCGGACCCTGAGGGTCGCCTTCCTGTCCTCGCTGGTGCTCGAACTGTGCGCGTCGCTCTCGCTGGCGCTGGTCGCGGTGCCGATCGGGCTGCGCCTGCTCGGCGGGTCGCTCGACCTGACGACGGCGCTGCTGGTGCTGCTGCTGGCACCCGAGGCGTACCTGCCGTTGCGGATGATGGGGACCCGTTTCCACGCCTCCATGGAGGGCGTCGCGGCCGCCGACGCCGCCTTCGCCGTCCTGGACGACACCGCCGATCCTTCGCAGGAGACCCAGGAGCGGGCCGGCGCCCGATCACCTCGGCCAGGGCCGGCCTCCGAGAGCGCCCCTCACCCTGTGCCGGCCTCCGAGAGCCACCCTCGCCCGGAGAGGACCTCCGAGAACCCGCCCGAGATCCGCCTGGAGAACGTCACCGTGCGCTATCCCGGCCGCGACGACCCCGCGCTCCAGGACGTCAGCCTCGTCATCACCCCTGGCGAGCGCGTGGCGCTGGTCGGCGAGAGCGGCGGAGGCAAGAGCACGCTGCTCCACCTGCTGCTCGGCTTCGTCCAGCCCACCGAGGGTCGCGTTCTCGTCGACGGCGCCGACCTCGGTGACCTCGACCAGGCCGCGTGGCGCGACACACTGGCGTTCGTGCCCCAGCGCCCGCACCTGTTCGCCACCTCCGTCGCCGACAACATCCGCCTCGGCGCCCCCTCGGCCTCCCTCGACCGCGTACGGCAGGCCGCCAGGGCCGCGCACGCCGACGAGTTCGTGAGCGCCATGCCCGGCGGCTACGACACGCTCGTCGGCGAGCGCGGCGCGAACCTGTCGGCGGGCCAGCGGCAGCGGCTGGCCCTCGCCCGCGCGTTCTGCAGGCCGGACACCGCCGTGCTGCTGCTCGACGAACCCACCGCGAGGCTCGACGGGCGCAGCGAGGCCGCGGTGGTCGCCGCCACGGCCGAGCTGAGCGACCGCCGCACCGCGGTGATCGTCGCCCACCGGCCAGCGATGATCGACCTGGCCGATCGGGTGATCCGCATCCACGAGGGCCGCGTGGTCTCCGACACCGCCGCCTCCTCCTCCGGCCGTCCTCCAGGGCCGGGCGGAGGACGATCATGCGACGGGGACACGGGGAAGGCGCGGACGGCGGCGCAGGCGGGAGACGAGCGATGACCACCACGCGGCAACCGGGGACGCCGGCCACCACGCGCAGGCGGATGAGCGCCCGCGTGGTGTGGGCCGTGCTGGCGGGCGCGGCGGCCGAGCTGGCGGGCGTGGGGCTCACCGCGTCGGCGGCCTGGCTCATCACCACAGCCGCCCAGCAACCGCCGCTGGCCGCGCTGAGCGTGGCGATCGTGGCGGTGCGGGCGTTCGCGACCAGCAAGGGCGTCTTCCGCTACGCCGAACGCCTCACGGGGCACGACGTCGCCCTTCGCGCCCAGGCCGCCACCCGCGAACGCCTCTACGAGTCGCTCATCCCGCCCAAGCAGCCCAGGCACGGCGGCGCCGACCTGCTCAGCAGGATGGTCGACGACACCGACGCCGTGCAGGACCTGCTCGTGCGCTGCCTGCTGCCCGCGACGGCCGCTCTCATCACCGGCGTGACCGCCGTCGTCGTCGCGTTCGCCGTCCATCCCGGCACCGCGCCGGTGCTCCTGGCGGGGCTCGTGGTGGCGGGCGTGCTCCTTCCCGCGGGTACGGCCGCCGCCGCCCGCCGCTGGTCGGCGCGCATCGCCCCGGCCAGGGCGGCGCTCGCCGAACGGGTGGCAGACCTGGTGCACGGCTCGGCCGACCTGGCCGCCTACGGCGCGGGAGGCAGGGCGCTGACCGACGCGCTCGACGCCGACGCCGCCCTGTCCTCCCTCGAACGCCGCCAGGCCCGCGTCCACGCGGCGGCGCTGGCGATCGGCGTGCTGGTGCAGGGGCTGACGGTGGTCGCGATCGTGTGGCTGGCGCAGAGCACGGGCGCGGGCAGCGTCGCGACTGCCGTCCTGGCGTTGACGGCGCTGGTCTCCTTCGAGCCCGTGCTCCCGCTGGCCGCCGCGGGGGAGCGGTACGCGGGGATCGCCGCCGCGCTGCGCCGGTTGAAGGAGATCGGGTCGGTTCCGCCGGCCGTGACCGAACCCGCCGCGCCCGCCGCGTTGCCGGACGGGCCGCTGACCGTCGAGATCGACGACCTGGTGGTACGGCACGCCAGGCCCGCCGCCCCGAACCCGGCGTCGGCGGAAGGTCAGGGGACGGACGCGCGAGGCACGCCGGCCGCGGCGGTCGACGGGGTGAGCCTGACGCTGACGCCGGGCAAGCGGGTCGCGCTCGTGGGACCCAGCGGCGCGGGCAAGAGCACCCTGCTGGCCGCGTTGATGCGCCTGGTCGAGCCCGAGTCGGGGGCGATCAGGGTCAACGGCGTCGACATCGCCGACCTCGACTCCGACGACGTCCGGACGCTGATGACCGGCCTCACCCAGGACCCCTACATCTTCCAGACCACCCTGCGCGACAACCTTCGCCTGGCCGGCCCCGCCTCCACGCCCGACGAGCGGGAGCAGGCCGTGCGCAGGGCCAGGCTGGACCGCTGGGTGGCGCGCACCGGCTGGGACGCCGAGCTCGGCGAGGACGGCAGGACGGTCTCCGGTGGCCAGCTGCAGCGCCTGGCCCTGGCCAGGGCCCTGCTGTACGACCCGCCCGTGCTGCTGCTCGACGAGCCCGCCGAGGCGCTCGACGAGGCGACCGCCGACGAGCTGATGACCGACCTGCTCGACGTGACGCACGGCCGTACGACGCTGCTCGTCACCCACCGGCTCAAGGGACTGGAGCACGTGGACGAGATCGTGGTGCTGGAGCAGGGGCGGGTCGTCCAGCGCGGGCACCACGACGACCTGGTCAGCGAGCCTGGCTACTACCGGGATCTGTGGCAGTCGGAGGCCCTGGTCTCGGGATGATCTCAACTATGTGCTGAAATCAAGGCACTTCTTGCATGTGTGAGATTTGTCCCGCGAATGTTCTCCCGTACAGATATGAGGGGGACACCGGATGCGGGGCCGGACGACGTGGGTGGTCAAGCGTGCGGCCGCCGAGCCCCTGCTCCCGCTGACGGCGTTCGCGGCGATCCTGCTGGCCACCACCACGCTGGTGTCGTTGGCGATCTCCATCTCCTCGGTGGTCGACGTCGGCGTCCGCTGGAGCGTGACACAGGCCGACCGGGCCAGGACCTCGGCCGAGGTCACCACGTGGGTCAAGCGCGAGAGCTTCGCCCAGGCCGACGCCGCCGTCCGCGCCCAGGCGGCGGAGTCCTTCCCCCGGTTCGCGCCACGCGTCGTCTCCGTCATCAAGTCCGGCCCCTACCAGGGCGAGGACGGAGAGCGGCTGCTCTTCGGCACCCGCTCCGATCTGGAGACCGGCGCCGAGCTGCTCCAGGGCACGTGGGCGCGCCCCGGCGCGGAGCCACTGCAGGCGACGCTGCCGCAGGAGACGGCGCAGCGGCTGGGGGTCAGCGCGGGCCAGGAGCTCACGGTACGGCGCCGCGAGGCGGACCAGCCGCTGACAGTGCTGGTCACCGGCGTGTTCGCCACGCCCGACGGCCTCCATCCCCCTGCCGACGACGCGCTCATGGTTCCAGGGGAGACGTTCCTGGCGAGGTTCGCCGACCAGGTGCTCGGCTACTGGCATGTCACCCCCGACCTGAAGAACGTCGCCACCGGCGATCTCGCCCCCCTCTCGGCGGCGGCCGCGGGCCTGCCCGACCGGCTCAAGGCCCGCCCCGCCTGCGCCGACTGCACGGTGCGCGAGGAGCTGTCGGCCTATCTCGCCCAGCTCGACCGCAGCGCGCTGGTCGGCCAGTCGACCATGCTGGTGCCGGTGCTCCAGCTGCTGATCCTGGCCGGGTACTCGCTGATGCTCACCGCCAGGATGCTGGCCGAGGGCCGCCGCATGGAGATGGCGCTGCTGCGCGCCCGAGGCGCGGGCATGGGCGGGCTGGTGTCGCTGAGCATGACCGAGGCACTGCTGATCGCGCTGCCGAGCGTGGTGATCGCCCCCTTCGCCGCCCCGCACGTCCTCAACGGCGTCAGCGGCCTGCTGTGGGCGCAGGCGGGAGCCGTACGGGTGCCCGCCGCGCCCGAACCGGTCACGTTCGCGATCGCGGCGGCCGCGGCGCTGGCCGGCGCCGCGCTGCTGGCCGCCTCCGCCGCGCGCAGCGCCCGCCGTACCTATGTCGAGGAACAGGCCGCGCGCGGCCGCGGCGACCGCGGGGGCGTGCTGGCCAGGGCAGGCGGCGACATCGCCCTGCTCGTGGTGGCCGGCCTGGCCGTCTGGCAGCTCACCAGGTACGGCTCGCCCGTCACCGCGACCGCCGGGGGTGGGCTCGGCATCGACCCCATGCTCGTCACCGGCCCGGCGCTGGCCCTGCTCAGCGGCGGCATGCTCGGCATGCGCCTGGTGCCGTGGACGTCAGGGCTCGTCGCGAGGCTCACCTCGCGCCGTGCCACGCTGGCCCCCGCGCTCGGCGCGTGGCAGGTCAGCCGCCGCCCGCTGCGCTACGTCGGCCCCGCCCTGCTGCTGACCATGGCCGTGGCCATCGGCGTGCTGTCGATCACCACGACGACCACGTGGGAGTCGTCGCAGCGCGACCAGGCCGGCCACAGGGTAGGCGCCGACCTGCGGATCTCCCCTGCCACGGGGCCGGGCGAGGTGGGCGGGCTCGGCGCCGGCAGGGTGTACGCGAGCCTGCCGGGCGTCAGCGCCGTCAGCCCCGCCGTCCGCGACTCGGTGTCGATCGGGTCGGGCTCGGCCGAACTGCTCGCGCTCGACGCCGACCGGCTCGACACCGTCATGAACCTGCGCGAGGACCTGTCGGCCGTCTCCCTGGCCGCCATGGCGGAGGGGCTCACAGCGGGAAGGCCCACGCTTCGCGCGGTCCCCGTTCCCGGCACGCCCTCCGAGCTCGCCGTGATCGTGCGCACGCGGGCGCCCGCCCCTCTGAAGGCCGAGCTCCTGATCAGCGACGCCGAAGGCGTGCGCTGGCGGCTCGACCTGGCCGACAGGGCAGCTGCCGGCGAGCGGGCGCTGGTCGCCGACCTGGCCGCGCTCGCCGGCAGGGCAGGCAGGATCGCCTATCCGCTCGCCGTGCGCGGCCTCACCTTCGGCGAGACGCCCGCACCCGTCGTGGTCGCCGCGCTCAGGGCGGGCGGCCACGACGTCCAGCCCCCCGGCGACCTGGCATGGGCCGGGTTCGAGCAGGTCGGCAGGTTCCAGGGCAGCGGGGTCGGCGACGGCGGCGTCAAGGAGGTCACGACGGGGCAGGGCGGCCTGTTCGGCATCGACGCCGTGCCCGAACGCGGCAAGGCGGTGGTGCTGGCCGTACCGCCCGGTACGCCGTCGCAGCGGCTGTTCGGCGGCACCGTCGGCGGTCGGGCGACGCTGCCCCAGCCGCTGCCCGTCGTCGTCACCGACGAGCTGGCCGCCGAGGAGAAGCTCTCGGTCGGCATGAGGCTGTTCCTGCCGTTCGACGCCACCACCTCGGCGCTCATCGTGGTCGCCGTCGTCGACAGCCTGCCCGGCATGACCGTCGGCGAGCCCGGCGTCCTCGTCGACCTGCCCACGCTCGCCGACAGGAACATCCTCACCGTCAACGCGCCGCCCAGGGTCACCGAATGGTGGGCGGCCGCCGAGGACGGCGACCCCGGCGCCGCCACGCGAGCGCTCGCCGCTCACCCCGGCTGGAGCGCGCGCGTCCTCGACCGGCAGAGCGTCTTCACCGAGCTGCGCGACGACCCGCTGGCCGGCGGCCTGCAGAGCGCGCTGCTGATCGGCTTCGTCGCCGCGGTCATCTTCGCCGGGCTCGGGTTCGCGGTCAACGCCGCGGTCGCCGCCCGTGAACGCTCGGCCGAACTCGGCCTCCTGCACGCGCTCGGCGTCACCTTCCGCCAGGTGCTCGGGCTGCTCGCGGTCGAGCAGACGTTCCTGATCGGGCTCGGCCTGGCGGGCGGCACCCTGCTCGCCGGCGGCATGGCGGCCGTCGTGGTGCCGCACCTGGTGTTGTCAGGGCAGGTCACGGCGGTGACCCCGCCCGTGCGGCTGGACATCCCCTGGGTCCAGACCGCCGTCCTGCTCGCGGTCATCGCGGCGGGCCTGTTCGCGATCGTGGCCGCGCTCGCGGGCTCGCTGCGTCGTCGCGGCCTGGCGCAGGCCAGGCATATCGGGGAGGACGCATGACCGCCATCCGGCTCGCGGCCCGCCTGACCCTGCTGCATCGGGGCATCGCCGCGCTGCTCGGCGTCCTCGTGCTCAGCATGACGCTGCTGGGCGGGGCGCTGCCGAGGGTGTTCGAGGACTCCTACGAGCGCTCGCTGCTGCAGGCCGTCCGCGAGACCAGGCCCGAGCTGCTGGAGATCGCCGTGGACGCGCAGTCGGTCGCGGTCGGCGCCCGCCCCGCCGACGCCGCCGCGCTGGCCACGCGCATGGACGCGCTGCGCAAGGCCATGCCGCCCGCCCTCGCCTCGCTGGTCGGCGAGGTGAAGTACGGGGTGAGCACCAACCGCCTCAGGCTCGTCGGCCACGTCGGGCGCGAGCCGCGCGCCGACAACTTCGTCGACCTGGCGTGGAACACCGGCGCGGCCAAGCGGGTCCGCTACGTCAAGGGCGTCCCTCCCTCGAACGTCACCACGGGCCCCAACCCGCTCACCGAACGGTCGACGCCCAACCCCCGGCAGGACGCGGCCCTCACCGTCCTGATGGCCAGGCCCCAGCTCACCACCGTCGAGGTCGGCCTGCCCGAGGACGTCACCGAACAGATGGGGCTCGACGTCGGTGCCACGATCGTCTCGGCGGGCGGGCTCCTCATCAAGGTCACAGGCCTGTACGAGCCGATCGACCCCGCCGACCCGTTCTGGTCGGTGTTCCCCTCGATGGCCCGCGTCTACATTCCCAACCCGGCCGCCAACGCCGCCTCGTTCGTGGTCACGGGCCTGGCCGACCAGAAGGTCGTGGCGGCGCTCAGCCAGGTCAGGGAGCGGATGAACTACCGCTGGGGGTTCTCCGCCGTGCCCTCGGCGTTCACCGTCGAGGCCGCTCCCCGGCTCGGGGCCGCGCTGGACGCCTTCACGGCGGCGGCGCGCCGGATGTCGACGCCGGTCATGCCGTACAAGGTGACCAGCAGGCTGCCCGCGACGACCGACGACTTCCTCGGCAAGCTGGGCGCCACCCAGACCCTCATGGGGCTGCAGTTCGCCGGGCTGTTCGCGGTCGCGTTCGGGGTGGTGGCGCTGGTGCTCGGCCTGCTGCTCGGCCGCGTCGCCGCCGGCCTGGTGGCCGCCAGGGCCAGGGCCGCCTCGACGGCCCAGTTCGCGGCCGTCGGCGCGGCGGTGATCCTCTTCGCCGTCGTCCCCGGGGCGGCGCTGGGCTTCGCGCTGTCCAGGCTGGCGCCCGGCCTGGACACGACGATGTCGCTGCTGGCGGCACCCGCGCTGGTCCTCGCCACCTTCCTGTACGGCATGGGCCACCTCCTCGTCGTCCACCGCGGCCCGCTGGTCGAGCGGCGCGACGACCTCGTCGTCAGGCCGTTCACACCGCGCAGGCTCGTCGCCGACCTCCTCGTCGTCCTCCTGGCGGCGGTGGCCGCCTACCTCGCGATCAGCCGCGGCGTGACGGCCGCCCCGCCAGGGTCGGGCGGCGACCCGCTCCTGGTGGCGGCGCCCACCGCCGTCGCGCTCGCCTGCGCGCTGGTCCTGCTGTGGGGTTACCCGTACCTGCTGCGCCTGTTGTCCCTCGCCGCGGCCAGGAGCAGGCGCCCGGTGCTGTTCCTCGCGGTCGCGGCGGCCGCCCGCTCCAGGACCGCCGCCACGCTGCCCGCGCTGATCCTGGTGCCCGCGCTCACGCTGTCGGTCTACAGCGCGCTCACGCTCGACTCGCTCGCCGAGGGGCAGCGCGCCGCCGCCTGGCAGCGGACCGGCGCCGACGCCAGGGTGTCGGTCGGGGAGGGCGCCATCTCGCCGGAGGCGATCGAGCAGGTGCGCGGGCTGCCAGGTGTGCGGAAGGTCATCCCCTTCGAGCTGCGCGCGGGTCGCCTGTCCGGCGGCACGCTCGCCTTCACCTACCTGCGGTTGGACACCGCCGCCTACGCACGGAGCCTCACCGACGCCCCGCCCGCCGTGTCGGTGCCCGTCACGGCCGTCAACAGGGCCGCCGACAGGTCCGCGGCGACCGCCAAGGGCTCCGCGGCCCCCGTCCTGGTGACCAGGGGCCTGGGCACGGCACGGGCCAGGCCGATCGTGCTGTCGGGCAACGACGCCACCCCCGTCGTGGTCGACCACGTGGGCCACATCGAGCGCTTCCCCGGCGTCGAGCCCGCCGGCGAGTTGCTCGTCCTGCCCACCTCGGTGCTGCCGGAGGAGAAGGCGCCGCTGCGCCCCAACGAGCTGTTCGTCTTCGGCGAGGGGATCAATGCGGCCGATCTGGAGAAGGCGCTCGGCGCGTGGGCCGTGGCCGGCACCCGCGAGGCGGACCTGGCCGCGATCGTGTCCACCCCGCTCACCAGGACGATCACGCTGGCCTTCCGGCTGTCGGCCCTCGCGCTCGCCGTCTACTCGCTGCTGGCCGTATGGGTGACGGTCGTCGCGGGCGCCGCCGAGCGGCGGCGCAGCATCTCCTACCTGTCGACGATGGGCATGTCGGGCAGGCAGGCACAGTCGATCACGCTCGGCGAGGTGTCACCCCTGGTGATCACGGCGGGGGTCGCGGGCATCCTGCTCGGCACCGCCTACCCCGCGGTCTTCGGCGGGGGAGTGGATCTGAGCGACTACGCGGGCGGGCTGCCCGTCGGCTACTCCGTCACCTGGACGACCCCGCTCCTGCTGGGCGCGGGTGTCACCGTGGCCGCGCTGCTCGGCGCCGTCGGGCACGTCGCCGCATCCGGCAGGCGCGGCGTCGGAGTGGCGCTGCGGGCGGGGGAATGAGCGTGTAATGCTTGAGGTTCTAAAAAGAGCAAGTTTGACGACGATATGAGGAGCCACTTGTGGCGACCATCGAAGTAACCGACCAGAACTTCAACGACATCGCCGACAAGGGGATCGTCCTGCTCGACTTCTGGGCGGCGTGGTGCGGCCCGTGCCGTACGTTCGGGCCGATCTTCGAGAAGGCTTCCGAGAAGCACGCCGACGTGACGTTCGGGAAGATCGACACCGAGGCGCAGCCCGGCCTGTCGGAGGGATTCGAGATCACCTCCATCCCGACGATCATGGCGATCCGTGACGGCATCGTCGTCTTCGCCCAGCCGGGCGCGCTGCCCGCGCCCGCGCTCGAGGACCTCATCGGTCAGGTCAAGGCGCTCGACATGGACGCCATCAGGGCGGAGCTGGCCCAGGAGATGGGCACCGCCTCCGAGCAGAACTAGAAGCGGACTCCCGGAGCCCTCGCCCGCATGGGGTGAGGGCTCCGCCGCTTTGTCAGCGCAGGACGCCGACGCCCGCGTAGCCGATCGAGCTGGCGCTGTCGCCGACCAGCGGCGGCTGCTCGGGACGCCAGTCCTTGGGGAAGACCAGGCCGGGCTCGACCAGCTCGTAGCCGTCGAAGAAGCGCCTGATCTCCTCCTCGGTGCGCAGCCTGAGCGAGGCGGTGGCGCGCTCGTAGATCTGCAGCGCCTCGGGCGTGGTGTCCGGCTTGGCGTCGATGGCGTGGCTGATGACCAGGTGGCTGCCCGGCGCGCTCGCCTCCCTCAGCGCGCCGACGACGGGATAGGCCTCCGTGTCGGGCAGGAAGTGCAGGACGGCGAGCATCAGGAACGCCACAGGACGCCTGAAGTCGATCAGGTCGCCGAGCTCGACGAGGAGCTTGCCCGGCTCGCGGACGTCCCCGTGCAGGATGTCGACGTTCGTCCCGTCGGCCAGCAGCGCCCTGCCGTGCGCGCAGACGACGGGGTCGTAGTCGACGTACACGACCCTCGCGCCCGGCGCGCTCTCATGGGTGTTGCCCTGAGTGGGCAGGCCCGAGCCCAGGTCGACGATCTGGTCGACACCCTGGCTGACCAGGTGGCGTACGGCGCGGCCGAGGAAGGCGCGGTTCTCCTTGGCCGACCGTCTGGTCTCGGGGAAGAGCTGGAGGATCTGCTCGGCGGCGGCCCTGTCGGCGGCGAAGTTGTTCTTGCCGTCGAGGTAGTAGTCGTACATCCGCGCGACGTTGGGGACGCTCGGGTCCACTCCCTCGGGGGCCGGCTGACCATCCACGATTACTCCACACCTGGGTGACGTTGTCCTGGCGATCATAGAAGACGATTCGGTTTCATGTCCGCCGTACCGCGGACAACCAGGAGGTCCGCGGCACCAGGGGAAGCGGGCCGCGGCTCCCAGGGGAAACCGAGCGCCCGCCCCCTGAGTGAGGGAGCGGGCGCGTGGCGTGGCGGGTCAGACCGACCGGTACAGCTCCGCCACCCGGAAGGCCAGGTCCAGCGACTGGCTCCGGTTGAGGCGGGGGTCGCACGCCGTCTCGTAGCGCAGCGAGAGGTCGTCCTCGACGATCTCCTGCCCGCCGCCGACGCACTCGGTCACGTCGTCACCGGTGAACTCGATGTGGATGCCGCCGGGGTGCGTGCCGAGCGCCCTGTGCACCTCGAAGAAACCGGCCACCTCGTCGAGCACGTCGTCGAGCCGCCTGGTCTTGTGCCCGCTCGGCGCCTCGAACGTGTTGCCGTGCATGGGGTCGCAGATCCACGCCACCTGGGCGCCGGACGCGGTCACCTTCTCCACCAGCACCGGAAGGTGCTCGCGGATCTTGGACGCGCCCATCCGCGTGATGAACGTCAGCCGCCCCGCCTCGTTCTTCGGGTTCAGCTTGTCGACCAGCGCGAGCGCCTCCTCGGGCGTCGTCGTGGGGCCGAGCTTGACGCCGATCGGGTTGCGGATGCGGGAGAAGAACTCCACGTGCGCCCCGTCGAGCTGGCGGGTCCGCTCGCCGATCCAGACCATGTGCGCCGACACGTCGTACGGCAGGCCGGTGCGCGAGTCGACCCTGGTGAGCGCCCTGTCGTAGTCGAGGATGAGCGCCTCGTGCGAGGAGTAGAACTCCACCGTGTGGAACTCCTCGGGGTCGGCGCCGCAGGCCCGCATGAACGCCAGCGCCTGGTCGATCTCCCTGGCCAGCTGCTCATAGCGGCGCCCGGCAGGCGACTCGGCCACGAAGTCCTGGTTCCACGCGTGCACCTGGCGCAGGTCGGCGTAGCCGCCCTTGGTGAAGGCGCGGGCGAGGTTGAGCGTGACGGCCGAGGAGTGGTAGGCGCGCAGCAGCCGCCACGGGTCGGGCTTGCGTGAGTCGGCGGTGAACTCGAACCCGTTGACCATGTCGCCGCGGTAGGCGGGCAGTTCCACGCCGTCGCGGACCTCGGTGCCCTTGGAGCGGGGCTTGGCGAACTGTCCCGCGACGCGGCCGATCTTCACGACCGGGACCTTGGCGGCGTAGGTGAGCACGATCGCCATCTGGAGCAGTGTCTTGAGCTTGTTGCGGACGTTGTCGGCGGTCGCGCCGGCGAACGTCTCGGCGCAGTCGCCGCCCTGCAGGACGAAGGCCTCGCCCCTGGCCACGGCGGCCAGCTGGTCCTTCAGCTGGTCGCACTCGCCCGCGAAGACCAGCGGTGGCAGTCCGCCGAGCTCGGCGACCACTTTCTCGAGCTCGCTGCGGTCGGGCCAGTCCGGCTGCTGGGCCGCGGTCATGGTTCGCCAGGAATCAAGGTTGCTCACGGCATACGAGGGTATTCCACCAGCCCCCCGCACGCCGACCTCGGCGTCCACGTTGTGAGAACGTGGCGGCGCCGGTGGCCGTGACCGTGTCCCCGAAAGGCCAGCGGGGCCGGACCTGCGCGCGCGGCCGTCCTGTCATGTCACCTGGTGGCCACATGTTCGGGACGGACGCCGTTGCCGATGAAGGTCCTGGCCAGTTTGTTGAGCAAGGGGACGCGCGTCAGGTCGGGCACCCGGGTGAGCCGCAGCGAACCCGACAGCGCGGGCGCGATCAGCCGCCTCTGCGCCACCTGCTGGGCCAGCTGCGTCACCCTGGTCGGGAACATGCGCCGCCGCTGGACCTCGCGCACCGCGGAGGGACCCTCCGCGAGGATGATGTTGGCCGTGGCGACCGCGTCCTGGACGGCCAGGTTGATCCCCACGCCGAACACTGGTGTCATCGCGTGCGCCGCGTCGCCGATGCACAGGAATCCTGGCCGATACCAGCGGCGTAGCCGGTTGAGCGCGACGGTGAGGGTGCTGACGTCCTCGAAGCTCTTGAGCAGCGTGACCCGCTCGCCGAGGAACGGCAGCAGCCGGCCCACCTGGCGGCGCAGTTCCTCGATGCCCGCGGCGTGCAGCCGCTCGGCCCCGCCCTTGGGGACGACGTAGCCGAGCTGCCAGTAGGTCTCCCTGTTGATCGTGGCCATGAGCCGGCCCGGCGAGACGCGCAGGAAGGTGTCGCCGGGGTCGGTGTCCTCACGGGGCATCCTGAACCAGACGACGTCCATCGGCACGCCGAACTCCTTCGGCACCAGGCCCGCCGCCTTGCGCAGGACCGAGCCGCGGCCGTCGGCCGCGACCGTGAGGTCGGCCCTCAGCTCGTGCTCGCCGTCCTCGTCGCGGTACCGCAGGCCGCGCACGGCCCCGCCCTCGCGGATCAGCCCGTACGCCTCGGCGTTCATGAGCAGCCGGAACGACGGATACTTCGCGGCCTGGGAGGTGAGGAGGTCGAGGAAGTCCCACTGCGGGACGAAGGCGATGTAGTCGTAGCGTCCCGGCAGGCCGCGCAGGTCGGCCAGGTGGCTGACCCCCGTGTCGGTCACCAGGTCGAGCCCGTACGCCTTGCGGTGCGGAATGCGGTGGAACTCCTCGGCCAGGCCCAGTTCGTCGAGCACCTGGAGGGTCGAGGGGTGGATCGTGTCCCCCCTGAAGTCGCGGAGGAAGTCGGCGTGCTTCTCCAGCAGCGTCACCTCGACGCCCGCTCTGGCCAGCAGCAGGGCGAGCATCGCGCCCGCCGGGCCGCCGCCTGCTATCACACAGCGCATGAATTCATCATGCGTTGAGATCCGTGGATGCGCAAGGGGCGCTCACATGACGTCGGGCGGCGTCCCGTACCGGCTGCTCCATGCCTGGTACGGCAGGCTGCGGTCAGCGACGGCCCGGTGCGCGGACACGGCGGCGGCCAGCACGGTCGCCGACTGCGCGGCCACAGGACCCGCGGTGCGCCAGAGCAGCACGTGCCGCATCCAGAGCGGATTCCCCCTGAGGGGCAGCACGGTCACGGCGGGCCCCGCGTCGTAGAGCGCCTGGCAGGCCGACACCGCGTGCCCCGCGCCGACCAGCTCGCGCCGCACCCCCGCCTCCACCATCTGGTAGCGCGCCCGCGGTGAGAACCCCGCCGCCGCGCAGGCCTCCAGCAGGTGCTCGGGCCAGCCCATACCGTCCGACGGAGGCAGCACCCATTGCTCGCCTGCCAGCTCCGCCAGGTCCACCTCGTCGCGGCCCGCCAGCGGATGCCCCGACGACAGCGCCACGAAGACCGGCTCGACCGCCACCACCCCGAGCCCGAGTGACGCGTGCGACCGTAAGGCGTGGCCCGGGTAGTCGGCCACCAGCGCGACGTCGAGCCGGTCGTTGGCCACCATGTCCACCAGCACCCTGACGAAGTGCTCGGTCTGCAGCGTGATGCGCGAGTCGGGCAGCGTTCTCGACAGGCTCTCCAGCAGCGTGACGACGATCGGGTTCTCGAAGCTGCCGACGCGCACCACCGGATGGGCGGGCGTGCGCGCCTGCAGCAGGTCGTCCACGCCCGCGATGATGGAACGCGTCCTGGCAAGGACGAACTCCCCGAACGCGGTCGGCGACACGCCTCGGTGGTCGCGCTCGAAGACGGGCCCGCCGAGCGTCTGCTCGATGCGGCGCAGCTGGGCGGTCAACGCGGGCTGCGAGACCCCGAGCGACGCGGCGGCCCTGGTGACGCTGCCCTGGTCGGCGATGGTTCTCAGCACCCTCAGATGCCTCAGCTCCAACTGCATGCCCGGACCATAACACCGGGATTATCCCCATATGGGATGTCCCTGCGACCGCCGCACAGGCCGATATTTCGGGGCATGCGGATATTTGTTGCAGCGGTGCTGGCCCTCGCGTGGCTGGTCCCCCTTCCCGCCCTCGCCGAGCCGGGCAGCGCCACGGTCACGCAGGTCCAGGTGACGGGCCCGCCCGGCAAGCGCTTCAACCTGATCATCATGGGTGACGGGTACACCGAGAGCGAGCAGGCGGCCTTCAGAGCCGACGTCGACCGGCACCTCAACGTGATGTGGTCCATCGAGCCGTTCAAGTCCTACCGGAACTACATCAACGTCTACCGCGTGGACATCGTCTCGGGGGAGTCGGGCGTCAGCTGCGACCCCGACCTCACCTCGCCGAGGAAGACCACACCCCTGAGCATGGGCTTCTGGGGCGGCTGCAACGCCTCCAGCGTGCAGCGCCTGATCACCATGAACAACGCGGCGGCCACCCGCTACGCCAACATGATCGCCGGGACCACCTCCGCCAACCGGCAGATCATGGCGCTGGCCAACAGCGGCACCTACGGCGGCGCCGGCGGCTCGTACGCCACGGCCTCCGGCAGCAACGCCATGTCGGCGCTGATCAGCCCGCACGAGCTGGGACACTCGCTCGGCGGTCTGCAGGACGAGTACGACTACTACCAGCGCGGCGTCCCCGGCGGCCCCTACACCGGTGGCGAGCCGAGCAGCGCCCACCACAGCCTGCTCACCGAGCAGCAGATGAAGGACCAGCAGCGCAAGTGGTGGCGCTGGCTCGGCGACGCCAGCGAGTCCGGTGGCCCCATCGCCCGCTACGAGGGCGGCCTGTACACGACCACGGGCGTGTGGCGGCCCAGCAGGCACTCCATGATGAAGACCCTCGGCTACTACTTCGACCAGGTCAGCCGTGAGGTCATGGTCCGGCGCATCACCGCCAAGACCGACGTCGTCCAGGACGCCACCCCCACCGCCGCCCCCGTGGGCGCCGACCGCGTGCTGTGGGTCGAGCCGATGCACCCGGTCGACCACGGCCTGGTCACCACGTGGAACGTCGACGGCGAGGACCTCCCGGGCGACGTCGACGTCCTCGACCTGCGCACGCTCGGCCTCACCCCCGGCACCCACACCGTGAGGGCGACCGTCGCCGACCCGACGGACTTCGTCAGGGACCCCGCGATCAGGACCGCCATGACGAGCACCCGCACCTGGACCGTCGACACCGCGATCACCACCCCGCCCGACGGCGTCACGCCCGCCATCGTCTCCTCCACCCCGACCGACCGGCCCGTCGGCGGTGCCGACGTCGTCCACGTCGAGACCACCCACCCCGCGGCCGCCGTCCCCGCCGTGACCTGGTCGCTGGACGGCAGGCAGATCGCCACCGGAACGGAGGTCGCGCTCAAGGGCCGCACCACGGGCGCGCACACGCTCACCGCCGCCCTCGGCGGCCAGACGCTCACGTGGAAGGTCGACGCCGTCGCCCCCACCACCGCCTACGAGCTGTCGAAGCCGCTGCTCAAGCCGGGCGCCGACACCTACATCTACAACGGGCCCTTCACCATGAGGCTCACCGGCGACGACGACAACGACGGTTACGTCGTCTCGGAGTCGCGGGTGGACGGCGACGGCTGGTTCAACTACTTCGGCTGGCCCACCTCCTCCGAGCAGCCGTGGACCTTCACCGAGACCGGCACCACCATCGACCACCTCGTGTACGGCAAGCTGCCCCGCGGCCGCCACACGATCGAGTACCGCTCGATCGACGCCTCGGGCAACCACGGCAGGGAGCGCGCCTTCACCGTCACCACGATCGCCCCGCCCCCCGCCTGCACGACGACCGTCACCGGCGCGCACCGCGGCCCGCTGACCGTGCGCGAGGGCGTGACCTGCCTGACCGGCGCCGAGATCACGGGCCCCGTCACCGTACGGCCGGGCGCCTCCCTCGTGGTGCGGGGCGGCACGGTCGAAGGCGCGCTCACCGCCTCGAAGGCCGCCGAGCTCCACCTGCTCGACACCGAGGTCGACGGCGCGCTCAGCGTCTCCGGCGGCGCGCTCACCGCCGTCGGCGCCAGGATCCGCGGCGCCGCCGTCCTGAACGGGACCACCGGCGCGATCGTCGCGGGCACCACGGTCAGGGGCGCGCTGACCTGCGCCGGGGCCACCCCCGACGACCTGGGCGCCCCCAACACCGTCACCGGCGCCACCACCTGCCGCTTCGCCGGCCAGGACGCCAGAGCCAGAACGCTGGGCGCCGAGGCGGGCCAGGACTACGAGGCGGTGACCAACTCCGCCGTACCCGAGCACGGCGAGGAGGGCCACCGGCACTAGAGCCGGTCGAGGACCTTGACCAGCGAGGTCATCGCCAGATCGCGCAGTGGAGCGTAGTCGGCCTCCGGGTACTGCCGGGGGCCGTTCTCCACCAGCAGGATGAGGTAGAGATACGCGCGATAGAGGTCGAGCCGCCGGTGTGCCCCAGGAGTCAGCTCCAGCGGGCGCACCGCGCGGTAGCCGGCCAGCAGCGGGTCGTCCTCGTCGATCTCGCGGAAGAGCGTCGGCGTGATCAGGTCGGCCAGCGGGTCGCCCCAGAAGGCGCGCTCGTGGTCGATGATCGCCTGGATGCGGGGGCGTCCCGTCAGGTCGAGGAAGACGTTGCCAGGCCAGACGTCGAAGTGGACCAGGTGCGGCGTGGTCACCTCGTCGAGCACGCCCGAGGCGCCCTCCAGCACCGCCCTCAGCTCGGCGACCGGGCGGGGGAGCGGGGTCGCCGGGTAGCGCAGCGCGTCGTCGAGCAGCGCCCCCACCATCCGCAGGTACGCCTCGCGCCACGTCGAGCCCGTCAGACCGTTGTGCGGGTAGCCGTACACCTCGCCGGTGACGGTGCTGAAACGGGCCAGATGGCCGCCCAGCTCGTACCGCAGCGCCGCGTTCGCGGCCTCGTCGAGCGCCGCCTGGTTCCACGGCGTGCCGTCGAGCGCGGACAGCACCAGGTAGTCGCCGCCGAGCACCGGATCGTCGAACCCCGCCTTCAGCAGCGCCGCCACCGGCACCCCCGCCGACGCCGCCAGCGGGTAGGCGGCCGCCTCCATGCGCAGCAGGTCGTGCTCGTAGGTGAGCTGCTCCAGCTCCGGCGGCGGCGACAGCTTCAGCACGACGCTGCGGCCGTCGTCGAGCGTCAGCCGCCACACCGCGTTGGCGAAGCCGTCGGCCAGCTCCACCGCGTCGCTCACGTGCGAGCCGACCGCCCGATGGGCGAGCCGCGACAACTCGTCCGCGGCCAGCCTGCGCTTGGTCCTGCTCTCCATCAGCGGACTCCGATCGTCCACGACGCTTCGTGCTCGTCACCCGGCTCCAGCACGACCAGGTCGGCTCCCGAGTTGAACGCGTCGGGCGGGAAGGTCATCGGCTCGACCGCCACACCCGTGTAGCCGAGGTGCGTGCCCGTGCAGACCTGCACCCACGGCATCACCGCCGGGTCCCAGCTCACCGTGATGTCGTCGACGGCGACCTCGCCCGACGACAGCCCCGTGAACGTGTGGTCGAGGGGGGTGTCTCCGAGCTCGCGGGGCTGCCTGAAGTCGTACGGCGTGCCCGCCACCTCCTCCAGCGAGCGCGGCAGCATCCGCTCGTCGGGCAGCAGCACCTTCTCGGCGGGCACGTGCAGCCGCCCGCCGAGAAGCCACGGGTGCGGGCCGCAGCCGTAGGGGGCGGCCCGCTCCCCGGAGTTCCCGCAGGAGACCGTCGTCGTCAGGCCCCGCTCGCCGAGCGCGTGGGTGACGAGGAACGACAGAGTGAAGGGGTAGCCGGGCGAAGGGGCGAGGTCGTACGCCAGCCGTACCCGCGACCCGTGCTCCTCGTCCACCCGCCACTCGGCCGCGTGGACGAGGCCGTGCAGGGCGTGGCCGCGCCCCGGCTCGTTGACCGGCAGCTCGTGGCGTTCGCCCGCGAACGTGTAGACGGCGCCGCCCACCCTGTTGGGCCACGGCGCCAGAAGGGTCCCCGCGAAGTAGGGGACGGGGCCGCCTTCGGGCCAGCTGGTGAGCAGCTCGCGCGCGCCGTGACGCAGGCCGCGGACGGCGGCGCCGCGGGTGCTGATCTCGGCGGTGTAGCCGGCGCCGGAAAGTGTGGGCACGAGGGGATTCCTTTCGACCGGCAAAGAATACAGAGGGGGTGCGCGGCGCTCAGGCGGTGCCGCGCAGCACCAGATGGGTGTCGAGGATGAGCACAGGCTGGCGCAGTTCCTCGCCGTTGATCCTGGCGACCAGCAGGTGCGCCATCTGCCTGCCCATCAGCTCCGTCGGCTGGTGGACGGTGGTGAGCGGGGGGTCGGTGTGCAACGCCACCTTGGAGTCCTCGAACCCGACCACGGCCACGTCGCCAGGGACGGAACGGCCCGCGGCCTTCAGCGCCCGCAGCGCGCCCACGGCCATCAGGTCGGAGGCGGCGAAGACCGCGTCGAGCCCGGGATGCGCCTCCAGCAGCTCGCGCATCGCGCTCTCGCCGCTCTCCTCGGAGAAGTCGCCGAAACCGACCAGCTCGCCCATGCCGGAGGCCAGCAACGCGTCGCGGTAGCCCGCGAGCCGGTCGACGCCCACGCCCATGTCCTGCGGGCCCGCGATCGTCGCGATCCTGGTGCGACCCAGGCCGAGCAGGTGCTTGACCGCCTGCCTGGCCCCCGCCCTGTTGTCCATGTCGACGTAGCTGAAGGCCTCGAGCCCGACGGGACGGCCGCCGAGCACGGTCGGCACGCCCATCGCCTCCAGCCTGCCGGGCAGCGGGTCCTCTCCGTGCAGCGACAGCAACAGCACGCCGTCGACGTGCTGCCCTGTCAGGTAGTGCTCCAGCCGCTCGTGCTCTTCAGGGGACTGCGCCATCGCGAGGATGAGCTGCAGCCCCGTCTCCGCCAGCGCCGAGCCGATGCCGCGGATGATGCCCGCGAAGTACGGCTCGTCGAAGATGCGTTGCTCCGACTCCGACACCACCAGCGCCACCGTGTCGGTACGTCGTGTGACCAGCGCCCTGGCCGCCCTGTTGGGGACGTAGCCGAGCTCCTCGATGGCCTTCAGCACGGCGTCCCTTGCCTTCGAGCTCACCTTCGGCGAGCCGTTGATGACGCGGGACACCGTGCCCCTGCCGACCCCTGCGAGCGCTGCGACCGCTTCGAGCGTCGGTCGGTTCATGGCCATTCAGCTATTGTGCCGGATCGTTTCCGCATACCACAGCGCGCTGTCCTTGGGGGTTCTGCGCTGGGTGGCGTAGTCCACGTGCAGGAGTCCGAAGCGCTTGCCGTACCCCCAGGCCCACTCGAAGTTGTCCATCAGCGACCAGGCGAAGTAGCCCTCCAGCGGCACCCCCTCGTCGATGGCGGTCCTGCAGGCGCGCAGGTGGGCGTCGAGGTAGGCGATGCGGTCGGTGTCCCGCACCCTTCCTTCGGACAGCACGTCGTCGAAGGCCGCGCCGTTCTCCGAGACGACCAGGGAGAGGCGGGGGTAGTCGGCGGCCACCCGCACCAGGATCTCCGTCAGGCCGCTGTCGTCGATCTCCCAGCCCATCGCCGTGACCGGCCGGCCGCCGTTGACGAACGAGACGTGCTCGCTGCCCACCCAGGGGGAGGCCGAGTCGGTCGGCGCGGCCGCGGCCGACGCTGCGCCACCGGGGGCGCCGGAGACGGTGAAGCGGCTGTAGTAGTTGACCAGCAGCATGTCGATGTGGGCCTTGATCGTCTCCTGGTCGCCGTCCTTCACGAACGCCATGTCCGTGACCTGCTCCAGGTCCTCCAGCACGTCGGCCGGGTAGCGGCCCTTCAGCAGCGCGTCCAGGAAGAACCTGTTCTGCAGCCCGTCGACGCGCCGTGCCGCGTCGAGGTCGGCCGCGGTGTCCGTCGCGGGGGAGATCGCGTACAGGTTCACGCAGCCGCCGACCCTGTTGCCGTCGTTCTTGAGCACCCGCGCCGACAGGCCGTGCGCCAGGTTGAGGTGGTGCGCGGCCCTGATGGCGCTCGCGGGCTCGCGCCGTCCCGGCGCGTGCTCGCCCGAGGCGTAACCGAGGAAGGCGGCACACCACGGCTCGTTGACCGTGGACCAGTTGCGCACCCTGTCACCCAGCGCCTCGTGCACGGCCGCGGCGTACTCGGCGAAACGGTAGGCGGTGTCCCGCTCGGGCCAGCCGCCCCTGTCCTCCAGCGACTGCGGCAGGTCCCAGTGGTAGAGCGTCACCCACGGTTCCACCCCGCGGCCGAGCAGCTCGTCCACCAGGCGCCGGTAGAAGTCGAGCCCCCGCTGGTTGATCGCGCCCATCCCGTCGGGCTGCACACGCGGCCACGAGATCGAGAAGCGGTAGGCGCTCAGCCCCAGCTCGGCCATCAGCGCCACGTCGTCGCGGTAGCGGTGGTAGTGGTCGATGGCCACGTCGGCGTTGTCGCCGCCCAGCACCCTGCCAGGCTTTCTGGAGAACACGTCCCAGATGGACTGGCCGCGCCCGTCCTCGCCGACCGCCCCCTCGATCTGGTACGCCGAGGTAGCCGCGCCCCACGTGAAGCCGGTGGGGAACAGCAGCCGGTCGTCGAGCCGGTCCTGTTGGGTTGTCACGCCTTGACCGCACCTTCCATGATGCCGCCGACGATCTGCCGGCCGAACGCGATGAACACGATGATGAGCGGGATGATGGACAGCGCGGTCCCCGCGAAGATCAGCACGTAGTTCGTGGAGAACCGCTCGTTGAGCGCCTGGATGGCGATCTGCACGGTGGGGTTGTCGGGCGTCAGCACGATCATCGGCCACATGTAGTCGTTCCACAGCAGCATGAAGGTGTTGATGCCGAGCACCGCCATGCCCGGCCGTACGGCGGGCAGCACGACGTTCCACCAGATCCGCATCGTCGAGGCGCCGTCCACCCTGGCCGCCTCGACCAGCTCGTTCGGGACCGCCTGCTCGGTGTACTGGGTCATCAGGAACACGCCGAAGCCGTTGAGCAGGTACGGCAGGATCACCGCCGTGAGCGTGCCCGTCCACTCCAGGTCGACCATGAGCCGGTAGAGCGGCACGACGCCCATCTGCTGCAGCGGCACCATCATCGTCACCAGGATCGTCAGCAGCAGTAGTCTCCTGCCCCGAAAGCGCAGCCTCGAGAACGAGAACCCGGCCAGGGTCGAGATCAGCACCACCGACACCGTCACGACGGTCGCCACGATGAAGGAGTTCATCAGCCCGGTCATGAAGTGGGCGTCCTCGTTGGCCAGCACCGCCTGGATGTTCTCGCCCAGGTTGCCGCCCGGCAGGAACGGCGGAGGGACCTCCACGGCGTCGTCGTTGGTGCGCGAGGCGATGACGAGCATCCAGTAGAGGGGGAAGGCCGACAGCACGATCGCGAGCACCAGCATGACCCTGGTCATGACGGTGGCGTTCCACAGCCTGGGGCTGCCTGAAGAGCCGGTCATCTGGTGCCCCCGATCCGGCGGACGAACAGGAAGTTGATCAGGGCGCCGAGGAGGATGAGCAGGAACAGCAGCCAGGCCGCCGCTGCGGCGTAGCCGTAGTCGAACTCCCTGAAGCCCTGCTTGACGATGAACATCGCCACCGTCTGGAACTGGCCCTGCGAGCCGCCGTCCACGTTGCCGTTGTAGAAGGTGGTCGGCTCGGCGAACAGGGTGAGGCCGCCGATCGTCGAGTTCAGCACCACGAAGATCAGCGTCGGGCGCAGCATCGGCAGCGTGATCTGCCAGAACTGCCTGCGCCGCGAGGCCCCGTCGATCGAGGCCGCCTCGTACAGGTCGCGCGGGATCGTCTGCATGCCGGCGAGGAAGATGATCGCGTTGTAGCCGGTCCATCGCCAGTCGACCATGGTGGCGATCGCCAGCCACGAGGGCAGCCGCTCGGCGCGCCAGTTGATCGGCTCGACGCCGAACCAGCTCAGCACCCAGTTCACCAGGCCCCAGTCCCTGGCGTACAGCTGGGTGAAGACCACCGCGACCGCCACCACCGAGGTGACCAGCGGCAGCAGCACGCTCATCCTGATCGCCAGCCGCAGGCGCAGGCGCTTGTTGAGCGCGTTGGCCAGCAGCAGCGCCAGCAGTAGCTGGGGGATGGTGGCCAGCAGGAAGATCCCGACGGTGTTGACGACCGCGTTCCAGAAGTCCTCGTCGGCCAGCAACTGGGCGTAGTTGCCCAGGCCCGCCCACTCGGTGGTTCCCGCCAGGTCATAGTCGTACAGCGAGTACCACAACGTGAAGGCCAGCGGGAACAGCCCGAAGAACGCGAAAAGCACAAAATAGGGGGAGATCAGGAAGTACGGCATGGCCCTGATGTCCAGGACGGACCGCCAGCGCCTGCCGTTCCTCGGCGGTGGCGGTGCGGCGACCCTCGAGGGCGCCTTTTCCAGGTGAAGGCTCATGGAGACCTCTCGCTTCGGGGACCGGCGACCGGCCCGCCTGCGACGGGTCGCAACGGCGGGCCGGAGCCGGTCACGGGATCGCGGCTGCCGGGCCTGATCAGCCCGCGGCCTTGACCGCGTCGTCCACGAGCTGCTGCCAGGCCTTGTCCTGGACGACCGAGCCGTCGTCCATGCCCTGCACCACCGACTCGACGGCGTTCTTGACCTGCGTGTGCTTGACGCCGAGGAACACCGGCTGCAGCGAGGCCGCCGACTTGGCGAAGATGTCGCCGATCGGGGCGTCGTTGAAGAAGGCGTTCTTCGCGCCCGTCACCGCCGGGTCCTGCTGGGCCTTGGTGTTGCTCGGCATGTTGCCGAAGTCGGTGAAGATGCCGGCCTGCACCTCGGCGCTGGTCAGGTAGTCGGCGACCTGGGCCGCCTCCTTCGGGTGCGCCGACTGCTTGGGCACCGCCAGCCACGACCCGCCCCAGTTGCCGCCGCCACCCGGAACGGCCGCGACGTCCCACTGGCCCTTGGCGCCCTCGCCCGCGTTGCCGCTGACGACGCCGAGCATCCACGAGGGGCAGCCGACGGTGGCGAAGGCGTTCTTCTTGGTGCCCGTCGCCCACTCCTCGGTGAAGTTGCGCAGCTTGGCCGTGAGGCCGAGCTGGGTCATCTTCTGGGCGAAGTCGAAGGCGGTCTTCACCGCGGGGTTCTTGTCGACGACGAGGGCGTTGGACTTGTCGAAGTACGTGAGGTTGCCGTTCTTGGCCGCCTCCTGGACCAGCACCACGTTGTAGAGGGTGTTGGTGCCGTCGGTGAACTTGGCGTCCTTCACCTTGCCCTGGAACCGCTGGCCGACCTTGAGGAAGTCGTCCCACGTCGGCCAGAGGGCGGCGACCTCCTGACGGTCGGTGGGGAGACCAGCCTTCTCGAACAGCGTCTTGTTGTAACAGACGCTCATGCCGCCGATGTCGGTGCCGAGGCCGAACACCTTGCCGTCGGAGGACACGCCGTTCTCCCACTTCCAGGAGGGGTAGTCGGCCTGGCGGCCGGACAGGCCCTGCTCGCCCAGGTCGGCCCACCACTCGGGGTGCGCCTTCGCCAGGCCCATGCCGCCCTCGTCGATGCCGACGACGTCGCCCGCGCCCTTGCCGGCCTGCAGCCACTGGATCATCTGCGGCCAGTAGACCTGCTCGAACTGGTCGGTGAGCACCTCCAGCTTGATCTGGACGTCCTTGTGTTCGGCGTTCCACTTGGCGACGGCGTTCTTGTAGCCGAAGTTCTCGCCGCCGCCGAACACCTGGACCTTCACGGTGACGGGCTCGGCGGCACCGGAGGCGGCGGGAGCGCCGGCGGGGGTGGAGCCCGAACCGCAGGAGGCGATCGCCAGGGCGGTCGCGGCCAGGGCGGCGGCGGTGAGGCTACCGCGACGCTTGGTGGTCATCATTCTGGACCCCTCTCGGGTGGTCGCGGCCTCGTCCCCGGCCGGTGAACCGCGATGGACATTCATTTGGGAGCGCTCCCACGAAGGGTGTCCGACGACGGGTCGGGGCGTCAATACGGCGCAACAGAACCGTTACCGGAGAGGTGTTTTCCAACTGTGAAGTCGTACTTCTCTGGATAAATGCCCCATAGACGACTTTGGGAGCGCTCCCATCACAGAACCACCGCAACCCTCAGTCGGACGTGACGCCGTCAGGGCGACAGCTCACCACAACCCCCGCTTTTGTGGGGCGCGGCGCTCTGGGTGGCGGCCCACCGCAAGCCGGGGCGCGGCCCACCGCAAGCCGGGGCGCGGCCCACCGCCAGGCCCTGTCGCCGGCGCTATCCTGCGGGCGTGCACTCGACGAAAGTCATGGCCCGCCGCGCCGTCGCCCTGACAGTGGCGCTGCTCCACGAGCACGCCGACACGGAGGGAGTCACCCGCGTCCTCCTGGAATACGGCGAGCGGCCGCCCCTCGACCTCACCCCGAACGACGTCGAGACGATGCGCGAGGCGGCCTCACGACTGGTCCGGGTGTTCGGCGCAGAGACCGTCGACGAGGCCGCCGCCCTGCTGAACGAACTCCTCGCCGGCTCCGCCGGTCCACCCCGCCTCACCAGCCACCACGGAACCAGTACCTGGCACCTCCACGTCGACGAGGCCGACGACGGGCCGTGGGGGTCATGGTTCCTCGCCTCCTCGGCGATGGCGCTGGCCGTCCTGCTCGCCGACCACCAGCGCCTGCCCGGCGGGCTGTGCGCCGCCGCGGGCTGCGGCAAGCCGTACCTGGACCTCGGAGGCGGCAGCCCCCGCCGGTACTGCGGGAGCCGCTGCGCCACCAGGGAACGCGTCGCCGCCCACCGCGCCTCCCACCCCTGACGCTCCGCCCGCCCGCTCCTCCGCCCGTCGGTCTGCCCGCCCGCCCGCCCGTTCGCCCGCCTGCCCGCCTGCCCGTTCGCCCGCCTGTCCATCCATCCGTCTGCCCGTCCGCCTGCTTGCCTGCCTGTCCGCGCGTCCGACCGCGCGGTTCTGGGTGCGGCCCGCACTCGACGACACGTGGGATTGCGGGCCGTGGCTTCGGGTCTCGGCGCTTGGGGCTTTGCCTGGATCGTCGAATGCGAGGCCGCGTCGGGCGGTGATGGTCAGGCGGCGGTCGCGGGGCGGGGAAGGCGGTGGGAGAGGAGGAAGGCGACCGCCGCCACGAGTTGGATGGTCGCGCCCGCCAGCAGTGCGGCGGCGGGGGAGTGGGCGGCCAGCGGTCCGGCCATCGCCGAACCCAGCGCGAACGAGGTGATCTTCAGGCTGGCTCCCGTGGTGAAGACCTGGCTGCGCAACCGGGGCGGCGCCTCGCGGTGCCGTACCGCGAACAGGGCGGTGAGCTGCGGTCCCTCGCCCAGCCCGACGAGCACGACGGCCAGCACCGCCATCGTGAACGTTCCCGCCAAGGCGGCGAGCGCCAAGCCCGCGCCGATGATCAGTACGCTCGCCAGCACGACGGCGTCAGGGCGCGTGGTGGGGAACCTGGCGAGCACCGCGTTCGCGGCCAGAGCGCCGGCGGCCAGCACGGACAGCAGCAGCGCGCCGTACCCGGGATCACCCAGCAGGCGCCCGCCGAGCAGCGGGGCGGTGACCGTCAGCGTCGCGAGGCCCGCGTAGGAGATCATCGAGGTCAGCGTGGCGCGCCTGAGGCTTCCCGCACGGGCGAGGGCCGCGAACCCGGCGACCAGTTCGTGGCGCATGCCGTGGCGCGGCGAATCGTCGGCGTCCCGGGTGGTCGGGTTCGATTCGACGGCGGCCTCGGCCGTGGACGACGCGGTGCCGGTCTTGAACTCCTGCGAGGGGCTGCCACCATCGGGCGTGGCGGGGGCTGCCTGCGACCGCGGAGGAGGAGGGACGGTAGCGGTCTTGGTGGTGGTCTGAACTGCGGCCCCGGGGGTGGTGTCGGGCGTTGCCCGGGCGGCGGGCTCGGGCGTGGCCTGGGCGGTGGCTTCGCGAACGGTCTCGGGCGTGGCCTGGGCGGTGGCTTCGCGAACGGTCTCGGATGTGGCCTGGGCGGTGGCCTCTCGAACGGTCTCGGATGTGGCCTGAGTGGTGGACCCGTGAATGGGCTCGGGGGTGGCCTGAGTGGAGGTCTTGGCGGTGGCCTCGTGAATGGCCTCGTGGCTGGGCTCATGGATGGGTTCGGCGGGGATGGGGAGTTGGCGGGAGGGGAGGGACCAGGCGGCCGGGAGGGCGGCGGCGACCAGGGCGGCGGAGGCGATGACGGCGACGTTCGCACCGGCGGAGGCCGCGACGAGTCCCGCGAGGGCAGGGCCCGCCAGTCCGGCGAGGTTGTAGGCGATGGAATCGAGGACGTTCGCGCGAGGCAGCCGGTCAGCCGGGACGAGACGCGGGAGTTGCGCGGTCCAGCCGCCCGAGAGGGCGGGGCCGAGCAGGCCCGCCGCCACCGCCACCCCGATCACGACCGGGTCCGGTGCCCCGCCGAGCAGCGCGAGGATCGCCAGGAGCCCGGCCGCGTATCCGGCCAGCAGGGCGGCGAGGAGGCGTCCAGGCTCGCGGGCTCGGTCGAGCGCGGCGCCGAGGACGGGTCCGCCAAGGGCCGCGGAGATCGTCAGCCCTGCCAGCAGCCATGACGCCACCGAGGGGGACCCGGTGACCGCCAAGCCCAGCACCAGGAGCGCGGGCCCGGACATCTCGTCGCCCGTTCGCGCGGCCACCACGGCCGTCATGTAACGCCTTAACACTCACAAGACGTTACAGCGTCGAGTCTATCCCGGATAGCCGTGGCGCCGGTTGGCCTGCACAGCGCCCTGGTAGGCGTCGATGAGACCCCAGACCCACAGGCCGAAGGAGACGGGCAGGAGCAGGAATCCGATGATCACGAACGCCAGAATGAACCCGAAGATCAACGTCGCGTACGACCCGACAAGGATGCCGACCCCCTTGGCGGTGTCCCCGTTGACGATCGATCCGACCCCGGGCAGGAAGAACGACAGCAGAACCGAGATCGACGGCTCCTTGCGCGGCGGCAGCGGGACAGGAGGTCGCCGTCTGGTGTACGGCACGGCGGGGTGCCCGAAAGGACCGGGGATTTGCTGGCCGTACGGGATCGGAGCGCTCGATGAGTCGTAGGGCCCTGAAGGGTAGCGCAGGCCGTACGGATCGGACGAGCCGTACGGATAGGGCTGCTGGTCGGACAAGACGACCCCCAGGGACGAGAAGGATTTGTCCCACAACACTATGCCCGGCCCCGCCGATCTGGCCGTGATCGTGGTTAGCCTGACGGTGTGCAGGCACTTATGCTGCGCCTGTCGATGCTCGACACGGGCGCGGAGAGCGCGGTGCGGGTCATCGCATACTTCGACTCGCTGGTGCGCGACCACGTCGGTATCGCGAAGCTACTGCAGGCCACGGCCACGCTGGCGCAGTGCCCCGTGGGGCTGCTCGACGCCTCGACGGGCAGGCGCTGGCGGGCGACACCAGGCAAGAACCCCGCGATCAGGCCGAAGACGCCCACCCAGCCCCAGACCGCCCCAGAACCCGAGGCCGCTGCCAAGCAGGCAGAAGCGACGCCAGGCCCCAACGCTCCGCTCGGATCGAACGCCCCACTGGGGTCGAGCACCGGGCTGGGGCCGAACACTGGGCTGGGGTCGAGCACCGAGCGTGGGTCGATCACGGGGGCGAGCGATGGGCCGAGGTCGACGGCCATCCGGGGATCGAGCGCGGAGCCGAGGCCGACGGCCACCTTACGGGCGGGCGTCGAGCCGGGGGCGAAGATCGCCCTGACGGCCAGGAGCGCGCCAGGGTCGAGCGCTGAGCCGAGGCCCACGATCACCTCGGGGACGAGCACCGTGCCTGGGGCCGACGGCGCGCCTGGAAAGGAGGCCGTCCCAGGACGTGGGGGAGCACCGGTGCACGGGGGCGTAGTGGACGCGGGCGCCGCCGGGGCAGGGTGGCTCGTCAGGGAGCTCGGCCCCGAACTCGGCACGGTCTGGATGGAGCGAGAGGGCGACCCGCACGGCCTCGACGAGATCGTCCTCGAGCGGCTCGCCGTCGCCGCCGAGGTGACGCTCGAACGTACCGCCTCGGCCGCCGACCCGGCGCTGGTCGAGCTCGCCCTGTCGGCGGACACCGGCGACGCCGCACGTGCCAGGGCGCTGCGACTGCTCGGCTTCGCGACGGGCGCGCCGCTGCAGGTGCTCGCCGTGCCCGCCGCCGACGGGCCCGCACTCATGGCGGGACTGCGCGCGCAGGGCACGCACGCCAGGACCACCACGGTAGGCGATGTGGCCGTCGTGATCGTTGCCGCCGAGGTCAAGGCATTGCCACCCACCGTGCGGGCCGGGGTGGGACCGTCCGTGCGCGCCACCAAGGTGGCTGACTCCTGGGAGGCGGCCCGCCTGGCGTTGCGCTTCACCACGGAGGAGTCGCGGGACCGCGTGGTGCGCTGGGCCGATCTGGGGGCGCTTGCGCTGCTGGCCGCCCACGTTCCCGACGAGGCCGTCGCCGAACTGCCCGACGTTCGCGCAATGCGCTCGCTGCCGCCCGAGGTGGCCGCCGCGGTGCGGGCGCTGTGCGAGGAGGGCTCGGTACGGCGGGCCGCCGTCGCCGCGCACCTGCACCACAGCTCGATGGCCGCCCGCATCGCCAGGGCGGAGGCCGCGCTCGGCTTCTCGCTCGCCGTACCGGCGGGTCGCCTCCGCGCCCACCTCGCGCTCTCCCTGGCCCGCCTGGTCGTCTGACCGTCCGGCTCCTGCTCTCGGTCGCCCGCCTGTTCGTCTGGCCGTCCGCGTCCTGTTCTCGGGTAGCCCGCCTGTTCGTCTGGCCGTCCGCGTCCTGCTCTCGGGTCGTCTGGCCGTCCGCCCCGCTCTCGGTCGCCCGCCTGGTCGTTTGACCGTTCCCCGGTCGTCTTGACCGATCGCGACCTCGGGGAGAGAGCCTTGGCACGCTGGCGTTCAGAGGGGTCGGAGAGCCTGGCGTGACCTGCGGGTTGAAGTGCGGCCGACAGCCTTGCGGCGGGGCTACCGGTACCGGCGGGCTCCGCCAGGGCGGCCGGCCGATCAGGCCAGGAGGGCTCGCCGCAGGGCGACGATGCGCGCGGCTCCCGCCTGTCGGCTCACCTCCGCGTCGGGGATGATCAGGTCGAAACCGTGGAACGCGCCCGCGTACAGGTGGAACTCGGTCGACACGCCCGCCTGCGAGAGCCGCTGCGCGTAGAGGAGGCATTCGTCGCGGAAAACCTCGAGCTCGCCGACGTCGATGAACGCGGGAGGCAATCCTGAGAGGTCTTCGGCCCTGGCAGGAGCCGCGTACGGCGAGACGTCGTCGGTGCCTTTGCGGTCGCCGAGCAGCGACGTCCACCCGAAGACGTTGGCCGCCCTGGCCCACACCACCGCGGACTCGAACTCCAGCGTGGACGGCGTGTTGTCGCGGTCGTCGAGCATCGGGCAGACAAGGAGCTGGTAGGCGACGGCGGGGCCGCCCCTGTCCCTGGCCAGCAGCACCGTGCCGGCCGCGAGTCCGCCGCCCGCGCTGGCTCCCCCCACCGCCACGCGTGCCGGGTCGATGCCCAGCTCGGCGGCGTTCTTGGCGGTCCAGGCCAGGCCCGCGTAGCAGTCTTCGACCGGCGCGGGATCGGGGTGCTCGGGCGCCAGGCGGTAGTCGACCGAGACCACCACGCACCCGACCTCCTTCACGAACCGCCCGACGAGCGCGTCGTCGGCGTCGGGCGTACCGACGATCATTCCGCCGCCGTGGATCCAGTAGAGGCACGGCAGCGGCCCGTCGGCGGCCCCGGCGGACCGGTAGACGCGCAGCCGCACGTCGGGAGCGCCCTCGGGGCCCTGCGCCCACCGTTCCTCGATCGTGACGAGCGGATCGTCGACCGCCGTCGCCGCGTACATGGCGGCCGCCTGAGCCCGCATCTCGGGCAGGTCCTCCGCGGTGAGGGTCGACAGGTCGGGAAAGGGCATCTCGAACCGGTCGAGCGCGGCGGCGAGTTCGCGGTCGAGGTTGGGGTGGTGGGGCATCGTCTGGCACCTTCCGGTTGACGGGGCGTGCATCTCGATGGTGCGTGGCGGGCACACCCCTCACAACCGCAAGACGGCGGGGATGCGCGCCGATCTGGCCGCCGGATGGCGGGCCGCTCGCCCCGCCGACCCGCACCGCCGACCAGCTCGGGTGCCGCGGTGGCGCGGGTGGTCACGGTGATCCGCACCGCCGGGTGTGTCGGTTGGCGCGGGTGGTCACGGTGATCCGCACCGCCGGGTGTGTCGGTTGGCGCGGGCGGTCACGGCGACCCGCACCGCCGGGTGTGTCAGGTGGCGCTGGTGATCACCGCGAAGCGGGCGCCGAACGGGTCGTCGAGCGCCGCGAAGCGGCCCACCCCCTCGACCGACTCGGCCGGCATGACGACGGTGCCGCCGAGCTCCTGGGCTCGGGCCACCGCGGCGTCGCAGTCGGCGACCTCGAAGTACGGCATCCAGTGTGGACTGTCGCCGACCGCCAGCGGGACGAGGCCGCCGATGCTCGGATCGTCACCCTGCGCGGTCGAGACCACGGTGTAGTCCATGGGACCCATCGGCACGGTCGCGACCGTCCAGCCGAAGACGGCCTGGTAGAACGGCTGGACCGCGGCGGGGTCAGGCACGTGGAGCTCGACCCAGCCGAGCGAGCCCTGGTCGGTGACCAGATCGAGGCCCGGGATGTCGCCGCCCTGCCAGACGGCGAACTGCGCGCCCGCGGGGTCGGTGAAGTGGGCCATCCGTCCGGCGGTGAAGACGTCGGACGGCTCCACGCGGACGGTGCCGCCGTGCTGCTCGACGAGCTTGGCCGAGGCGTCGGCGTCGGGCGTGGCGAAGTAGGTCGTCCAGGCGGCGCCGGCCCCCTCTTCCATGAGCGGCCCCAGGGCCGCGACCGTCTTGCCGTCCAGCTGCAGGAAGCCGTAGCCGCCGCTGTCGGGGCCCGCCGGCCGGAAGGACCAGCCGAAGACACCACGGTAGAAGGCGGCGGCCTGCTGGACGTCGGGCACGCCGAGGTCTGTCCAGTTGGGCGCGCCTGGAAAGAACTGAGTGGTGAGCATGGAGCCAGCTTGGCACCGTCCGCCGACGAAAACCGGGAACGCCGGAGATCGGCGCGGTTCGCGCGCCGCGGTTGGGCGCGTTTTCCGTGCGAAACCGGGTAGGTGATCGCGGTCATGTTCCACGGAGCGGGGAGGCCGACGATGCCGCTCATCGACACCGAATGCGTCCGGCAGCTGCTGGAGTCCGCGGACCCCGACGCGACCCTGGTGTTCGTGCGGGGCGACTGCGTGGTGATGCCGGGCGACCAGATCGACGAGGCCCACCGCGGCCTGGTCATCGCCAGGCGGGCGGACCTGCGAGAGTTCGTCCCCGGAGAGCACCCCACCGAGCAGCAACTGGAGACTCTCGCGCACCGGCTCGACAACGTGGTCCGCGACCTCGGCTCCTAGACCCGCCGTCCGTAAGGCCGGCCACGCCGAGCCCACGGCCCGGCGTCGGCGCCCCCTCTTGTGTCAGCGGTGCATCGAGGTCGGCACCCCGTCTCGTTCCAACGGCGCAACCGCTCGGGCGAGGTCGGCGTCTGGTTCCGACGGCGCAACCGCTCGGGCGGGCTCGGCGTCCGATGTGGTGGCGACGGCGCAACCGCTCGGGGAGCGGCGTCAGCGTCCGGTCTCGTGCCAGCGGCGCAACCGATCCAGGATCGGCCGCAGCTCGTCCAGGTCGGGGGCGGGCCCGCCGAACCGTTCGGCGCGGACGATCGACGTGGCCAGCCGTACGGCGTCGCTCACCGGAGCCTCCGCCACCTCGACGGTGGTGGTGCGCCGCCAGAGCGGCCAGTCGAAGGCGACCACCACGCCGAGCTCGTACAGCAGCTTGACGTCGCCGGTCTCGAACACCTCGCGCCAGCGGTCGGCGGGCTGGGCGGACAGCGCGGCGACGATCTCGTGGTTGGTCGGCCCTGAGGCGTCGACGGCCTGCTCGAAGGCGGCGTGCGCGTCGTGGCCGAACAGGACGAACCGCACCTCCTCCACGCTCGTGTGCGCGGCTTTGACGGTGCAGGCGGCGATGCGGGCCGCGGAGTCGAGCGGCCAGCCGTAGATCCCCGCGGAGATGGCGGGGAAGGCCACGCTCGTCGCCCCGAGCGAGTCGGCGACCCTGAGCGACTCGCGGTAGCAGGAGGCCAGCAGCGCGGAGCGGTCCTGCTCGGCGGAGTAGACGGGACCGACCGTGTGGATCACCCAGCGCGCGGGGAGCTCGCCCGCCGTGGTGGCGACGGCCTCACCGGTCGGCAGACCGCGACCGTACCTGGAGGCGCGCAACCGGCGGCAGTCCGCGAGGATGGCGGGACCGCCGCGCCTGTGGATCGCGCCGTCGACCCCGCCGCCGCCCATCAGGGAGGAGTTGGCGGCGTTGACGACGGCGTCGACACGCTGCTCGGTGATGTCCCCCTCGACCGTGGTGACCCTCATGTGACAGAAGCCTAGAACGACATCGCGGCGGACCGGCTGTTCTCGCCGCTGACCGGCCTCGCGGCGGGGGCGTGCCAGGAGCGGGCCGACTACGAGACCGGGGTGCCCCTCGCGGCCCTCGACCCGGACGTCGATACCCGGACGTCGATGCGGCCGACCCCGCGGAGATCGGCCGCCTGGCGTGAGGGCGGGTCAGAGACCGTACTCCTCCAGCAGCCGCAGCCACACCTCGCTGACCGTCGGGAACGACGGTACGGCGTGCCACAGCATGTCGAGCGGCACCTCGGCCGTGACCGCGACCGTGGCCGCGTGCAGCATCTCGGCCACGGCGGGACCCACGAACGTGACGCCGAGCAGCACCTTGCGCTCCTCGTCGACGACGATCTTGGCGCGTCCCGTGTAGCCGTCGCCCAGCAGGGACGCGCCCGCGACCCTGCCCATGTCGTACTCGACCACGCGCACGTCGAAGCCGTCGGCGCGGGCGGCCTGCTCGGTACGGCCGACCGAGCAGACCTGCGGGTCGGTGAACACCACCTGGGGCGCGCCCTTGCCGTCGGCCAGGTCGCGCAATCCGGTGGCGTCGTCGGGCCTGCCGTGCGCGCGGGCGGCGATGACGTCGCCGCACACCCTGGCCTGGTACTTGCCCATGTGCGTGAGCAGGTTGCGGCCGTTGACGTCGCCCACGGCGTACAGCCAGTCGGAGCCAGGCACCCGCATGCTGTCGTCCACCTGGACGGGGCCCTCCCCGTCGAGCCCGAGGTCGTCGACGGCGGGTCTGCGGCCGGTGGCCACGAGCAGTTCGTCGGCCTCGATGCTCTCGCCGTCCTCCAGGTGGACGGTGACGGGGCCGCCGTCCGCGGCCCGCTCGATGCGGGTGACCTTGACGCCGAACCGCACGTCGATCCCCGCTTCGCGCATCGAGTCGGCGAGCATCCGCCCGGCGAACGGCTCGGTCCGCCCGAGCAGCCCGCCGCCGCGCACCAGCAGCGTCGTCTCGGCGGCGCCGAGGGCGTGCAGCGCCTGGGCCATCTCGCAGGCCACCACGCCGCCGCCGAGGACGACCAGGCGTGCGGGCACCTCGCGGACCGAGGTGGCGTCCCTGCTGAACCAGGGCCGCGCCTCGGCCAGCCCCGGGATGGGCGGCACGACGGGGACGCTGCCGGTGGCCAGCACCACCGCGTGCCTCGCGCGCAGCGTGGTGATCGTTCCGTCCTTGTCCTTGACCTCCACCAGGCGCTCGCCCGCGAGGCGGCCCCTCCCGCGCAGGAGCGTCGCAGGCAGCTTGGTGACCCATTCGGCCTGGCCGCTGTCGTCGAGGTAGCCGACCGCCTTGTCCCTGCTGTTCAGCACCGCTGCGACGTCGATGGGCCCGTCGAGCGCCAGCCCCGGCACCCTCGACACCTCGGCTGCCAGCTCCATCGGCCGCAGCAGTGACTTGCTGGGAATGCATGCGTAATAGGAGCATTCGCCCCCCGTGAGGTGGTCCTCGACGACGGCGCAGGACAGGCCGCCGCGCACCACCCGCCCCGCCACGTTCTCTCCCGCGGGACCTGCGCCGATCACGACCACGTCCACGTCGGTGCTCTGCATCGTCATGTTCCGACCGTACGGCCTGCGCGAAACGGGGCCGTCACCAGGTGAGGTGGACGGCCTCGGGGGAGCGGTGGATGAGGGTGGGCGACATGCGCACGTCCTCGTCGGCCAGGCGCAGGCCGGGCAGTTCGCGCATCAAAGTGCGCAAGGTGATCTGCGCCTGCTCCTTCGCCAGCTGCGAGCCAGGGCAGCCGTGCGGCCCGTGCCCGAACGACAGCTGCCTGGACGCGGGCCTGGTGATGTCGAACTCGTCGGGGCGCGCGTTGGCGTCGGCGTCCCGGCCCGCCGAGGCGAAGGAGACGAAGAGCACGTCGTCCTCGTCCAGCCGGGTGCCGCTCAGCGTCACCTTGCCGGTGACCGTGCGGCGGAAGCCCTGGACGGGCGCCTCGAACCTGAGCGCCTCGTCGATCGCCGCGGGGACCAGTTCGGGCCGCTCGCACAGCAGCTCCCACTGACGGCGGTCGCGCAGCAGGTTGAGCACCAGCGTGCCGAGCAGCGCGGTCGCGGTCAGATGCCCGGCCAGCAGCAGGTTCTGCAGGTTGGAGACGATCTCCTTGCGCTGGTCGAGTGTCAGCTCGCCGGACCCGGGCGCCAGGTCCCTGACCATCTCGGTGATCAGGTCGTCGCGCGGGTCCTCCCTGCGGGCGCGAGCGTAGCCGTCGAGCAGATGCTGCAGGGCCACGATCTCCTGTGCAGCCTTCACCTGCTCGGCCTCCGTCAGCTCGGAGAACAGCAGGCTCTCGGCCCGCTGCGCGCCGCCGATCGCGCCAGGGACGTCGGAGGGGTCGAGGCCGAGCAGGTGCCCGATCACGTCGGCGGGCAGCGGCCTGGCATAGGCTGCCATCCACTCGACCTGGCCGTCGCCCGCGAACGCGTCGATGAGCGCCTCGGCGCGCTCGGTGACGAACGGGAGGGCGGCGGCCACCCTGGTGGGAGACAAACCCCTGGTGAGCGGCCTGCGCAGGCGGCGGTGCGCCTCGCCGTCGGCGGTGAGCACCGCCTGGACGCCGCCGAGCCCCTTGACCAGCTCTGAGAGCGCGGCGCGACCGGGGAGGTAGTCGGGCTTCAGCGCGCGAGCGGAGGAGAAGTGCTCGGGCCTGCTCAGCACCTCGCGCACGTCGTCCCGCCTGCTGACCAGCCACGCGCCGAGCTCGGGCAGGAAGGTCAGGCCGCGGGTTTTGCGGGCCTCGGCGTAGACGGGATACGGATCGCGGTGGAAGGCCTCAGCGCTCACCCGCCCCATGGTCGCGGGTGGCCGCGGGCAGGACAAGATCTGAGGGCGCCCGGCTATGCCGTCACGGTGTCAGCAAACACGAAACCCCAGGCCCGAGGGCCTGGGGCGTGCTGGTGGACGATACTGGGATTGAACCAGTGACCTCTTCCGTGTCAGGGAAGCGCTCTCCCGCTGAGCTAATCGTCCGAGGTGGAGACGGGATTTGAACCCGTGTGGACGGCTTTGCAGGCCGCTGCCTCGCCTCTCGGCCACTCCACCGAGGGAGGCCCTCAGCGATGGCCTCTCCGAGCGGAAGACGGGATTCGAACCCGCGACCCTCACCTTGGCAAGGTGATGCTCTACCACTGAGCCACTTCCGCGTTGCCGCTCGTTCGCGGCGACAAGGAAACTCTAGCGGAGTTTCCGAGCACATGCGTCATCCATCGTTCCTGCGTAGCTGCCTGGCCACGCTTCGCTCGGTCGACGGCAGGGTCAGGAAGATCTCCAGAATCCTGGTCAGCCGGTGAACCTCGATCCGGTGGAAGGCGGGCCCGTCGGAGCGGGCGAGGATCAGCGTGAGCGCCAGCGGCGGCAGGGGGGCGGCGATGATGTGCACGCCCGATTCGAGAGTGGAGGCGACCGGCCTGGGCGGGGTGGCCTCGGGCAGCGGGACATGCTCGGGCGCGCGCCAGCTGGCGTAGACGAGGGAGCGCGGGTCCCTGTCGGTGCCGGCGGCCGCCCAGTCGGCGCTGAACAGCACCGGCATGGAGTCGATCAGCGTGGACAGCGCCCTGTCGCCCGCCGTGGTGATGTACTTGAGAATCTCGAGCTCAGGGTAGGTGCCGGGGGCCTCCCGCGTGGTCCAGACCCCTTCCACGGTGACACCCTGCACGCTCGCCAGGCTCTTGGCGAGCGTCTCCTTCGAGGTGCTGTCGGGACAGAAGAGCGTGAAGTCGTCCAGCGCCCTTCCCGCGCCCCGCTCCAGCACGGTGACCTGGGTGATGTCGGCTCCTGCCGCACCGAGCGCGCGGGTGACCTGGCCGAGGGCGCCTGGCCTGTCGGGCAGCGCGATGCGCAGTCGCAGAAGCATCCATGGCCTCCCGATGTCGCAGGTCGATCCCCTGTCACACCCTATCCGCGAATAACGCTCACGGGTCCTGGTGCGCTAGAACTTAACAAACCGACCGTCGACGCATTCGCAGGAAGCGAGGGTGGCGTTCCGCCATGAAGATCGGGCCGCTCGAGGTGTGGCCGCCGGTGGTGCTCGCACCGATGGCGGGGATCACCAACGCTCCGTTCAGGGTGCTCTGCCGGGAGCAGGGGGCGGGGCTGTTCGTGTGCGAGATGATCACCACCAGGGCACTGGTGGAGCGCAACCCCAAGACCATGCGGATGATCAGGTTCGCCGACTCCGAGCGGCCGAGGAGCATCCAGCTCTACGGCGTCGACCCCGAGATCGTCGGCAGGGCCGTGAAGATGATCGCCGAGGAGGACCTGGCCGACCACGTCGACCTCAACTTCGGCTGCCCGGTGCCCAAGGTGACGCGCAGGGGTGGCGGGTCGGCGCTGCCGTACAAGAGGAACCTGCTGCGGCGGATCCTGCGCGCCGCGGTGGGCAACGCGGGCGCGCTGCCCGTGACGATGAAGATGCGCAAGGGCATCGACGACGACCACCTCACCTACCTCGACGCGGGCAGGATCGCGGTGGAGGAGGGCGTGGCCGCCATCGCGCTGCACGGCCGCACGGCGAGGCAGCACTACGGCGGCGTCGCCGACTGGGAGGCGATCAGGCGGCTGAAGGAGGCCGTCACCGACATCCCCGTGCTCGGCAACGGCGACATCTGGAGCGCCGACGACGCTGTGCGCATGGTGGCCGAGACCGGCTGCGACGGGGTCGTCGTGGGGCGCGGCTGCCTCGGCCGTCCCTGGCTGTTCAAGGACCTGGAGAACGCCTTCGACGGCAGCGCCGAACGGGCCAGGCCGACCCTCGGAGAGGTCGCGGACACCATGGCCAGGCACGCCGAGGGCCTCACCGAGTGCTTCGACATCGAGCGCTACGCGATCGCCGACTTCCGCAAGCACGTCGGCTGGTACCTCAAGGGCTTCACCGTCGGCGCTGACCTGCGGCGCGAACTCGCCACGGCCGAGTCGCTCGACGGGCTCAGCTCGAGCCTGGCCAGGCTCGAGCGCGACCAGCCGTGGCCGCCCAACACCGACACCCCGCGCGGCAAGTCGGGCGAGCGCGACCGGGTTCACCTGCCCGACGGCTGGCTCGACGACCCCTACGACTGCGTGGTGCCGCAGGACGCGGAGTCCGACATCTCAGGCGGCTGACCGCCCGGGCGAGATCGCCGTCAAAGATCTCTTGACTTTTGGTCGGTGCGCGTGGGTAACGTGCCCAGCGTGAGCGCCTCTGCAGCCGAGGACCTGATCGCCGAATTCGACGCCGAGCGGCCCGTCCGCAAGCTGAGCGGTCGTGTCTCGGCGCTTGTGACGATCATCGCGCTCGGGCTCGCGCTCTACGTGCTGTGGTGGACCTTCTTCCCCGGCGCGGTCCAGCCGTACCGGATCGGATTCCTCGCGGTCGTGCTGCCGCTGGCGTTCATCTGCTTCGGCCGCGACAAGGAGCGGCCCTCGATCCTCGACTGGGTGCTCGCGGCGCTCGCGCTGGTGGCCTGCCTCTACCCGCTGGTGGTGTTCGACGAGTTCATCAGGCGTGCGTTCGACCCGACGACGCTCGACGTCCTCGCCGGCCTGGCGATCACGGTGCTGGTGCTCGAGGCGGCGCGCAGGACCGTCGGCTGGATCCTGCCCGCGGTCTGCCTGATCTTCATCGCCTACGCCTACTGGGGAGGCTGGATCCCGATCGGCTGGTCGATCGGGCACAGGGGCTACGACATCGACCGCGTCGTCGTCGCCTTCACGATGGGCACCGAGGGCATCTACGGCGTGCCGCTCGACGTGGCCGCCACCTACATCATCCTGTTCACGATCTACGGCGCGGTCCTCGACCACTCGGGCGCGGGCAAGTTCTTCGTCGACGTCTCGCTGGCCGCCTTCCGCAGGTCACGCTCGGCTCCCGGCCGTACGGTGACCATGGCGGGCTTCCTGCTCGGCACGGTCAGCGGCTCCGGTGTGGCGACCACGGTCAGCGTCGGCAGCGTCGCCTGGCCGATACTCAAGCGCGCCGGCTACCCGAGGGAGCAGGCCGGAGGCGTGCTGGCCGCCTCCGGCATCGGCGCGATCCTGTCGCCGCCCACGCTGGGCGCGGCGGCCTTCATCATCGCCGAGTACCTGAGGGTCAGCTACCTCCAGGTGCTGCTCTACGCCACCATCCCGACCGTCCTCTACTACCTGGGCATCTTCCTGGCGATCGAGATGGACGCCAGGAAGTACGGCACGCGGGCCGTCGCCGTCGACGCGCCCAGGTTGTGGCCCCTGGTCAGACGGTACGGCTACCACTTCAGCTCCCTGTTCGTGATCATCATTCTGATGGCGCTCGGCCAGTCGCCGTTCCGCGCCGTGGTCTACGCGACGCTGCTGGCGTTCGCGCTGTCGTTCCTCGACCCCGAGCACAAGCTCACCCCGCGCAGAGCGGCCGAGGCGCTGGCGGCGGGGGTCAAGGGCGTGCTGCCCGTCGCGGCCACCTGCGCGGCGGCCGGCACGATCGTCGCGGTCGTCACGCTGACCGGGCTCGGGCTGAAGGTCAGCTCGCTCATCGTGGGCCTGTCGGGCGGCAACCTGATCGCCACGGCCGTGCTGTGCGCGGTGGCGGTGCTGCTGCTCGGCCTGGCCGTCCCGGTGACGGCGTCGTTCGTGATCGCGGCCGTCATCATCGGGCCCGCGCTGACCAAGCTCGGCGTGAGCTCCCCCGAGGCCTACATGTTCATCTTCTACTACGCGGTGCTGTCGGAGGTGAGCCCGCCGACCGCGCTGTCGGCCTTCGCCGCCTCGGCGATCACAGGGGGCAACGCCTACCGCACCATGATGGCCACGTGGAAGTACTCCCTGCCGGCCTTCCTCGTACCGTTCGCGTTCGTGCTGACCCCGGCTGGAGGCGCGCTTCTGGGGCAGGGGAGTCCGTGGCAGATCGCCTGGACGTTCGCCGCGTCGGCGTTGGCGGTCGTGGCGCTCGCGGTGGCCACGGGCGGTCTTGCGGGTCCCGTCGAGCGGGTCCTGTGCGGGGCGGCGGCACTGCTGCTCCTGGTGCTGTCGCCCGTGCCGATCGCGATCGGCGCAGGTCTCGTTCTGCTGGCGCTCGCCGTACACCTAGTGAGGAGACGCACATGAGGTTGTTGTCCGTGGTGTTCCTGGCGGTGGTCGTGGCCGTGGCCGGCTGCGGAGGTGACAGGGGCGCCGAACGAGCGGAGCAGACAGGGGGCGGCGGGAAGCGGCTGTCGATCGCGACAGGCAACACCACCGGCGTCTACTACATCATGGGCGGCGGCCTGGCCGACCTCATCAGCAAGAACCTGCCCGGCTACGAGGCCACGGCCGAGGCGACCGGCGCGTCGGTGGAGAACATCCAGCGCGTGGTCAAGGGCGACTCCGACCTGGGCTTCACCCTCGCCGACTCCGCGGCCGACGCGGTGCAGGGCAAGGGCGCCTTCTCCTCCGCGCAGCCGATCAGGGCGCTGGCCCGCCTCTACAACAACTACACCCAGGTCGTGGCCTCCGCCGAATCGGGGGTGAAGAGCATCGCCGACCTCAAGGGCAAGCGGGTCTCCACCGGCTCACCCAACTCGGGCACCGAGGTGATCTCGCTGCGCCTGCTCAAGGCGGCGGGTCTCGACCCCGACAAGGACGTCACCCGCCAGGCGCTCGGCCTGCCCGAGAGCGTCGACGCCCTGAAGACGGGCGGGCTCGACGCGCTGATCTGGTCCGGCGGCCTGCCCACGCCCGGCATCACCGACCTGACGACGACCATGAAGGAGAAGGCGGTCTTCGTGCCGCTGGACGACGTGCTGCCCAAGCTGCAGGCCGAGCACGGGCAGGTCTACTCGGCGGGCAGCATCGGCAAGGACGTCTACCAGGCGCCCGCCGACGTGGCCACGGTCGTGGTGCCCAACCTGCTGGTGGTCAACGAGAAGATGGATCCCGCCCTGGCCGAGAGCATCACGAAACTGATCTTCGATCACCACGCCGACCTGGTCGCGGTCTCGAAGGCGGCCACGGAGATCACCAAGGAGACGGCCGTGAAGACCGAGCCCGTCCTGCTGCACGACGGGGCGAAGAAGTACTTCGGGTCGTAGGCCCCTCAGGGGTGGGCAGGGCCGGATCGGCCACCGCGCGATCCGGCCGCCGCCCCTGTCACAGGTCGACCTGCCCGCCGCTGCGCCAGTAGACGTTGGCCTCCCTGCTCAGCAGGTCCGCCTCGACCAGGTAGCGCCGCAGCGCCGAGAAATCGTGGTGGAAGGCGCGCAGCACCACGTTCACGTCCTTCTCGGAGTAGCGGACGCCAGGCTCGAACAGCCTGGCGATGTGGTGCAGCACCACCAGCCGCTTCTCGTGCTTGGCGGGGATCTCCTTCAGCCGCCCGTCCACCAGGAAGGCCTGCAGGACCCGCTCCTCCTGCGTCAACGCCCGCGGCGGCGGGGCCGCCGCCTTCAACAGCTCGCGGAACCGCTCGGGCCGCGCGGCCCAGGTCCCGTCCTGCCTCCGTACGGCCAGGCCGCCCCGCTCCAGCCGTTCGAGGACGTCCTCGCCCGCCTCCGGCCGCTCGCCCAGCACCAGGGCGGCGAAGGCGCGCAACGTCGTGTCCTGGTGGAGGAGCCCGAGGACTCGCCGGATCTCTTCGTCGCTCATGCGGCTATTTTGAACCATTGGATCACCTCGAGCGTCTGATCCAGCGTGATGACCAACCTCCTGCTCGCCGGCGCCCTCGCGTTAGCCGCCGCGCCCGCCGACACCATCCCCAAGGGGTTCCTCCTCTGGGAGAGGGCCGCGGCCAAGAAGGACGACAACCCCGAGACGAACTGGGCCGTCAACAGGCGGATCACGGCCAGGCTGACGGTGAACCCGTGCGACAAGAACGCGCTCGCCTCGGCGGGACGCGTCGCGGCCCGCACGATCGTCTACACCTCGGTCCCCGACTTCCAGAAGTCCGAGCAGGTGATCCTCTACTCGAGCGGGGACCAGGCGACCCAGGCGCTGGCCGAGCTCAAGGCGGCGCTGCGGACCTGCGCCTCGGCGAAGACCGGGGGGTTCGCGTACAGGTACTCGGCCAAGCCGGTCACACTCGGTGACGAGGCGCTGGCCGTGACAGGGCAGAACTACGCGGGGCGCAAGCCGGCGATCGGCGGAGAGCGCGCGATCGTCTCGCGCAAGGGCAACGCCCTGATCCTGTACTCGCAGGCGGGTGAGTGGGGCAAGCCGGCGAAGGCGGACTTCACGGCACAGACCAGGGACGCGACGACGATGCTCGGGAAGATCTGCGCGATCGCGTCCTGCTGATTGTCACGAGCTTGAGACAAGATCATGACACGATCGCAGTGTCGTGACAGGGATCCTTGGGGGGAGACGTGTGCCGGGGCGCCCTTGCCAGTCCGTTCCGGCACACGTTCAGCTGTTTCCGCGTGCCCATCCGCTGCTGTCACGCCGTCGATGATCGATCCGGCGCCGGCGGATGTGGCCTCGCCACCGGCGCCGCGCCCGGACGCGTTCAGGGCAGGCGGCCCGCCGTACCCGCGTGGAAGACGCGGTCGCGGGCGAGGGAGAGGGCGAACTCCACCGCGCCCGCTCGGACGGCGTTGCCCGTGACGGCGCTCGGCACCAGCTCGACGGGAGCCTCGCACCGCGTGAGCCGGTCGGCCACGAGCCGGTGGAGCTCGATCCCTCCCGCCCGGAGCAGCGGGCCGCCGAGGACCACCAGGCCAGGATCGAGGACGCCGACGAGGCCGGTGACGGCCGCCGCCAGGCGGGCGGCGAGCTCGCCGAGGAGCGCGGCGTTCCCCCCGGCCAGCGCACGGGCCGCGATCTCGACGGCGCTCCCGCCTTCCACCCGCGTGCCGTGGACGCGGGTCAGCTCGCTCACCGCGGCCGCGTTCAGGAGCGTGCCGAGAGGGCGGCCGCCGGGAGTGAGGATCGAGCCGACCTCGCCGCCGCGGCCCGAGGCGCCGCGCCAGAGCCTGCCGTTCAGCACGACGCCCGAGCCGAGGCCCTGACCGAGCCAGAGCAGGGCGAAGGTGTCCCTGCCTTGGGCCGCGCCCGCGGCCTGCTCCTCCAGAGCGACCAGGTTGACGTCATTCTCCATGCGGACGCGGGGGTTGCCCAGCAGGTCGCGCAGCGGGCCGAGATCGTGCACCCCGCGCGGCGCGGGCTCCCGTGCGGCGACGTCGAGGCGGTCGCCGCCGCCGTCGACGATGCCGGGCATGCCGATCACGATCTGCTCGAGATCGGCCGCCGCCAGCCCCGCGCCGGCCGCCGTCTGCCTGAGCGCCCTGGCGAGCGTGGCGACGGGGTCGGCCTCGGCCGGGATCGCGGTCGTGTGCTCGGCGACCAGATGGCCCTCGAGATCGGCCACCGCCACGTCGAGACCGCAGGAGGTGACGTCGACGCCTGCCACGTGCGCCGCGGACCCCTCCAACGCCCACATCTGCGCGGCGGGGCCCGCGCTGCCGGGTTTGCGGCCGCCTTTGCGCACCAGACCCGCCCCCTCCAGCCGGCGCAGCACCTCGGCGGCGGCGGCCTTCGACAGCCCGGTCCTGGACTCCAGCTCGCCCCTGGTCAACGGGCCCTCACCGAGCAGGAGCTCGAGGGCGGCGCGCTCGTTGAGCGTCCGCAGCACGCGCGGGCTGCCCGACGTCATGACCGTCCTCTCCCGCTCCGTCGATCGATCCGCGGCCGCCCAGGCGGCGGCGGACGCGGCCGCCCGCGCCCGTGGGCGGGGGTCGCGGCCGCCGACGAGGGTCACAGGCGGTTCAGGCCGAGGACGTGGAGAACGGCGCGGCCCTCCTCGTCGGAGGCGGCCAGATCCACCTGGGCGTCGATGCCCCAGTCCCCGTCACCCGCCGGATCCTTGATGACCTGCCGCACCTTCCAGAGCTCCTTCTCCTCCGCGATGCGCAGCAGGCCAGGCCCGCGAGCGTCGGCGTCGGTGAAGATCTCCTCGTGCTCGTCGTAGTAGGCGTCGAGCGCCGCGCCCCAGTCGACGTCGGGCGCCAGCTCCTCCAGCTCGTCCTCCTTCTCCAGCGCGCACAGCTCGACCAGGCGGAACATCGCGTTCCTGACCAGGACCCTGAACGCGCGCGGGTTACCGGTGACGGGCCTGACCTTGCGCTCCAGCTCCTGCTCCTGCTCCAGCGCCGTCTCCGGGTTGCTCAGCTTCTCCCACTCGTCGATCAGCGAGGAGTCGACCTGGCGCACCAGCTCGCCGAGCCACTCGATGAGGTCGACGAGATCGTCGGTCTTGAGGTGCTCGGGGATCGTCCGGCTCAGCGTCCTGTACGCGTCGGCCAGATAGCGCAGGACCGCCCCCTCCGACCTGGACAGCTCGTAGAACTGGATGTACTCGGTGAACGTCATCGCCCGCTCGTACATGTCGCGCACGACGGACTTCGGGCTCACGTTGTAGTCGGCGACCCACGGGTGGCCGCGCCGGTAGGTCTCGTAAGCGCCGAGCAGCAGCGTCTCCAGCGGCATCGGATACATGATCTCCTGCAGCTGCTCCATGCGCTCCTCGTACTCGACCCCGTCGGCCTTCATCTGCGCCACGGCCTCGCCGCGGGCCTTCTTCAGCTGGGCCGACAGCACCTGGCGGGGGTCGTCGAGGATGGACTCCACGATCGAGACCATGTCGAGCGCGTAGCTGGGCGATTCCACGTCCAGCAGGTCGAAGGCGGCCAGCGCGAAGGTGGACAGCGCCTGGTTGAGCGCGAAGTCCTCCTGCAGGTCGATGGTCAGCCGGGCCTTCCTGCCCTGGTCGTCGGGCTCGCTCAGCTTCTCCACCACGCCGCCCGCCAGCAGCGAGCGGTAGATCGCGATCGCCTGGCTGATGTGCCGCCGCTGCCACTTGCGGTCCTCGTGGTTGTCGGTGAGCAGGTGCTTCATGGCGGCGAAACAGTCGCCCGGCCGGTTGATGACGGCGAGGAGCATGGCGTTGCTGACCTTGAAGCGTGAGGCCAGCGGCTCAGGCTCGGCCGTCTGCAGCTTCTCGAAGGTCTCCTCGCTCCAGCCGACGAACCCCTCCGGCGGCTTCTTGCGGGCATAGCCGCGGCGGCGCTTGGGATCATCGCCGATCTTGGCCAGCGCCTTGGCGTTCTCGATGTCGTGCTCGGGGGCCTGGCAGGCGACGTAGCCGATCGTGTCGAAGCCCGCGCGGCCAGCCCGGCCGGCGATCTGGTGGAACTCGCGGGCGCGCAGGCGGCGCACCTTGTTGCCGTCGTACTTCGACAGCGCGGTGAACAGCACGGTCCTGATCGGGACGTTGACCCCGACGCCGAGCGTGTCGGTGCCGCAGATGACCTTCAGCAGGCCCGCCTGGGCCAGCCGCTCCACCAGCCGCCGGTACTTCGGCAGCATGCCCGCGTGGTGGACGCCGATGCCGTGCCGTACCAGACGGGAGAGGGCCCGGCCGAACCGCGTCGTGAAGCGGAAGTTTCCGATCATCGCGGCGATGGCTTCCTTCTCGGCCTTCGTCGCCATGTTGATGGACATGAGGGACTGCGCGCGCTCCATCGCCGCCGCCTGCGTGAAGTGGACCACGTACACAGGCGCCTGGCCTGTGCTGAGCATCTCCTCGAGCGTCTCGTGCAGCGGGGTCATCCGGTAGGAGTAGACCAGCGGGACGGGGCGCTCGGCGTGCTTGACGACCGAGGTCTCCCTGCCCGTGCGCCTGGTGAGGTCCTCCTGGAACAGGGCGACGTCGCCGAGCGTCGCCGACATCAGCACGAACTGCACGTTCGGCAGCTCCAGCAGCGGCACCTGCCATGCCCAGCCGCGGTCGGGCTCGGCGTAGAAGTGGAACTCGTCCATGACGACCTGGCCGATGTCGGCCGCGGCGCCGTCACGCAGCGCCACGTTGGCGAGGATCTCCGCGGTGCAGCAGATGATCGGCGCCCCGGGGTTGACGCTGGCGTCGCCTGTCATCATGCCGACGTTCTCGGTGCCGAACAGCGCGACCAGGTCGAAGAACTTCTCCGAGACCAGCGCCTTGATCGGCGCGGTGTAGAACGTGCGCTGGTCGCGGGTCAGAGCCGTGAAGTGGGCTCCCGCCGCGACCAGGCTCTTGCCCGACCCTGTCGGTGTGGCGAGGATCAGGTTGTTTCCCGAGACGACCTCGATCAGCGCCTCCTCCTGCGCCGGGTAGAGGGTGAGCCCCCGTTCGGAGTTCCACGCGACGAACGCGTCGAAGATGGCATCGGGATCGGCGTCGATCTCTTCGGGAAGGCGGTCTATGAGGCTCACCCTCTCCATCTTGCCAAGGACATGGCCCAACCGGTTAACGAGATCCGGTCAGAACCGCGCACGGGAGGCGGTGAGGTTGGTGCCCGGCGGCGGTGGCGGGCGGGGAGAGGGCGGGTGTGGCTCGTCCGGTCAGAACCGCGCACGGGAGGTGGTGAGGATGGTGCCCGGCGGCGGCTCGTCCGGTCAGAGGCGCGCGCGGGGTGCGGTGAGGAGCAGGCCGGCGGCGATCGCGAGCGTCGACAGGACGGGCGCGCCTCCCGGGGCGAACCCGAAGGCGGTCAGTCCCAGCAGCCCGCCGCCGACCAGGGCCGCCGACACCAGCGAGCCGCTCCACGTGGCCACGCCGTACGGCAGCGCCGGCGGCTCCTCGAACCGGGCGAACGCCCGCAGCAGCGGCCAGATGAGCAGGCAGAGCGTCCCGAACCACACCGGCCATCCCACCAGCCAGCCGAGGCTCCCCGGCGCGGGGGTGTCGAGCCCGAGCCCGACGACCACGACGCCGCTCATCGCGAACAGCGCGGGCATGTGCCACAGGTACACCGTCATCATCCGGGGACCCGCCCACGCCACCAGCCGTTCGGTGCGCAGCCGCATGATCCACGGCCGCAGCAGCGTGACCAGGCCGATCTGACCGATCCCCACCCCCAGCATGGCCAGCGTGGGCGGCGCCATGTTCGACATCTCCGCGCCGGGCAGCCCGATCATGCTGCCGGGGTAAGGGCCGAAGGCCACCAGCAACGCGGCGGCGCCGTACCCGGCCATCGCCAGCAGCCCGGGACGGCCCAGCCTGCGGTCGACGTAGAAGAAGCCCAGCTGGTGGACGGCCAGCCACACGAAGCCGATGTTGAGGTAGCCGATCAGGTCGGGGCCGGAGGTGAACCTGACCAGGTCGGTGGCCACCGCGCCCGCGACCAGGACGGCGGGCGCCCGCCATCCGTGCCTGGCGTGCATCCTGAGCATCAGCGGCGTCGCGGTGACGGCGATCAGGTAGACGACCAGGAACCACAGCAGCTGCCCCGTCAGCCGGGACCCCACCTCCAGCGGCTGCTCCGGCACCCCGAACGTCGCCAGGACGTGCGGGAAGGGGATCCACACCGCCGCCAGCGGCAGCACCGGCCAGGCCAGGCGCCGCAGCCGTACGGCCAGCCACGCGGGCGCCGTGCCGGGAGCGCGGCGGAAGCTGATCGCGTTGGCCGCGCCGCCCGCGAAGAACACCAGCGGCATGACCTGGCTGATCCAGGTGACCACCCACACTCCCGGGGTGGACAGCGCGTTGCCCGTCGTCAGGCGGACGCCGTCGTAGCCCAGCACAGGGATCGTCCAGTGCTGGAGCACGACCAGGGCCATCCCCGCGAGCCGCAGGACGTCGATGAAGGAGTCCCTGGTCGTGGCGCGTACGGCTGGGCGTTCGAGCAGGACGGTCATGGGGGAGCCTCGATTCGGAAGGTGGTGACTCAAGGCTTCCGTCCGGGCCCGTCCGGCGCAGTGACGCGGTCCGCCGTCTTACGGTCAAGATCGCACTACCCCGGATGGTAGGGCTGGCCCTACCCCTTGACGCCTGCCCGCAGGGGCGAAGCAGGACCTGCGAGACTCGTAGCGTGATGTCATGCGCTCCCTGATGAGACGAGTCCTGCTGGACAGTCGTTACCTCCTGGTCGGCTTCCCGACCGCCGTGATCGCCTTCATCCTGCTCATCGCCGGGTTCGCGGCGGGGCTCGGCACGGTGGTCGTATGGATCGGCGTCCCGATCCTCTGCGGCACGCTGCTGGTCGCCAGGGGTTTCGCCGACGTGGAGCGCGGCTGGCTGTCCGACGTGCTCCGCCGCCCCGCCATCAGGCCGCGTTACAAGGAGGCGCCCGCGACGGCGGGCCGTTTCCGTCGCATCGTGAACCCGCTGACGTCCGGGCAGTCGTGGCTCGACCTGATGCACGGCATCATCAACTTCCCCATCGCCATCGTCACGTTCGTGGTGACGGTGGTGTTCTGGGCGATCCCGATCTTGGGCCTGTCCTACCCGCTCTACGGCTGGATCACCTCGCGCATCCCCGGCAACATGGAGCTTCCCGAACTGCTCGGGCTCGGTGAGGGCTACCTGGTCAACTCGGCCTTCTACGGCGGCGTCGGCCTGCTGGGCGCGTTCGTCATGCCGTTCATGGTCAGGGGGGCGGCGCTGCTGCGCGCGGGGCTCGGCAGGGCGCTGCTGACGAGCGTCGCCGAGCTGCACGAGCGCATCGACGACCTGGCCCAGGGCCGGGCGGCGGCGGTGTCGGCCGAGGCCGACGCGCTGCGCAGGCTGGAGCGCGACATCCACGACGGCCCGCAGCAGCGCCTGGTGTCGCTGGCGATGGAGCTGTCCAGGGCCCAGCGCCAGCTGAAGAAGGACCCGCAGGCCGCGCACGCGACGATCGCCGAGGCCATCACGGCCACCCGGGAGACGCTGGACGAGCTGCGCGCGCTCTCGCGCGGCATCGCGCCGCCGATCCTGGCCGACAGGGGCCTCGCGCCCGCGCTCGCCGCCCTGGCCGGCAGGTGTACGGTGCCCGTCGACCTCGACGTGCAGACCGCCGAGCGTTACGTCGCCGCGGTGGAGAACACGGTCTACTACGTGGTCGCCGAGTCGCTGACCAACATCGCCAAGCACAGCCGCGCCACGACCTGTTCGGTCCAGCTCAGCCGTACCGGGAACACGCTGATGCTGACGATCGGGGATGATGGGGTCGGCGGCGCACACGTCGCCAAGGGACACGGTCTGGCAGGGCTGGCCGACCGGCTGCGCGCGGTCGACGGCGAGCTGGTCGTGAGCTCCCCTGTGGGCGGGCCGACAGTGATCGTGGCGGAGGTGCCGTGCGGGTAGTCGTGGCCGATGACGCGGTTCTGATCAGGGAGGGCCTGATCAGGCTGCTGGAGGAGTTCGGCTGCGAGGTGGTGGCGGCGGTCGGCGACGGTGAGGCGCTCGTCGAAGCCGTGGCCTCGTTCAAGCCGGACGTGTCGGTGGTCGACGTGCGCATGCCGCCGTCCTTCACCGACGAGGGGCTGCGCGCGGCGGTGCGGGCGCGCACGCTGGTACCGGGGGCGCCCGTGCTGATCCTGTCGCAGTACGTCGAGGTCTCCTACGCCGACGACCTGCTGGCCGACGCCCGTGGCGCGGTCGGCTACCTGCTGAAGGACAGGGTCGTGGACGTCGACGAGTTCATGGAGGGGCTGCGGCGCGTCGCCTCGGGCGGCACTGTCTTCGATCCGCAGGTGGTGGCCCAGCTGATGGTGCGCAGGCGCAGGGACGATCCACTGGCCCAGCTGACCCCGCGCGAGCGGGAGGTGCTCGGTCTGATGGCGGAGGGAAAGTCGAATCCCGCCATCGGCAGGGACCTGGTGATCAGCGACGGCGCCGTGGAGAAGCACATCAGGAGCATCTTCTCCAAGCTCGGCCTCTACGCCGACGACAGCGACCAGCATCGCAGGGTGCTGGCCGTCCTGGCGTATCTCAGGGGCTGAGAAGTCTGAGCGCGTGGGCGTGCCCGCGTGTCTCGGAGGCTGAGGAGCCGCGGGCGCGTGGCCGCGCCCGTGTGTCTCGGGGGCTGGGGAGCCGCAGCGTGTGGCCGTGCCCGTGTGTCTCGGGGGCTGGGGAGCCGCGGCGTGTGGCCGTGCCCGCGTGTCTCGGGGCTGAGGCGCGCGGCCGGTCCTGGTGGACCGGCCGCGAGGGGACTCAGGCCCCGAGCGCGTCCACGAGCTTCTTCCGCTGCTGGGCGCCCAGGCCGCCGAGACGACGCTTCTCGTCGACGCCGGCCTCCTCCATGAGCGCGGTGGCCTTGGCGGGCCCGACGCCCTTGACGGCGCGCAGCGCCTGGGAGACCTTGATCTTCTTGGCGATGTCGTCGTCGCGCTCCAGCAGGTCGGCGAAGGTCAGCTCACCGGCCTTGACCTTCGCGAGCAGAGCGGTGCGGGCGGCGCGGGCCTCCGCGGCCTTCTCCAGCGCCGCCTTGCGCTGCTCCGGGGTAAGAGTGGGAAGTGCCATCTCGATCTCTCCTCGGGGAGTAATGCTTCGGGACTTTGTTACCCGTGGTGTCGCGGCTAATCATGGCGGATGCCAGCGGCTCTTGTTGCGGAAAGCCGCCGCTCAGCCGGTGCGCCAGACCGAAGCGGCCGCCTCGGCGCACGCCACGTCCTGCGCGACGGTGCCTCCGCTGACCCCCACACCGCCGACCACGCGTTCTCCTTCACCGTAGTCCGCCCACAAGGGGATGCCACCTCCGAAGCACACGAACCGGTCACCCGCGAGGCCGTACAACTCGCCTCCAGGAGCGGTCAGCGGCGCCAGGTCGGCGGTCGAGATCCGGTTGGCCACCGAGGTGTAGGCCTTGCCGGGAGCCAGGACTGGACCGGCGATCTCGGCTCCTTCCATGCGCTGGAAGCTCACCAGATGGCCGCCCGCGTCGACGACGGCGACGGACACCAGCGCGCCCTCCCTCGACGCCTGTCTGATCGCCGCCTCGCACATCCGTAACGCGATCTCCAACCCCACCGTGTCCCGAAATTTCATGAACACATGGGTATCGTCCCGTGCGTCCTGGTTGCAAGATCATCGTGGTTTCTGTCACATTTCGCGTTTCGGGCGTGTCGCACGCCAGAATTCGAGCCCCTCGCGGGTCAGGAAGGCGTCAAACACCGACTCCATCGCCCCGATGAGGGGGCCACGGTCGCCCAGCGCGGAGGGCAGGATCGGCGCCGGCTGCCGCCTGCGCATCTCCATGAGCGCCTCGTCGCAGGAGCGCCGCAACGTCTCGCCCACGAGCGCGACGCCGAGGCCCGACACGGTGACCGCGGCGGGGTCGAGGGCGTTGACGAGCGCGCCGACGCCCTTGCCGAGAGCCCTGGCGTTCGCCTCGATCGCCGCCGCCGCGGCCGGATCGCCCGCGGCGGCCGCGGCGACGATGCCTTCGGCCTGTTCCCTGCCCCTGCCCCGGCCCGCCTCGAGACCCAGGTGCCTGAGCAGGGCGTTGCGGCCCACCGCCAGGCTGAGGCAGCCGCGGGCACCGCAGGGGCACGGGTCGTCGCCGCCGGTCAGCGGCATGTGCCCGAACTCGCCCGCCGTACCGCCCGATCCCGCCAGCGGGCGGCCCTCGATCAGCAGAGCGCCGCCGGGGTCGAAGTCGACGTGGACGTGCAGGCCCACGTGCACGCCGCGCAGGTGACCGCGACGGGCCTCGGCGAGGCCCGCGAGCCTGGCGTCGTTGCCGACCCGCAGCGGCACCTCGCCGAGCGCGAGCGCCGCGGCCACGTCGACGTCGACCCAGTCCAGGTGGGAGATGTCGAGCAGGCCGTCCGCGCGCACGGGACCCGCGGCCGACACTCCCACGCCCACCACCCTGGGTCCGAGCCGTTCGCGCAGTGCCGCGCCCAGTGACCGCAGCGCGCCGGAGGGTGTGCCGTCGTGCTCTCGCGTGGCGAGCACGGTCGAGCCGCCGCCCAGCTCGCACGCCGCGATCGTCCAGGTGTCCTCGCGCAGGTCGGCGGCCAGGGCCAGCGGCCCGTTGGGGTGCGGTCCCGGCAATTGCGTGGGGCGGCCCCTGGCGTGCTCCTTCGGCGGGGCCTCCTGGAGCAGCTCCTCCTCGACCAGCCCGGCCACCAGCACCGAAGCCGTTCCGCGGGCCAGCTCCAGGTCGCGCGTCAGCTGCGATCGCGTACGGCTGGCCGCGCCGTCGTGCACCGCGCGCAGCAGTCCGAGGCGGTTGTGCACGCGCAGGTCTCCCACATCCATGGAACACAGTTTATGCTCTAGCCGTGAACAAAAGAGCTCGTATCGGTGTGTTCGGCTTCTTCTTCCTCTGCGGCCTTGTCATGGGCATGTGGGCGGCGGGCCTGCCCGCCCTGAACGAACGGCTCGCCCTCGGGCCGGAGCGGCTCGGCTTCGCCCTGTTGCTGGTGTCGTTGGGCGCGCTGGCCTCGATGCTGGCGGCGGGCAGGATCGTGGACCGGCTGACCAGCAGGACCGTGTGCTGGTTCGCGGGACCGCTGTCGGCCGTGGTGCTGCTCGGCCCCGCGCTGGCGCCGTCCTACCCGGTGCTGATGGTCACGGCGGTCGTGCTCGGACTGGGCCTCGGCGTGATCGAGGTGGCGATGAACGTCCACTCGGTCGAGGTCGAGCACGCCTACGGCCGGCCGATCATCTCCGCCTTCCACGGCACGTGGAGCCTGGGCGGCGCGACCGGCGGCGCGCTCACCGCCATCGGGCTCAAGCTCGGCGTGGACGGGCAGGCGCTGCTGGTCGGCGCCGCCGTCGTCGTGCCCTTCCTGTATCTTCCCGCCGCCCGCCTGCTGCTGCCTGGGCGGCCCGCGACAGAGCCGGCCGAGCAGGGGGGCGGCATGGGCGCGATGCGCTGGGGGCTGGTGGCGCTGCTCGGTCTGGTCGCCTTCGCCGGGCACCTGAGCGAGGGCGCGGCCATCGACTGGGCCGCGCTGCACGCGCGTCTGGTGCTCGACACCGATCCCGCCGCCGCGCCCCTTGCCTACACCGTGTTCTCCATCGCGATGACCTCGGTCAGGCTGCTCGGAGACCCGATCAGGGCCAGGTTCGGGCCCGTGCGCACGATCCAGCTCGCCGGCGTGTTCGCCACGGCCGGGTACCTGCTGGTGCTGTTCGTGCCCACCGTCGTCGGCGCGTGGGCGGGCTGGGCGCTCGCCGGCATCGGCCTGGCCACCGTGGTGCCCGTCGTCTTCAGCGCCGTGGGCGCGGCCGGAGGGGCGGTCGGGCGGGCGCTGTCGCTGGTGACCGCTTTCGGCTACTCGGGGCTGCTCGTCGGGCCCGCGGTCCTGGGCTTCGTGACGGAGAGGTCGTCGCTGCCCGTCGCGCTGATCATCCCCACCGTGCTGGCCGCGGTGGTCGGCCTCGCCGGCGCCCCGGCGATCCGCGCGATCAGCGCGGCCCCCGAGCCCGTGCCCGCAGGCCGCTGACCGGCCACCCACGGCTGCCTGGACAATGGCACGGTGGAGCTACACGATCTCTCCGCCGGTGACGGCGTGCTCGAACGCGTCGGCGCGGTGGCGCGGGCGGCGCTGGAGCGCTACGACGTGTCACCCGCGGCCACCGCGACGCTGATCAACGTCTCGGAGAACGCCACCTTCCGCGTCGACGACCCCGAGACGGGCGGCCGGTCGATCCTGCGGGTGCACAGGCTCGGCTACCACTCGGCGGCGGCCATCGGCTCGGAGCTGGACTGGCTGGAGGCCCTCAGGAGGGAGGAAGGCGTCCGCACGCCTGCCGTGATCGAGGCGGCCGACGGCGCGAAGGTGGTCGGGGCAGGCGGCAGGAACGTCGTGATGTTCGCGTTCCTGCCCGGCGCCGAGCCGCGAGAGGACCGCCTGGTCGACGGGTTCAAGCAGCTCGGCGCCGTGACCGCGCGCATGCACAGGCACGCCGTACGGTGGCGGCGGCCCGAGGGGTTCACCAGGTTCGCCTGGGACTGGGACGCCGCCTTCGGCGCGGAGGCCAGATGGGGACGGTGGCGGGACGGCGTCGGCGTCGACGGCGAGGCGCACGCCGTCCTGCGGCGCCTGGAGGACCGGCTGCGCGAGCGCATCGCGCGCTACGGCCGCTCACCCGAGCGGTTCGGGCTGATCCACGCAGACATGCGCCTGGCCAACCTCCTCGACGACGGCGGACCCGAACCCAGCGTCATCGACTTCGACGACTGCGGGTTCGGGTGGCACGTCTACGACCTGGCCGCCGCGCTCAGCTTCATCGAGCACGAGCCGGTGGTGCCCGAGCTCATCGACGCCTGGCTGGACGGCTACCGCAGCGAGGAGCCCTTCACAGCGGAGGACGAGCGCGAGATCTGGACGTTCATCCTGTTCAGAAGGCTGCTGCTGGTGGCGTGGATCGGGTCGCACCAGGGGGTGGACATCGCCAGGGAGCTCGGCGAGGGCTACACCCGCGGCGCCTGCGACCTCGCCGACCGCTACCTCGGCTCGGTCTGACGCCGCGCGGGCGACGGGCCCCGCGCGCCGGGAGGGACGCACGGGGCCCGTGCCTCACCCCACGTACGGCCGCTGCAGGAAGCGGCCGAGCGCGGGGTCGTACAGGCGGGCGCCCATGAGCACCGTGCCGCCCAGCGCCGCGGAGACGAACCTGCCGCCGAGCCAGCCGTACCTGCGCGGTCGCGAGGCGATGCCGAACTCGTCGAAGGCCAGCACCGTCGCCGCCCCCGTGTCGAGGTCGAGTTCGGTGCCGACGTCACCGTGCAGGGTGGTCAGCTGCACACGGACCGCGCCCGTCGCCGAGGTGAGCGCCGCCAGCTCGCCGCCGATCCCGGTGACGGTCCTGACGACCGACCCGCCTTCGGCCAGCCAGCGCGGCGTCTCGCCCTCCGCGCCGTAGTGGTGCACGGTCGCCGCGCCGGTCCCGCTCGTCTCCGACCTGACCCGGCCCATGGGGTCGCGCGCCCAGGTGAGCGTCTCGTCGCCCGCGGTCTGCTTCGACGGTGCGCCGTCGTCGAAGTAGTCGACGGTCCTGCCGCCCGGCAGGCTCGTCGTACGGCCGAGCCCGTCGTAGCCGTAGCCGTCCCCGGTCAGGCGGCCGTCGGCGTAGGTGTAGCCGGTGATCGCGGAGGCCGCGTCGTCGGCCTGAGGGCACTCCTCCTCGGAACTCTGGACGGCCAGCCGCGTCCTGTTGCTCTGGCCGTCGTAGGCGTAACGGCGCAGCGAGCACACGGGGAAGGCGATCTCCCGCACCGAGGTGAGCCTGCCCGCTCCGTCGTAGCCGAGCGTGCGGTCGGTCATCGTGTCGGTGCGCAGCTGGAGCACCGGCTGCCCGTGGACGGAGAGCCCGGCCTGGTCGATCAGCACGGGCCCCTCCACCCCGTCCCTGGTGTAGACGCGGGCGAACGGCCGGCCGATCTCGTCGAACAGCCCCGCCATCCGCAGGCCGCCCGGCAGCTCGCCGGCCACCACGCGGCCGTCGTCGTCGTAACGGGCGGTGAAGACGCCCGCCACCGAGTCGGTGACCGAGGTGAGCAGGCCGCGCGGCTCCACCGCGTGGTCGTATGCGTAGACGCTGGTCGAGGGCGCCGAGTCGCTCACCTTGGTCACGCGGTCGAGGTCGTCGTACTCGGTGCGGGTCACCGCCCCGTCCGCGTCGGTGTGGGAGATGAGACGGCCGAGCCGGTCGAAGCCGGAGACGACCTTCGCGGCCGCCTGCCTTCGCTCGACCACCCTGCCGCTGCTCGGGTCGTAGCCGAGCTCCCGCGCTCCGATCGCGACGGGCCTGCCCGCGCCGTCACGCCTGACGGTCGTGACGGAGGAGCCCTCCGTGATCGTGTCGACCTCACCCAGTGCCGTGTAGGTGAAGGTCCTGTCACCGTCCCTGCAGGTCAGCCCCGCCCATTCGGGGCGGCCGCCGCACTCGCCACCGCCGCCGGCGGTGAAGGGCACGGGCCTGCCGACCGTCTTGGTGACGGCCTGCCCGCCGGGGTCCAGGACGGTCCGCAGCGGCAGCCCGCTGCCCCAGTCGTACACGGTGGCGGTGGTGCGCACGTCGGCGTCGGGCATGGACTCCCGTCCGACGATCCTGGCCCCCTTCCTGAGCGTGGTGGGCAGGTCCCTGGCCAGGGCGTCGCCAGGCCGCTGCTCGTCGTAGGCGACCACGGTGCGCGTTCTGGCCCCGATCGCGAAACCGGCGGGCAGATCCTCGTTGATCTCGGCTTCGAGGTTGACGATGTGGACCGGGTCGAGCTCCTCCAGCTTCCTGCGGCCGGCTGGATCGTAGACGGCGCGGGTCGACAGCAGCTCGGCGCGCTCGGCCGGGCCGTACCCGGAGATGCCCAGCTCGCCGAGGCGGTAGTCGGTGTCGGGCCGCTGTGACAGCTCCCTGTTGCCCGCGGTGAGCGTACGGACGGCATGTCCGAAGCGGTCGTACTCGGCCGCGCTCAGCCGCCCGCCCGGCACCAGGGTGTTGACGGCCCTGCCTGCCTCGTCCAGGTAGGTGACCGTGGCCCGCGTCCACGATCCCGGCCGCTGGTCGGGCGGGAGCACGGCGGTGGCGGTGACGGCGGCCGCCTTCTGCCCCCAGGCCGCGACGTGCTCGGCCGCCACGTCGGCGGGGCCGCCGGCGGCCCGGTCGAGCGGCACGCCGTACACGAGGGTGGTGGTGGCCTGCCCCGCCACCTGGTCGGCGGTGCCCGGCCTGAGCGTGGCACGGGTGAGCGACAGCAGGCGGCCTTCCGCGTCGTAGCGAGGCGTCCAGGGCAGTTCGCCCGGCGGGGTGAGCGAGGTGAGGCGGCCCGCGGCGTCGTAGCCGTACAGGGTCTTGAGCGGGGGGCTGATCCGGGGATCCCACACCTCGGCCAGCCGTCCCGCGGCGTCGTAGGCGTACCGGGCGATCGCGAGGCCCTCGAAGCTCAGCGTGGTGACCCGGCCGTCCGCGCCGTAGGCCAGGTCGAGCCTGCGCCCCGCCTGGCTGATCGCCGTCAGCCTGACCTGGTCGCCCACGCTCTCGTACGCGTGCTCAGCCGGGAGGTAGACGCCTCCCTGCCTGGCGAAGACGGTCGCGCGGCCGAGGGAGTCGGTGAGGGTGTAGGAACCGGTGAGCGTGAGGTCCTCGGCGCCGAGCTCGGGCTTCCAGCCTCCGCCGGTCCTGGTGAACTGGACCGGTCTGCCGTCCTGGGTGATCACTTCGACCGACGTGGGGGAGGTCTCCCGCAGGGAGGCGACGGCAGGCGGCCACTCCTTGCCGAACGGCGTGATCGGACTGTTCCCGCCACGCGAGCCGTGGACCCTGGTGACCGACAGGCCGAAGGGGCCGCCCTCGGTGGCCCGCAGCCGGTAGTCGCCGGTCAGCAGGTTGACCTCGCCGGGGCCCACCTCGGCCCTGGCGGCCGCCGAGGCCGACCGGTCGGAGACGATGGTCGCGGGGGCGCTCTCGGCGGCGTTGCCGAAGACCACCGCGCGCACCTGGACGGCGGCGTCGCCCAGCTGCGCGCCGACGTCCCAGACCAGCCCGGAAAGGCGGCCTGGCGCGGCCACCGGCCAGGCGGTCAGCGGCTTGCCGTCGGCGCCGAGCACGTGGGCGACGGGGATGTCGGCCCAGGCGTCGCCGTCCGCTCTGCGGTACTGGAACGTGACCTGGGTGAACCCGGTGCCCGCCACCTCCAGCGGGAGCCTGCCCGTCGTGCGCCCGCCGTCCTTCGGCGAGGTGAGCACGGCAACGGCGGCGCCGGCGCCCACGTTGAAGGCGTAGGCCGTCGTGGGGGAGGCGTTGCCCGCCTTGTCCAGGGTGTACACGCGCAGGGTGTGGGGGCCCGTGGTCGGCGGCGTCACCTTGGCGGTGACGGCGGCGCCCGTGGTGAGCACCCTGGTCTCGGCGCCGTCGTCGAGCCTGTAGGCCAGCCAGCCGGTGTCGGAGCCGGCCGGGGTGAGGGTGAAGGTGCCCGGCCTGCCCGCGTCGCCGTACCAGCCGCCGTCGGAGGGGTAGTCGGCCGAGGCCGCCTTCGGAGCCGGGGGCTTGACGGTGTCGACGGTGAAGGCCGCGCTCTGGTACGCCTTGGACGACAGGGAGCCGTCGTTGGCCCAGGAGCGGATCGTGTACGTCTTGCCGTTGACGAGCTTCCCCGCGGGCACGGTGGCGGAGGAGAAGCCGTTGCTGGCCACATAGTCGCCGTAGAGATCGTTGACGACCAGGCTGGAGCCGTCGTAGACGTCGAACAGGCCGCGGGTGTTGCCCTTGTCGGGGTCGCGCACGTGGTTGCGCAGCTGCGGCGTCACGGTGTTGGTCCACCGCGTGCCCGCGTAGTCGCTGAAGGGCGAGACCCACGTCGAGACCGGCGTGTCCGGGTAGGAGTTGTAGGTCACCGAGATGTACGGCACGCCCGAGGAGGCGTTGCCCGAGTTGAAGCGCTTCCAGGCGAACTCGTCGGACTCGTTGGCGGCCCGCAGGCCCATGCCCGACTCCGTGTACGCCTTGTCCGCCCACATCTGGACCAGCGAGGTGACGTTGGCGCTCACCCAGCCGTTGGCGCAGCCGCTGCCCCAGCCCTTGGTCTCTGTCGAGGTGGCGTAGCGGGTCGCCATGGTGGGTCCGGGCCAGCGGGAGGAGGTCGAGGCGCGGTTGGCCGACCAGACCTCCCACGCCCTGGCGTTGCAGGACCAGGAGTGGTGGTTCCACAGCTTCAGCGACGCCGACAGGATCTTCTTGCCCGCGATGCCGGGGGTCTTCCACGTGATGAAGGATCTGGCGACCTGGCCGCTGCCGTTGTCGCCGATCTTCAGCTCGGTCGCGCCCGACTGGTCGGTGCCGTAGCCCTGCTGCACGAAGGTGTCGAAGACCTGGCCGAGGTTGAGCGAGGGGTCGACGGTGACCGGGTAGCGCGTGGCGGGGTCGTTCAGGAACGCGGGGTCGGGGGTGAGGACGAGGTCCTGGCCCGACAGTGTCATGGCCACGGGCGCCCGGTTCAGGTGGTCGCCCGAGCTCGGGTGCACCTGCGCGTCCCACATGACGGGTGCGGGGATGGTGGCGGCGACCTTGCCCTTGCGGTCGACCAGCTCGACACCGCCGTCACCCGATCGGCGGGCCGTCATCCCCGGTGCCCTGAGCCGCAGCGTGTACGACAGCGGCGTCGCGGGACGCCGCTTGAGCAGCAGGAACTGCTCGGCGCCCGTCCTGGTCGCGGTCACCATCAGATCGGCGCCCGGCAGCACCTCCGGGTAGGTGGCGGTCTCGGCCTGCAGCCGCGGCGTGGGCAGCGAACCCTTCCACCGCATGGTGACCCTGGACTCGCCCTCGCCCACCGTGATGAGGTCGCCGCCCCCGACACCGAGGGTGAGCCCGCGCCGGTGGCCCTTTGCGGCGATCCGGCCGCTCGCGTCCGTGGCGAGACTGATGTCGACCGGAGCCCAGCCGCCGTCGCGGCGGAAGCGGATCGGGCCGGCGAAGCTGTCGACGGTCGTCGAGCCGTCGGGGTTGGCGTAGGTGGTGGTCGTCTCCGTGCGGGCGGACTCGATCTCCACCCGACGGCCGTTCAGGCGGGCGGTGAGCTTGGCGGAGGCCTCGTCGGGCGCGCTCGTCGGCCGGGTCGCCGCCGGGAGCGGCGGTACGGCCGACGCGGCGGCGGAGGCGAGCGGGGTGAGGGGGATCAGGGGGAGGAGGGCGAGCGCGAGACCGCAGGCGACCGCCCGCGGCGTGATGGCAGGCATGGGTGCTCCGGAAGCGGACGTAGGGCGACGCCCCCGCCGCGATGACGGGGGCGCCGGACAAGCAGGGGGAGAGAAGGACTACCTGGTCGAGCAGCTCTGCTTGCGCACTTCACCCCAGGTGATCGGCCCGGGCCACTGCGCTCGGATGGCGAAACACTGGTTCTTCTGCGCGGCTTCGCGGATCTTGTAGATGAAGGAGGCGATGCCGGTCACGACCGCCACCTTGCAGATCAGCTTGACCCGCTTCTCCTTGATCTTGTCGCAGACGTACTTGAGCACCTCGGCGGCGGCGGCCGCGCCGCCGTACAGCCAGGCGTTGTGGATCCTCTTGGTGACGGTCCGCGAGAAGATGACCCTGCACATGGCCTTCCACCAGGTGCACTGCAGCTTCAGCGCCGGATCGGCGACCACGGGGTAGGCGGCGCCCGCGTGGTTGACGGTCTGGACCAGCGTCATGCCCTCGACGCGGTAGGTGGTGGGAACGGGGTTGCCGTTGGCGTCCTTGGCCCACGGAGCGTCGATCTCACCGAGGTAGACCTCCTCGTTGTAGATCAGCACCGTCGAGCCGTCCTCGTCCAGCTCCAGCGTGCTGTTCTCCGGAGCACTGATCGGGAAGCGGTACTCGGTCGGCGCCGAGGCGTCCTTGATCACGGTCAGCACGCGGGCCACCTGGCCGGTGCGGTTGTGCGCGAAGGCGACGCTCGGCTGCTTGGCCGCGTAGGTCACCAGGCCGGGCAGCGGCTGGTTGCCGGTGCCCACCGCGTCGGGGGTACCGATGCCGATGTCGGAGTCGCTCACGGTCGCCGTGAGCGAGTTGTCGACGGCGGTGGAGGCCGCGAAGGGCTGCTGGGTGTTGCCTTCGGGGATCTCCGTGGGCGGCGTGGTCTTGGCCTCCTCGACGATGTCGGGGACGACCTGGGTCAGGGCGGCGAGGGCGGGGTCGTCGGCGGCGGTCGCCGGGATCCCCGACAGTCCGACCGAGCTGATGGTGAGGAATACCGTCGCGATGACGGCCAGTGCACGAGTGCCGATCCGCATGAATGTCCTTCCGCATGCGATGAGGGGGAGTGTGCACAAACGCCGCAAACGTAAGGATCATGGCTGTCCATCAGAGTGATCATGGATGGCTGGACGGTAAACGTTTCCCATCCAGAACGATCATCCGTACCGAGAGTGAAACGGTCCGTGAGCTCGCGCGGGACGGGGACCGTCGCCTTCTCTCGCCGCGTGAACGAGCGGTGACCGTACGCCTGCCGCAGCCTGGGAGCCCCTCTCGTTCGGGCTCGCCTCGGCCGACGAACCGGTCGCTGCCGCCGCCGCCGTCGGATGGGCCGGCGTGACGGGCGCCCTGAAACGATCAACCGTGCGTTGACCTGGTGTTACGTGATCGTGACTTGACCCTCGAAGTTACGTGCATGTTTCATGGGCCCAGCGCCGTAAACGTTTACAGCTTCTTTACTGTAAACGTTTTCAAACCGAGAGGGAGGGCAGCCTTGGCCGAGGGACCCACGATCAACACGATCGCCGAACGGGCCGGGGTGTCGATCGCCTCCGTCTCGCGGGTGCTCAACGGCCTGCCCACCCGGCAGGAGACGGTCCGCAAGGTGCTGGCCGCCGCGGAGGAGCTCGGCTACGTGCGCAACGCCGTGGCCAGGAGCCTCAAGTCGCGCCGCACCAACCAGGTCGCCTTCGCCATGGCCGACATCGGCAACCCCGTCTACCTGGCGATGGTGCGGCAGATCCAGCCGGTGCTCAAGGCGGCTGGATACCGGCTCGTCCTGCACTCCACCGACGCCATCGTGGCCGACGAGATCGACGTGCTGCACAGCCTCGGCGAGCGTTACGTCGACGGGCTGATCATGAGTCCGCTGCGCGTCACCGACGAGCACCTGAAGACGATCGCGACTGCACGGGCGCCCGTCGTCATCATCGGTTCGGTGCCGGACGGCACGCGGGTCGACAACGTCAGGGCCGACTCGCGCACCGGCGTCAGGCTCGCCATCGACCATCTTCACGGCCTCGGCCGCCGCAGGATCGGTTTCCTCAACGGCCCGCTCGACACGGTTCCCGGTGCGGCGCGCGCCGCCGCCTACAGGGAGGCGCTGAAGGAGCGCGGCCTGCCGTACGACGAGGGGATCGTCGAGGTCGGCGACTTCTACCGGGCCGAGGGGGCGCGCGCGGCGCGCGCCCTGCTCGACCGGGCGGCCGGTGTGGACGCGCTGATGTGCGCCAACGACCTGATCGCGCTGGGCGCGCTCGACGTGCTGCGCGCGGCGGGACTGCGAGTGCCCGAGGACGTGGCGGTGGTCGGCATGGACGACACCGACCTGGCCGCCGCCTCGTGGCCGTCCCTGACGAGCGTCTCGCTGGGCTCCGCAGAACGCGGCAAGGCCGCCGCCGAGCTGCTGCTCGACCGGCTCAACGACATGGACAGGGAACCGCGGCTGGTCACGGTGCCGCCCGTGCTCGTCGTCAGGGCCTCCACGGCCGGCGAAGGCGCCGAGCGGAGACCGGTCTCCGCCGGACAGGCGCTCTCCGCGGGAGGGGAGGCGTCCACTCCCCGGGCGGGTTCCCTCCGCCGGACGACAGGACCAGGACCTGACCGGGAGAGCACGGGGGAAGCCGCCGTCACCGCAGTACCCGTCCAAGCCGCACCACAGCCGAAGGGAGGCACGCCATGACGGCGGTCGCGACCAGACCCTCGCGCACCTCGCCGAACCCGCGCCGCAAGGTCCGTTCGAGGCAGGGCCGCGAGACGCTGCTGCTGATGCTCCCCGCGCTGGTGCCGGTGCTGCTGTTCAGCGTCGGCCCGCTGCTGTACGGCATCGGCCTCGCCTTCACCGACGCGCGCGCGGGCCGTAACGCGGTCTACGAGTTCGTGGGCCCGCAGAACTTCGTCGACCTGCTGTCGGACGCCGACTTCTGGTCCTCCTTCAGGATCGGCCTGATCTGGGCGGTCTCGGTCACGGGCCTGCAGTTCCTGCTCTCGCTCGGCCTGGCCATCCTGCTGAACCAGAACCTGCGGTTCAGGGGCCTGGCCAGGGTCCTCGCGGTCGTGCCGTGGGCGATGCCGCCCGTGGTGATCGGCCTGATGTGGCGCCTGGTCTACCACCCCGACGCGGGCATTCTCAACAGCATGCTCGGCACCGACATCGACTGGCTCGCCGACTTCTCGCTGGCGCTGCCCGCCGTGATCGTGATGGGCGTCTGGAGCGGCATGCCGCAGACCACCGTGGTTCTGCTGGCAGGGCTCCAGGGCGTGCCGAAGGAACTGTACGAGGCGGTCGAGGTCGACGGCGCGGGCACCTGGCGCAGGTTCTGGAACATCACACTGCCGCAGCTGCGGCCTGTGATCGTGGCCATCACCTCGCTCGACTTCGTGTGGAACATCAACCAGTTCAGCCTCGTCTACGTGCTCACCCAGGGCGGTCCTGGAGGTCAGACGCGGCTGCCCATGCTCTTCGCCTACGAGCAGGCCTTCCGCTACGGCTTCTTCGGCTACGCGGCGGCGCTGGGCGTGGCGACCATGATCGTCGTGCTCGCGGTGCTCGGCGTCTATCTCTGGCGGCAGATGAGGGAGGCGTCATGAAGCAGATCCCGAAGTACGCCGCGCTCCTGGCCTACATGATCTTCCTGGTGTTCCCGCTGGTCTGGCTGCTGTCGACGGCGTTCAAGACGCCGCAGGAGATGGCCAACCTGAACCCGGCGTGGATCCCGCGCGAGCCGACCCTGAGCAACTTCGAGGCCGCCTTCACCGAGCAGGATCTGGTGGGCGCGGGCGTGCGCAGCCTCATCGTGGCGTTGTGCAGCGCGGTTCTCACCGTGGTCATCGCCCTGCCCGCGGCCTACGCCATCGCCCGCCACCGCAGTCTGGTCAGCAAGATCGCGGTCGGGTGGGTGCTGGTCAGCCAGGTCTTCCCGTTCATCCTGATCATCATCCCGCTCTTCATGGTGCTGCGGAACCTCGATCTGGTGAGCACGCTGCCCGGCCTGATCATCGTGCATGTGACGTTCACGCTGCCGTTCGCACTGTGGATGCTGCAGGGCTACGTGCGGGCGGTGCCACCCGAACTGGAGGAAGCCGCCTCCGTCGACGGCGCCGGACGCGTGCGGTCGATCGTGAGCGTGGTGGCGCCGCTACTGGCCCCCGGCGTGGTGGCCACCTTGTTGTTCTCGTTCATCTCGTCGTGGAACGAGTTCCTCTTCGCGCTCGTGGTCCTCAAGGACCCCGACGTGATGACACTGCCACTCACTCTGGTCCGCTTCACCGGGCCTGAGGGAGTGTCCAGGCTGGGTCCGCTGGCCGCCGCATCGGTCGTGGCGACGATCCCCAGCCTGATCTTCTTCGCAATCATCCAGCGACGGCTGAGGTCCGGCCTCATGGCCGGAGCGGTCAAGGGCTAGGAGGCTCTTATGCGTATCAAATCCGCTTTGGCAGTCGCGGCGATCGTCGCCATGGCGGCCGCGTGCGGCTCCGGCGGTGGCGGCGACGCCGCCGAGCCCGCCAAGTCCGGTGGCGAGCCGGTGAAGCTGAACTTCCTCAGCCTGGCCTGGCAGAAGGAGTCCGTGGCCGCCAACAAGGAGCTCGTGGACGCCTGGAACAAGGCCAACCCCAACATCCAGGTCACCTACGTCCAGGGCAGCTGGGACAACGTCAACGACCAGCTCGTCACCTCCTTCGAGGGTGGCGACGCGCCCGACGTCATCCACGACGACTCCCCCGCGCTGTCCGGCTTCGCCTCGCGCGGCTACCTGCTGGACCTGAAGGACAAGGTGCCCGCCGAGCTGAAGAGCGACATCCCCCAGTCGGCGTGGGACACCGTCACCTTCGACGACGGCAAGGGCAACCAGGGTGTCTACGGCGTGCCGTTCCTGCAGGAGTCGCAGGTCATCATCGCCAACAAGAAGCTGCTCGACGCCGCGAAGGTGCGCGTGCCCACCGTGGACTCCCCCTGGACCTGGGACGAGTTCGCCGAGGTCAGCAAGAAGCTGACCAAGGGCGAGACGTTCGGCGTGGCGTGGCCGATGAAGTCGCCTGTCAACAAGACGCTCAACCTGGCGCTCAACTTCAACGGCACCTTCTTCCAGACCGGCGCCGACGGCAAGACCACGGTCAAGGTCGGAGCCGAGGAGAAGCAGGTGCTCCAGCGCATCCACGACCAGCTCTACAAGGACAAGTCGGCCGACCCGTCGGCGCTCGGCATGGGCACCGCCGACCCGCTGCCCGGCTTCTTCGGCGGCAAGTACGCGCTGCTGCCCGTCGGCGTCTACCTGCGCCAGCAGGTCGTGGAGCAGGCTCCCGACGGCTTCGAGTGGGTCACGCTTCCCCCGATGAAGGGCGAGACCGCCAACCAGGGCGCGGTCTCCCAGACCCTGTCGGTCTCGGCCGACAGCAAGCACCCCGAGGAGTCCATCAAGTTCATGTCGTTCTTCCTGAACGGCCCGAACCAGGCCAAGCTCGCCAAGGGCGACTGGCTGCTGCCGACCTCGCAGAAGGCCGCCGCCGACCCGTCGATCACCACTGAGGAGAACGGCTGGGACGTGGCCACCGCCTCGGCGAAGAACCTGGTCGTCGCGCCGTTCCTCAAGGTCAACGGCTTCGACGAGTGGAAGAGCAAGGTGGCCACCCCCACCCTGCAGCAGTACTACGCCAACAAGATCTCTCTCGACGAGGCGGCGGCGAAGCTGGTCGAGGAGGGCAACAAGGTGCTGGAGCGGTACTCCTCGTGACCTTGACGCAGGATCGCGCCCGAGGGTGTCTGCTCGGCCTCGCGGCCGGCGACGCCCTCGGCGCGCCCGCCGAGAACATGGAACCCGCCCAGATCGCCGCCAGATGGGGCAGGCTCACCGAGATCGAGGGCGGCGGCACCGATGACACCGAGTACGCCATCTTCGCCGCGTCCCTGCTGGTGCGACACGGCCACGAGCTGACCGCCGAGGACGTGGCCGACGCCTACCGCAGGGAGATCATCCCCGCGGTGCTCGGCCCGATGAAGGGCGCCGGCTTCTCCGAGCTCGGCACCATCCAGGCGCTCAGGCGTGGCCTCGAGCCGCCCATGACCGGGATGATCCACTCGCACGGCTGGTCGGACGGCCTGGCGATGAGGGCGGCGCCGTACGGGATCTTCTGCCCTGGCGATCCCGCGGAGGCGGCGCGGCTGATCGAGCAGGACGGCCTGGTCAGCGGCGAGGGAGAGGGCATCAACGGCGGCATGGCGGTGGCCGCGGCCGTGGCGGCCTCGATGGCGGGGGCCGCTCCTGAGGAGGCGGTCGACGCGGGACTGGCCGCGATCCCCGAGGACTCGTGGACCGCGCGCACCATCGCCAGGGCGCGCCCGCTCAGGGACTCACCCGAGCGGCTGCACGAGGCCGTGGTGATCAGGCACTACCCGTGGACCGACCTCGCGCCCGAGGCCGTGGCGCTGGCGTTCGCCGCCTACCTGCACGGCGAAGGCGACGTGGAGGAGTCGGTGACGTACGCGGTCAGTCTCGGCCGCGACGCCGACACCATCGGCGCCATCGCGGGCGCGCTGTCGGGCGCGGGACAGGGCGAGGGCGGCGTGCCCGCCAGGTGGGCCGAGCGCATCGGCCCCGCCACCGGCAAGTGTCTGCCGGTGGTCGCGGGCAGGCACGTGCTCGACGTCGCGGACGAGCTGGCGAGAGGACTCTAGGACAACACATGTCGGGGGACAGGATCACAGGCGCGTTCGTCGGCCTGGCCGTGGGCGACGCGGCGGGCTGGCCGGCCGCCAGGCATCGCTCCGCGCTGCACGCGCCGTGGAGCAGGCGGCTGCACCGCGAGCTCGACGCCTTCGCCGAGGAGCACAGGGTCACGACGCTGCCGGTGCCGTTCGCGCTCAACCAGCAGACCGCGCCGCTGGCCGTCGGGCCTTCCGACGACGCCGAGTGGCTGGCGTGGACGGCGCTGACCATCGCGCAGGACAGGGTGAGGGCCTTCCTCGACCTGGCCGAGCGCGACGACCTGCGGGCGCGGATCTCGGTGACGACCGCGCTGGACAACCTGCGGCGCGGCGTCGAGCCGCCCGCCAGCGGGCACGACAACCCACACTTCTTCGACGACGCGGCCGCCGTGCGGGCCGTCGCGTTCGGCGCCACGGGCCGCGACCCTGTCCCCGACGCGCGGATCACCAACGCGGGAGACGGCGTTCTCGGCGCGAAGGCGATGGCCGCGGCGGTCGGGGCGGCCGTCGAGAGCGGTTCGGCGGCCGCGGCGGTCGAGGCGGCGCTGGCCGAGCTGCCCGAGGACAGCGCGATCGGCCTCAACGCCAGGACGGCGCTGCGCGTCGCGCGCAAGGCGGGAGCGGCCTTCGCCGCGGTGCCCGAGCTCGACGCCGCGCTGATCGACCACGTCTACAGCTACGCCGTCTCCGCCTCGGTGACGGTGCCCGTCGCGCTGGCGCTGGCCGAGGTGTCGGGCGGATCGCTCGCGCAGGCCGTGCCGGCCGCCGCGTGCCTGTCGGCGGTCGCCGACTCCGCGCCCGCGCTCACCGGCGCGATCACCGGCGCCTGCGGCGGATTCTCGGTGATACCTGAGGGGTGGGCCGCCTCCGCACGGAGGCTGGCCGGGTGCTGCCTGCCCGAACTGGCTGGCAGGGATCTAGTGGATATTTCGGAGGGAATGGCATGACGCCGCTGGAAGACAAGGCCGCTGGTTGCGTGGCGGGAGCGGCGGTCGGTGACGCCCTCGGCGGCGCCACCGAAGGCTGGACTCCCGAGCAGATCACGCAGCGGTACGGCGGGACGGTCGAGGGGGTCGTGCCGCCCTTCAACTCCGACTGGCGCAACGCGCGGCCGATCGCGCCGTACCACAAGGGCGACGGCCACATCACCGACGACACGTTGATGACGCACGCGCTGATCCGCGTCTACGAGAAGACCGCCGGACACCTCGACGCCTATGCGATGGCCGAGCACATGGTGCCGGAGATGATGGCGCAGAAGCAGTGGATCCCCGAGCTCGAAGCCGAGGCGCTGCCGCTCCAGCGGGTCTTCCTCGCCGAGAAGTGGATCGTGGCACGCCTGCACTACGGGCACGTCGACCCGCGCGAGGCGGGCGTCGGCAACATCGTCAACTGCGGCGCCGCCATGTACGTCGCGCCGGTCGGCGTCGTCAACGCGGGCGACCCCGACGCCGCCTACGCCGAGGCGATCGACCTGACGGGGGCGCACCAGTCCTCCTACGGCCGCGAGGCCGCGGGCGTCATGGCGGGCGCGGTGGCCGAGGCCATGCGGCAGGGGGCGACGGCCGACTCGGTGGTGGCCGTGGCCTCGCGGCTGGCCAAGGACGGGACCAGGGCCGCGATCGACGCGGTGTGCTCGCGGGCTCGCGACTTCGGCCACTGGGAGGGCTCCTTCGAGGCGCTGCGCGCGGCCATGCGGCCCTACGACACCGTCGCCGACACCTACCGCGACCAGGGGCTCGGCGCCCGGCGGCCGTCCCGCGTGCACAGCATCGAGGAGCTGCCGCTGGCGCTGGCGTTCCTGCTGATCGCCAAGGGCGACTACAGGGACACCGTGCTCGGCGGGGTCAACTACGGGCGCGACGCCGACTCCATCGCCTCCATGGGCGGCGCGATCGCCGGGGCGCTCGGCGGGCTGTCGGCCGTGCCGTCCGCGTGGGTGTCGCAGGTCGGTACGGCCAGCCGTACCGACCTGGTGGCGCCCGGCGTCGCCCTCGCCGGCGTCGCGCGGAGGATCCACCGCGACGACGTGGCCAGGCGGCGCGCCCACGAGGACGCCTTCGCCGAACTGGCCGGCGAATGATCAGGCTCACCTGGGTGCAGCCCGAGGACCTGGTGGGGCACGAGCTGCGCCAGGCCGCCGAGGACGGGCGCGACGTGGCGGACGTCGCGGCGCGCTGGCACGCGGCGGGCGGCCACGAAGCGCCACCCCGCGCGGGCGCCTCCCCGCCCGACGCGCTCGGGCTGCGCGGGCTGGCCGAGGAGCTGCTGGACGAGCTCTCCTCGCGCGAGTCGCCGCTGGAGGAGCCCTCCGGCCTCGCGGAGATCGTCTCCCTGTGCCCGGCCTGGCCGGTCGCCGGCGGGGGGGCAGAGCGGCCCGATCACGACAGGGTGCTGGGCGCGTGGCTGGGCAGGGCCGCAGGGTGCGTGCTCGGCAAGCCGGTGGAGAAGATCCCGCGCGAGGGCGTCAGAGCCATCGCCGAGGCCACAGGGAACTGGCCGATCCGCGGCTGGTTCACCGCGGCAGGCCTGCCGTCCGAGATCAACGAGCGGTGGCCGTGGAACCGGCGCAGCGCGGTCAACTCGCTGGCCGAGAACATCGACGGTGTACCCGAGGACGACGACCTCAACTACCCGCTGCTGGCCCTGTCGGTGCTGGAGCGGCACGGCCGCGACTTCACCACCGACGACGTGGCCAAGCTCTGGCTCGACGAGCTGCCCGCAGGCCGTACCTTCACCGCCGAGCGCGTCGCCTACCGCAATCTGCTGGCGGGCGTCGAACCGCCGGAGACCGCGACCCGCCGCAACCCGTTCCGCGAGTGGATCGGCGCGCTGATCAGGACCGACGTGTACGGCTGGGTCAACCCTGGCGACCCGGCGAAGGCCGCCGAGTACGCCTGGCGCGACGCCAGGCTCACCCACACGGCCAACGGCGTCTACGGCGCGATGTTCGTGGCCGCCATGTGCGCCCGGTCGATGGTGGCGAGCTCGGTGAAAGAGGTGGTCGAGGCGGGCCTGTCCGTGGTCCCGCCCGGTTCCAGGCTGGCTCACGCCGTACGGCAGGCCGTCGAGGACGCCGGGCGCCTGGCCGACTTCGAGCAGGTCCTCGACCGCCTGCACGAGCGGCACGGACACCTGCACTGGGTTCACACGATCAACAACGCCGCCCTGGTCGCGGCCACGCTCGTGCACGGCGACGGCGACTTCACCGCCTCGATCGCGGGTGCGGTGGCGGGCGGCTGGGACACCGACTCGGCGGGCGCGACGGTCGGCTCGATCGTCGGCGCGCTGAACGGCGGGGTGCCCGGCCAGTGGCGGATGCGCGACAGCCTGGCCAGCAGCCTGACCGGGTTCGACGGCATCGCCCTGAGTGAGCTGGCGCGGCGCACAGAGAGGATGATGGTGGCATGATCTCGGTCTTCGGCAGCGCGAACATGGATCTGGTCGCCTACGTGCCCACGGCGCCCAAGCTCGGAGAGACTGTTACGGGTCGCTCCTTCCGCACCATCCCCGGAGGGAAGGGTGCCAACCAGGCGATCGCCGCGTCCCGCGCGGGCGCGGACGTCGCCTTCCTGGGCGCGGTCGGCGACGACTCCTTCGGGGTGGTCCTGCGGGCGACCCTCGTGGAGTCGGGCGTCGACGTCAGCGTGCTACGGCAGGTGCAGGGCACCAGCGGCATCGCGCACATCGTGGTGGAGGACTCGGGCGGCAACTCGATCATCGTGGTCCCCGGCGCGAACGGCACGGTGACCGGGCCCTCGCAGGACGACCTGGAGCTCATCGCCGGCTCCTCCGCGGTGCTGCTGCAGCTGGAGCTGCCGATGGCGGCCGTGATCAGCGCGGCGAAGGCGGCCCACGCGTCGGGCGCGCCGGTGATCCTCACACCGGCTCCCGCCCAGCCGCTGCCCGCCGACCTGCTCGACGCGGTGACGCTGATCGTGCCGAACGAGCACGAGGCGGCGGCGATCACCGGCGTCGAGGACCCGGAGAAGGCGCTGGACGCGCTGCTGGAGCGGGTGCCCGAGGCGGTGATCACCCTGGGTTCCGAAGGGGCGCTGTACGGCTCGCGCGACGGGCTGCGGCTGCGGGTGCCCGCCGTCCAGGTGAAGGCGGTCGACACGACAGCGGCGGGCGACACGTTCGTCGGCGCGCTGGCGGTGGCCAGGTCGGAGGGTCTGGAGCCCGAGGAGGCGCTCCGCTTCGCCTCGGTGGCGGCCTCCATCTCCGTGCAGAGCGAAGGCGCGAGCACCTCGATGCCGACCCGCGCGCAGATCGACGCGGCGCTCGGCTGACCCTTGACCCCTTGCTGCTCACGCGCCGGCGTCCTTCGGGGAGGGGCGCCGGTCGCGGGCGGCGGGGTTCGGGCAGGACAAACGCGTTCATAGTGACGGAAATGCCGGAAAATGGGCGCATGCGTCTCCCCAGCTGGTTCGCTGAGCGTGTCGAACCCACCTCCCCAGACCAAGTACTCCGCGTCTCCACTCTTGAACTCTTCTTCGACCTGGTCTTCGTCTTCACCGTCACGCAGCTGACCACGCTCCTCGTGGACGGGTTCAAGGACGGTGCCCCCGGTGTTCAGGACCACGGCGGGCCCGCTGCGGGCGCCCTGCGGGTGCTGCTCGTGTTCGGCGTCATCTGGTGGATGTACGCCGGATACGCGTGGCTGACGAACACGATCCCGCCCGTCCGTCCCGCGCGGCGGATCCTCGTCCTGCTGGGCATGGTCGGATTCCTCATCATGGCCCTGGCCATTCCCACGGCCTTCAACGGTGGCGGGTGGGCCTTCGCGCTCGGCTACCTGATCATCGTGCTCGTCCACGCGGGACTCTACCTGCAGGCCACCGCCTCGTTCGTCCGGGTCGTACCGTTCAACCTGGCGGCCACGGCGCTGCTGTTCGCCGCCGGCTTCGTCACCGGCGTTCTCGTCTACGTCCTGTGGGTCGCCGCGATGGTGCTGCTGTGGGGCAGCCCGTACTTCATCGGGCAGAGGGGCTTCCCGCTGCACCCTGCCCACATCGTGGAACGGCACGGGCTGCTGGTGATCGTGGCGCTCGGGGAGTCTGTCGTGGCGATCGGCATCGGGGCACACGGCAGCGTCGCTCCCGGCCTGCTGGTCGCGGCCACTCTGGGGCTGGTCCTCGCGGCCTGCCTGTGGTGGAGCTACTTCGGCGCTGAGGACGAGGTGGCCGCCGAACGCACGCTCGCCCTGGCCGAAGTGGTACGCCGGACCAGGCTGATCCTCGGCGCGTACTTCTACGCCCACATTCCCATGCTGCTCGGCATCGTCGCGGTCGCGGCAGGTGTCAAGGAAGCGCTCGGCCACCCACTCGACCACATGCACCCCGGCCCGGCGATCGCCCTGTCGGCGGGCATCACGCTCTACCTGGTCGGTGACATGATGTACCGGCGTGTCCTCGGCATGCCCTCACGTCCGCTGCGCCGGACGGCAGCGGTGCTGGCGCCCGTGACGATCCTCCTCGGCCTGTGGACGGCCCTCTCCCAGCTCGCCGTTCTCGTCGCCCTGCTGGTCACGGCCCTCGCCGTCGAACACTTCGGCCGTTCCCCCAAGCCGGTCGTGCCCGCCGACGAACAGTAGCGAGATCACCGTCCCCCGTGGCAGGACCTGCCAGGGGAGTACGGCTCGTGGCCAACCGACCGGTTCCGGTCGTGGGCGACCAAGGGCGGCTCTAGTCGCGCAGCCGCTCGGCGCACTCGTCGCGGTAGCGCTCCACCAGCGGCCGCACGCGACCGGGGTCGGCCAGCACCGCACGCGACACCGAGGGCAGCACCGACCGGCGCACGCCCGCGAAGAGTCTGGCCACGTCGGCGGGCGAGGCCCCCTGGGCGCCGAGACCGGGGGACAGGATCGGGCCGCCGAGACGGTCGAGCGGATGGCCCACCTTGTCGAGCGTGGCGCCCACGACCACCCCCACCGAACCGAGGCCGCCGGCGCCCTCGTTGGCCTCCGCCACCCCGTCGAGGATCTGGTCGGCGACCGCGCTCTGCAGGGCGCTCGCCTCGGGGTTGGAGGTGCGGGCCAGCACGAACACGCCCGCGTCGTTGCCGCGCGCGACGGCGAGGGTGCCGGCGAGCGACCCGAACCCGAGGTAGGGGCTGACGGTCAGCGCGTCGGCCGCCATCGGGCTGCCCTGCTCCAGGTACGCCTCGGCGTAGGCGGCCATCGTGGTGTCGATGTCGCCGCGCTTGGCGTCCAGGATCACCAGCGTGCCGGCCTCGCGCAGCGCGGGGATGACGCGCTCCAGCACGGCGACGCCCCTGCTGCCCCACCGTTCGTAGAAGGCCGACTGCGGCTTGACGGCGGCGGCGAGGTCACCGACCGCCTCGGCGACGGTGTGGGTGAAGCGCTCGAGGCCCGCGGGGGAGTCGTCCAGGCCCCACGCCGACAGCAGCGCGGGGCTGGGGTCGATGCCGACGCACAGCGGCCCCCGCCGCTCCATCTGCGCGCGTAACCGGCGGCCGAACGGCTCGCTCATGCCCGCGACTCTACTGGACGGCCCCCTCGGGGAGGTCGTCCTCGAGACTGTCCGACGCCTTGACCAGAGCGGTCAGCGCCCGTGCCACCGTGGCGGTCTCCATGCTCGGCCGGTCGGTGTCCGTGACCTGGTGCGGCGCGTACGGCACGTGCACGAACCCGCCTCGCAGGCCGGGCCGCTCGGTCGCGATCAGGTGCGCCAGAGCGTAGGCCACCTGGTTGCACACGAACGTGCCCGCCGTGTAGGAGACGGCCGCGGGGATCCCCTCCGCCCTGACGGCCCGCACCATCGCCTTCACCGGCAGCGTGGACAGGTAGGCGTCCGGCCCGCCCTCCACCACGGGCAGGCCGGAGGGCCGGGCGCCGGCGTTGTCGGGGATGCGCGCCTCGATGAGGTTGATCGCCACCTTCTCCACCGAGATCACCGCACGCCCGCCCGCCTGGCCCATGCACAGGACCAGCGCGGGGTCGTGCCGCTCGATCGCCTCCCGCAGCGCGGCCGGCGCGTCGGCGAACACGCACGGCAGCTCGACCGCGGTCACCCCGGGGACCAGCAGGGCGGCGTCGTAGGACGGGTTGGTCGTCTCCCCGCCGAACGGCTCGAACCCCGTGACCAGCACACGCGACATTCATCTGCTCCTTGGATGCGGCGCCTGACGTCCGGTACGAGTCTCGACCATGAGGGACAGCGGTGAGCCGGCGGGCCGGACGGCGACGGCTATCTCGGCGTGGTCACTTTCGTGGCACGCGCTCCTGGGTAGTCACCTGGCATGTACGAGATCGCCCAGCGTGTTCTCACGCTGCTGACCGAGCCGCCCAGCGAGGTCACGGTGACGATCGGGCTGCCGTTCGAGGAGCCGACAGGGGAGTGGTCCTGCCCGTACAGGATCGACGGGCTCGACGGCTGGGAGCACGAGAGGAAGGTCACCGGCGTGGACTCCCTGCAGGCGCTGGAGATCGTGCTCACCGTGGTGCGCAGCGCCCTCACGGAGTCGGCGGAGGCGCGCGAGGGGTTGCTGGTGTGGGAGGAGTTCACCTGACCAGGCGGCGCCAGCGCGGGATCTCGGTCACCACGGTCGCGGCGGCCAGCACCGACACGACGGCCGCGACGGCGGGCGCCCACGCCACCCACGACGCCGCCACGGCGGCGACCAGCTGCAGCGCCACCAGCAGGATCGTCACGAAACCCGGCACGGCGACGATCACCTGACGCTTGTCGCCGGGGGTGGCGAAGACCGTCGGCAGCCCGACGAGCACGATGACGGACAGTACCGCCAGCGCCACGGAGTGCGGCGCCAACGCCCATGGCGTGGCGATCCAGGCGGCCAACTCGGTGGTGAATCGAAGTGCGGAGCCGATTCCGGCTTTTTCAGGCACCCGGAAACCCTACTATGTGCCGTTATGTCTGACGTAAGACTGTTGGAGCTCAGGGCGCGTACCCGTGAACGCCCCCCAGGACCCGAGATGGTGCGGGTCATCGACCTGACCAGCCCCTCGGGGCTGCGCCTGCGCCGCTACCACCCCGCCGAGCGACCGCGCCCGCTGGTCGTGTACCTGCACGGTGGTGGCTGGGTCTTCGGCGATCTGGAGACCCACGACAGGACCTGCCGCAGGATCGCGCGGGAGTGCGACGTCGAGGTGCTGGCCGTCGACTACCGGCTCGCCCCCGAGAACCCCTGCCCCGCCGCCCTCGACGACGCGGTCGAGGTGCTGCGCTGGACCAGGCCCGTGGCGGTCGCGGGAGACAGTTCGGGCGGCTACCTGGCCACGATGGCGTGCATGCGGCTGCGCGACGAGGGTTGCGCGATGCCGGCGCTCCAGGTGCTGCTGTGCCCGAACACCGACCTCACGCTCTCCTGCCCGAGTGTCGTCTCCAAGGGCTCGGGCTTCGGCCTGGACGCCGAGACGCTGGAATGGTTCGTGGCCCAGTGGGTGCCCGACCCCGCCCTGCGCCCCGCCGCCAGCCCGCTGCTGTCGCCCAACCTGTACGGCATGCCGACTACGCTCCTGGTGACCGCGGAGAACGACGCGCTGCGCGACGAGGGCGACGCCTACGCCGCCAAGCTGGCCGAGGCGGGCGTGAAGGTCGTCCACCGGCAGGAGCCGGGGCTGGCGCACGGCTTCATCCAGGAGGCCTCCCCCGAGGCAGGGCCGGCCTGCGAGCGGGTCTTCTCCGACATCAAGGCCCTGATCCCGCGTTGAGGCTCATGCCGGATAATGCCCGGCATGAGCCTCCCCCGCCTGATCGCCACGGACCTCGACGGCACGCTGCTCGACCCCTCGGGCGCGGTCACCCCCCGCACCCGCCGCGCACTCAGGACGGCCAGGCAGGCGGGCGCGGAGGTGGTGTTCGTCACCGCCAGGCCGCCGCGCGCCATCGAGCGGATCGCCGAGGAGACCGGCGTGTCGGGCACGGCGATCTGCAGCAACGGGGCGGTCGTCTACGACATCGCCGCGGGCCGGATCCTCGCGACCCACCCGCTCGGCCTTGAGGACGCCCGCACGGTCGCGCGGACCCTCTCCGAGGCGCTGCCGGGCGTCGCGTTCGCGATCGAGACGGGCACCGGCGTGCTGTTCGAGCCCGGGTACGGCAAGCACGTCCCCGCCGACCTGCCCTACCGCAGGCAGGTCGAGTCGGTGTGGTCGGCCACGGAGCCCGTGGTGAAGCTGCTGGCCTGGTCCAGCGAGCACCACGCCGACGAGATGTTCACCGCGGCCGTCGCCGCCGTCGACGGCCAGGCCGAGATCACCCACTCGGGCGCCGGCGGGCTGCTGGAGATCAGCGCGGCGGGGGTGACCAAGGCGGGCACGCTGGCCGGACTGTGCGAGGAGCGCGGCATCGCCCCCTCGGCCGTGGTGGCGTTCGGCGACATGCCCAACGACCTGGCCGTTCTGGCCTACGCGGGGACGGGCTACGCGATGGCCAACTCCCACCACACCGTGCTGGCCGCGATCGAGCGCCACACCCTGTCGAACGCGGAGGACGGGGTCGCCGTCGTGCTGGAGGGCTACTTCACGCCGTGAACTCCTCCTGGGCGGCCATGACCTCGTCGGCGTGCTCGAACGCCCACTCACCGAACGCCTCGATCGGCCCGAGCATGCTGCGCCCCAGGTCCGTCAGTGCGTACTCCACCCTGGGCGGCGCCTCGGCGTAGGCGGCCCTGGAGACGATCCCGTTGAACTCCAGGCGCCGCAGCGTCTCGTTCAGCACCTTGGGGCTGATCCCGCCGATCCGTCTGCGCAGCTCGGCCGGACGGCTCGGCCCGTCGCGCAGCGCCCACACCACGACGGCGTTCCACGTGTTGGCGAGCAGGTCGAAGGCAAGCCTGGCCTGGCAGTCGGCGAGGAACATCGCGGCACGCACCAATCGGTATCCATTGGATTTTCTACCTTCGTCCTTACTTACACCTTCGAGGAGGACGCATGCGTATCGGCATTCTCGGCGCGGGCGGCATGGCCGACGCCCTCGGCACCCAGTGGCGTCGCGCGGGACACCAGGTGATGACCAGCAGCAGGAGGAATGAGGGCTCCTTCGCCCGGGCGATGGAGTACGGCGACGCCGTGCTGCTCGCCGTCCCCTCCCACGCGGCGCTCGACGTCGTGGACGGGTCACTGAAGGGCAAGGTGCTCATCGACTGCACGAACCCGAGCGTGGGGGGCGAGCTGACCGGCGACCACCCGCTGGCCGAGCGGGTCGCGGTCGCAACGGGAGCGCGGGTGGTCAAGGCGTTCAACCTGTGCCACGTGGACGTCTGGCGGATGACGCCGCCGGTGTTCGGCGGGCGCCCGCTGGCCGTACCCCTGTGCGGTGACGACGAGGAGGCGCTCGCGGTGGCCAGGGGGCTGGTCGAGGACCTCGGGTGCACGCCGTTCGACGGCGGGGGGCTGGCCAGGGCCGCGCTGCTGGAGGTGACCGCCGCCTTCATGATCGGGCTGTGGTTCAAGGGGCTGGACGCCCAGGCCATCGCGCCGCCGCTGTGACGACTACACCCGTCGGTGTAGTCGCGATGACGACGGGCGGAGGATGTCGCCGAAGAGCGCCGGCAAGATGCTGGCAGACATGGTCAAATACCTCACCCCCTTCAAGATCCTTGCCCTGGTCAACGTGGCGGCGGTGCTCCTCCAGGCCGTCACGGCCGGTCAGCTGCTCAGCGGCGGCGGCAAGGCGCTCCACGGCATGGGCGCGGGCGGCGTCCATGCCGCGGGGCTGCTCCTGCTGATCGTCGGCGTCCTGGTGTGGCGTCCGGGACGGGGGCCGGGCCGGCCCGCTCTGGCAAGCCTGGCGGTCCTGCTGCTGGGCTTCGTCCAGTCGGCCACGGGAGGTTCGGGCGCGACGGCGCTCCACGTGCCGCTCGGCATGACGATCATGGGCCTGAGCGTGTGGCTGGCGGTGTGGGCGTTCACGCCCTCGCGTTCGGCACGCAGTGTGTCACCTTGAGACCCGTGACATCGCGCGGGCCGTTCTCCGACCCGGCGCCCCCTCTCTCTACTTGATTGGCCCCATATCGCGAAGAAAGGCCGATAAAAGTCCATATGGGCTTTGACTCCGGGGAGACGATCAGCATGCTTGCCTCATGAGGGACGTACAAGTGATCGTCGGGCCGGGTCTGGCGGCCGACTGGGCATTGCTGGGGGAAGTGGCCGAACGCGAGTTCGCGGCGCTCGGCGTGAGCGGGGCGCTGCGACACGCCCGCGACGCCGTCGAGGCTCGCGCCCTCCTCTCCAGTACGGCGGGCGGCCCCGTCGTGGCGATCCCAGGACCCTCGGGTGAGCTGCGCGATCTCATGGGCTCGGTCGAGGGGGTCGTCTGGTGCGACTTCAGCCGGGTGCGTCAGATCGAGGGAGCCGCCCACATCCACGGCAGGGGAATCGACGGGCTGGCGTGGGCGATCAGGCACGCCGTCCACCAGGACCGGCAGCGGCCGCTGCGCGTCAGGTACGGCAAGCATCCCGAGCAGTGGGGCGACCTGCACCTGCCCGCCCACGGCACCGCGGATCTCCCCCTGCCCGTCGTCGCGCTCGTCCACGGCGGGTACTGGCGCTCGGTGTGGGCCGCCGACCTGATGGACGCACTCTGCGCCGACCTGACCGCGCGCGGGTTCGCCGCGTGGAACCTGGAGTACCGCCGCCCCGACCTGCACGGCTGGGACGCCACGACCGCCGACGTCGCCGACGGCCTCGGCGCGCTGTCCGGCGTCGCTGCCTCGCTGTCCGGCGCCCGGCTCGACCTGGGAAGGGTCGCGGTCGTCGGACACTCGGCGGGCGCGCAGCTCGCGTTGCGGGCGGCGGCCGACAGCGCGAAGGTGGCCATGGCCGTGTCGCTGGCAGGGGTGCTCGACCTGGTGGAGGGGGATCGGCGCCACCTCAGCTCGGGCGCGGTGGCCGCCGCCCTCGGCGGGCCCGCGCGCGGCGACTGCGGGTCGCCGCACGCGACGTACGCCGAGTCGAGCCCGCTGTTGCGGCTGCCGCTGGGAGTGCCGCAGCTCATCGTGCAGGGATCGGGCGACGACCTCGACCTGATCGACTTCAGCCGCAGGTACGCCAGGGCGGCCGAGGCGGCAGGAGACGAGGTGACCTACATGGAGATGTCGGGCGACCACTTCGCGGTGATCTCGCCCCGCACGCCCATCTGGCGCACCACGGCCCTGGCCATCGCCGACCGCCTCGCCGGCGACAAACCCGCGAAACCAGCCTGAGGCCCGCCCCTCTCGCGCCCGGCGGCTTCGCCCGCCGGGCGGATCCTGGGTACGTGGTGCCGTGACGCGGAACACGTCCTGGCGTTTCGCGCCGCCGCGCCGTACCAAGGAGGGGAGGGAAAGGAGCCGCAGTGGAGGTCTCGATCGTCGGAGCCGGCCTGGTCGGCTGTCTTCTGGCCTGTTTTCTGGCCAGGAGAGGCCATGAGGTGACGCTGTACGAGCGCCGCCCCGACCCCAGGCTGAGCGGAGCCGAGCGTGGCAGGTCGATCAACCTGGCCATCTCCGAGCGCGGCATCGACGCCCTGAGAAGGCTCGGCCTGGCCGAGGAGGCCCTGTCGGACGCCATCCCGATGCCCGGCAGGATGATGCACGCCGTCGACGGCACCCTGACCTTCCAGTCCTACAGCTCCGACCAGCGGCACGCGATCAACTCCATCAGCCGCGGCGCGCTCAACGGCAAGCTTCTCGACGCCGCCGAGGCGAGCGACGGCGTGCGGGTCAGGTTCGGGCACCGGCTGACCGGGATCGGGGACGGCACGCTGGAGTTCGAGGGCGGCATCGTCGAGAAGGGCCAGCAGGTCGTCATCGGCGCCGACGGCGCCTACAGCGCGGTCAGGGCCAGGCTCCAGCAGATGCCGGGCACGGACTTCAGCCAGGAGTACCTCGACTACGGCTACAAGGAGCTGACGATCCCGCCCAAGCTGGGCGAGTTCGCCTTCGACCCCGGGGCCCTGCACATCTGGCCGAGGGGCCGTTCGATGATGATCGCGCTGCCGAACCCCGACAGGTCGTTCACCTGCACGCTGTTCTGGCCACACGACGCGCTGGCCGCGCTCGACACGCCGGAGAAGGTGCGCGCCCACTTCGGGAAGGAGTATCCCGACGCCGCCGAGGTGATGCCGCACCTGGCCTCCGACTACGCGGGCAACCCCGTCGGGCACCTGGTCACCATGCGCTGCGACCCCTGGTACAGGACCCTGAACGGCACCCTCGTCGGGCTGATCGGCGACGCGGCCCACGCCATCGTCCCCTTCTACGGCCAGGGCGCCAACTGCGGCTTCCAGGACTGCGTCGAGCTCGACAGGTGCCTGGACGAGACGGGCGACGACTTCGCCAGGGCGCTGGAGCTGTTCCAGCGCCGCAAGGCCGACACCGACGTCATCGCCCGCCTCGCGCTGGACAACTTCGTGGAGATGCGCGACAAGGTCGGCTCCAGGGCCTTCCTCGCCCAGAAGCGTGTCGAGCACGCCCTGGAACGGGTGCTCCCCGGCCGCTACGTCTCCCGCTACGAGCTGGTCTCCTTCTCCACCACCCCGTACGCCGAGGTGGAGCGGAGGGTGGCCCGCCAGCGCCGCTGGGCGGGAGCAGCGGCGGCGGGGCTGCTGATCGCGGGGGCCGTCGCATGGAAGAGATCCCGATAAGTCATGATTTAGTGCGTGGTTGGCGCACTTGATCACCGCTATCGGGGCGAGCACCCTCTTCGCACGCTCGCCTACCTCTTCACCGACGACCGTCCCCGGCTCCTGCTCGCCGTCCTCACCGGCTGTCCACGATCAGGAACGCCGACCGCATCGTGGTCATGCGCGACGGGAGGATCGAGGAGATCGGCACGCACGAGGAGCTCATGCGCCTGGACGGCGCCTACGCCTCCCTCGCCTGAACCCCCGCCCGCGCGCGCATCCGACCCCCGCGCGCGGGTCGGCCCCGTTCTCCCCGGCCAGGCGCCTACCCTCAGGTGAGCAGGAACACCTCCCAGCCGTCACCGCGTTCCTCGTCTGCGACGGCGTCGGCGGTCAGGCGGCGAAGCTCGTTCACGTCGATGGGGCACAGTCCCGTGCGCAGCGCGGCCAGGCCGTCGCTCGACTCCACCCCCACCAGCTCCCTCAGCCTGTCGCGGTAGGCGACCCGGTCGTCCAGCGTGACGTCGTGGCCGCGGAACCGCCTGGCCGGATACTCCCGCGCGAGCCGCCTCAGCCCCTTCGCCGCCTCAGGCGTCGGCTCGACGGCGGTCACGACCAGCGGGCCGCTGTCCTTGTGCCACACCGCGTACCACTCGCGCTCGGGCAGCCGCGTCGAGCCCAGGTGGCCGTAGCCGATCCCGAGGACGAGCAGCGGCGCCTTGAGCCCGTAGTACCTGAGCGCCCTGAACGGGTCCCCGCCCGGCCCCGAGCGGACGCCGTGATGCCGGAAGGCGGCCGCGATCCACCCCTCCGCCTCGCACGGCCACTCCTCCTCCACGGCGACGTCCTCGTCCTCGGGCTCGTCCTCGGCCACCGTGTCCCACTCGCGGTCGGGCAGCGGCCCGAGGACCACGAGCTTCGCGCCTTCGGGCAGCTCGAACGGGTCGCCGGTGAGCGCGCCCAGCTCCGAGGGCAGGATCGGATACCACCCTTCGGCGAAGGTCGTCAGATGCGGCTCGCAGTCGACGCCCAGCAGCTCCCGCAGCCGCTCCCGGTACTCCACGAGCTGGTCGACCGTCGGCCGCCGCAGCCCCGTGCCGGCGTACAGGTCGCACAGCCGCCGCATTCCCTCCTCGACCCCCGGTGCGGGCTCGACGACGCTGACGAGGTCCTGCCCGTCGTGCGAGACGGCGATCCACTCCCGCCCCCGCGGCAGCGTCTCGGGCATCCAGAGGTTGCCGACCGCCACCGCCAGGACCGGGAGGTCGATCCCGTAGGCGGCCGGCGGCGCGTACGGCACCCGCATCTCGCCTGGGCCGACGAGGTGCCGCACGCCCAGGGCGTCCAGCTCGGCGATGTGCCCGCGCAGGCCCTCGATGAACTCCGCCGGCACCTGATCCATGTCGGTCACGCGGCGATCATGCCAGAGCTACGGCAGCAGGCCCAGCCGTCGGGCGGCCACCACGGTCTCGTGCCTGTTGTGGGTGCCGAGCTTGCGCATCGCCCCGCGCAGGTAGCTCTTGACCGTCTCTGGTAGCAGCCCCAGCCTCCTGGCGATCTCGGCGTTGCCGCAGCCGAGCCCGACCCACGCCAGCACGTCGAGCTCGCGCGGCGACAGCCGTACCGGAAAGGGGGTGGCGCTCCGGCCGTCTCCGGACAGCCGCGCGCACACCGACAGCAGCCGCTCGCGCAGCTCGGGCTCGGCGACCTCCTGGGCGATCGCGCGCAGCTCGGCGTTGGCCTCGCGCAGGTCCTCCTGGCCCGGCGCCGCCCCGGCGCGTTCGGCCAGGGCGAGCCGCCTGGTCACCTCGTCGCGTACGGCCAGCTCGGTCGCCAGCTCGCCGCCCACCCGCATGGCCACGAGCAGCACCCTGTCGCCGAAGGCGAGCGGCTCCCTGATCGCGCCGTAGAGCACCGCCCGCACCACGGAGTTCACGACGACGGGCACGGCCAGCACCGAGCGCAGCGACTCGGCGAGGACGGGCCGGTCGTACTCGTGGGTGATGTCGGTCGCCGTCGCGTAGTCGCCGACCGCCGCCGGCCTGGCCAGCGAGAGCACCTTGCCACCAAGCCCCGCGCCCGCGTTCACGGCCAGCCCGTGCAGCGCGTTCGTGCGCGTGCCGCGCAGCTGCGACATCCTGATGTGGCGCCGATCCCCGACCATCCCGCCGAAGGCCACCTGCACGCCCGCCGAGCGCTGCAAAATGCTGAGCGCCTGCTGGAGCGCGTCCACCTGCTCGAGCATGTCCCGATCCAACCACCGGCGAGCCCGCCGTACCACCCCTGTTCGGGGGTGGTACGGCCGGGGGCACGGTCGCAGACTGTGAGCATGCAGTCCTACTCCAGCGCCGTCGCGGACACGCCGCTGCTCGGCGAGACGATCGGGCAGAACCTCGAGCGCACGGTCAGCCGTTTCGGAGGCAGGGAGGCGCTCGTCGACGTGCCGACGGGCAGGCGGTGGACCTACACCGAGCTCAACGAGCAGGTGGACGGGCTGGCCAGGTCGCTGCTGGCCAGGGGGATCGCCAAGGGCGACAGGGTGGGCATCTGGGCCCCCAACTGCGCCGAGTGGGTGTTCACGCAGTACGCCACGGCGAAGATCGGCGCGATCCTCGTCAACGTCAACCCCGCCTACCGAGGCCACGAGCTGGAGTACGTCGTCAGGCAGTCGGGCATGCGGCTACTGATCAGCGCCGTCTCCCACAAGACCAGCGACTACCGGAAGATGATCGAGGAGATCGGCTTCGACGAGGTCGTCTACCTCGGCGAGGACAGCTGGGACGCCCTGCTCGCCGAGCGGGCCCCCGCCGAGCGCCTCGCGGAGGTCGAGCTGTCGCCCGACGACCCCATCAACATCCAGTACACCTCGGGCACGACGGGCTTCCCCAAAGGCGCGACGCTGTCGCACCACAACATCCTCAACAACGGCTACTTCGTCGGCGAGCTGATCCACTACACCGAGCACGACAGGGTCTGCCTGCCGGTGCCGTTCTACCACTGCTTCGGCATGGTGATGGGCAACCTCGGCGCCACCTCCCACGGGGCGTGCGTGGTCATCCCCGCCGCGGGCTTCGACCCCGAGGCCACCCTGCGCGCCGTCGAGCAGGAGCGCTGCACCAGCCTGTACGGCGTGCCGACGATGTTCATCGCCGAGCTCGCCATGGCCGGCGGGTTCGACCTGTCCAGCCTGCGCACCGGCATCATGGCCGGCTCGCCGTGCCCGGTCGAGGTCATGAAGCGCGTCGTCGGCGAGATGCACATGACCGAGGTCGCCATCTGCTACGGCATGACCGAGACCTCCCCCGTGTCCACCATGACCAGGGCCGATGACGGCCTGGAGCGCCGCACGGAAACGGTCGGCAGGGTGATGCCGCACGTCGAGGTCAAGATCGTGCACCCGGAGACCGGCCAGACGGTGCCGAGGGGCGAGCCTGGAGAGCTGTGTACCCGCGGCTACTCGGTCATGCTCGGCTACTGGGAGGAACCGGGCAAGACGGCCGAGGCGATCGACTCGGCCCGATGGATGCACACGGGCGATCTGGCCACCATGGACGACGACGGCTACGTGAACGTGGTCGGCCGCATCAAGGACATGGTGATCAGGGGAGGGGAGAACATCTACCCTCGCGAGATCGAGGAGTTCCTCTACCGCCATCCCGACATCGCCGACGTCCAGGTCGTCGGCGTGCCCGACGAGAAGTACGGCGAGGAGTTGATGGCCTGGGTCGTCATGCGCGAGGGCGCGGAGCCGCTGACGGCACAGGTGGTCAGGGAGTTCTGCGCGGGGGAGATCGCCCACTACAAGATCCCGCGCTACGTGCACGTCGTCGACTCCTTCCCGATGACGGTCACCGGCAAGATCAGGAAGGTCGAGATGCGCGAGCGCGCGATCCACCTGCTCGACCTGCGGTGACCATGCCGTGCAGCCCCTGCTTCGCCCCTGCACGGAACCGTGGACGCGTGTGGCCACCATCACGTTGCCTTATTAGAAAACTGTCCAAAAAATGATGACATGGCCGACCTTCCCCGTCTGGCGGTGACGCGAACCGCCAAGCTCGCCACGCTCCCCCTCGGATACGCGGGCCGTACCGCGCTGGGCCTGGGAAAGCGCGCGCTCGGCAGACCCGCCGAGCTGATCGCGACCGAGGTGCAGCTGCGCACCGCCGAGCAGATCTTCAAGGTGCTCGGCGAGCTCAAGGGCGGCGCCATGAAGATGGGGCAGCTGCTGTCGGTGCTGGAGTCGGCCCTGCCGCCCGCGATCGTCGAGCCCTATCGGGCGGCGCTCACCAGATTGCAGGACTCCGCCCCTCCCATGCCGTCGGCCACCGTGCACCGAGTGCTCGCGCAGGACTTCGGGGACGGCTGGCGCGAGTACTTCGCCTCCTTCGACGACCTCCCCGCCGCCTCGGCCTCGATCGGGCAGGTTCACCGCGCGGTCTGGGCCGACGGCAGGCGCGTCGCGGTCAAAGTGCAGTACCCCGGCGCGGCCAGGGCGCTGCGCACCGACCTCCGACAGGTCGGCAGGGTCGCCAAGCTGTTCGGCGTGCTGCTGCCCGGGCTCGACGTGAAGGCGTTCGTCCAGGAGCTCCAGGAACGGGTGGAGGAGGAGCTCGACTACGGCCTGGAGGCCGAGGCATGGCACGCCTTCGCCGAGGAGTACGCCGGCGACCCCGACTTCGCGATCCCTGCGGTGGTCGCCGCCTCCGAGCATGTGATCGTCACCGAGTGGCTGGACGGCATTCCGCTGTCCAGGGTGATCGAGGAAGGCACGCAGGAGGAGCGCGACAGGGCCGCGCTGCTGCTGGTTCGCTTCTCGTTCTCCTCGCCGACCCGCTGCGGCCTGCTGCACGGCGACCCCCACCCCGGCAACTTCAAGGTCACCGAGGACGGACGGCTCGGCGTGCTCGACTTCGGCGCCGTCAAGCGGCTGCCCGGCGGGCACCCGGCGGCGATCGGGCCGCTGCTGCGCTGCGGAGCGGCCGGCGACATCGAGGGCGTGGCCGCGGTGTTCAGGGGCGAGGGTGTGATCCGGGAGGGCGTCGAGGTCGACATGGACGCACTGGCCGCGTTCGTCGCACCGTACGCCGAGCCGATCGCCGCGCAGGAGTTCGCCTTCACCCGCGACTGGATGCGCCAGCGCGGCCTGTACATGTTCAGCGACGGATCGAGCGTCTTCCGGATGCTCAACGTGCCGCCCGACTACGTGGTGAGCTTCCGCGTGCTCACCGCGGGCTACGGCATCCTGTCGCAGCTGGCGGCCAGGGCCCGCTTCCGGGCCGAGGCCGAGCGCTGGATCCCCGGCTTCGCCGACCCGGCCTAAGCGACATTTCCGGTAGGTCTTAGCATGTCGTGATGCTCGAAGTCCTCGGCCTGCTCACGGTCGGCGTCGTGGCCGGCGTGGTCAGTACCGTGGTCAGCCTGGCCTCGATCGTCTCCTATCCCGCGCTGCTCGCCTTCGGCCTGAACCCGCTGGCCGCCAATGTGACCAACACCGTGGCCCTGGTCTTCACCGGCATCGGAGCGGCGGCCGGGTCGAGACCCGAGCTTCAGGGGCAGGGCCCCCTCGTCCTGCGCCTGGGCTGGATCACCGCCCTCGGCGGCGCCGCGGGCGCGCTGCTCCTGCTGATCACGCCCTCGCGGACGTTCGAGACGATCGCACCCTTCCTGATCGCGATCGCCTCCGTTGTGCTCATCCGCCCGCCCGGCATGCGGCCGGGCGGCAACCACAGCAGGCTCACGCGGGTCGCGCTGTTCGCGGTCGCCGTCTACATCGGCTACTTCGGCGCCGCGGGCGGCATTCTCATGTTCGCCGTGCTCACCGCGATCATGGACCAGGCGCCCGCCAGAGTGAACGCGGTCAAGAACGTCGTCTCGGGGCTGGCCAACTGCGTGGCGGCCGTGGGGTTCGCGCTGTTCGGGCCCGTGGCGTGGTGGGCGGTCGCGCCGCTGGCCGCCGGATTCCTGATCGGCGGCCGGCTCGGCCCCTCCCTCGCCCGCCGCCTGCCCGGCAGGTCGCTGCGCTACCTCGCGGCGGCTTGCGGGCTGGCGGTGGCCGTCAAGCTCGGCCTCGACGCGTTCGCCTAGCGCGCGGGCTCCAGCGTGTCGAGGACCCTGAGAGCCTGGTGGTCGGCGCCCCGCCGGTTCGGATGCAGGGGGATCGCGGGCCCGATCGGGTCGGTCGACAGCGGCAGGTAGCCCTCCACCCACTTGACGCCCGGACGCTTGCACACGTCGTGGCCGATGCTGGTGCTGTAGGTGTCGACCAGCTCGACGCCCTTGGCCACCGCCACCCTCGCCAGCATCGCGTTGAGCTCCTCCAGCTTGTCGCCGAGCCATTCGAGGTCGCGGTCGGCGGCTTGGACGTACGGATAGCAGCCGCCCTCCTGCGGCAGTCCGGCCAGGTAGTCGACGAGCAGGACGCGGGCCCGCGGGGAGCGCTGCCTGATCCCGTCGACCACCGCGGCCACCTTGGGCTCGGTCGCGAGGATGGCCTGGGACATGCGGTCGACGCCGCCGCTGACCCACGTGCGCCTGCACGACCTGCCGAGCGGGGCGGGCAGCAGGTTGAGGCAGTCGGCCGCCGCCGAGGCGAGCCTCGCGTCGTTGCCGCCGATGCCCAGCGTCACCAGGTCGGTGCTCGCGCGCAGCCGGTCGAACTGCGGTGGGTTCACGCCGTCGAACAGCCTCTTGACGTGGTTGACGTCCTGCGCGGCCGTCATGTTGGCGGTCGTCGCCCCACCGCAGGTCGCGTCACGGAAGACGGGCACCCTGAGCGCGGCGGCGACCTGCTTCGGATAGTTGTAGGTGCTCTGCGCGCAGCCACGGGGCGCGTGCTCGTCGGTGATGTGGAGGACGGAGACGTCGGCGCTCCACGAGTCGCCGAGCGCGACGTACTCCTGGTAGGCCTGGGTGGGCGCGGTCAGCAGACCGGCGAAAAGGATCAGGGAAGCCAGCACGCGGTCATTGTGGGGAGCGTCACTCCGCGTGCGCAGCCGATTTCACCAAGTCATGGGAGTCGGTACGGCAGACGCGTGCCGTACCGACTCCGCAGGGTCAGGGCTTGTGCTCCTTCAGCAGCTCATGCATCTTCTTGATCTTGGCGATCGACGGCGGTTCGGCCACCGCGGAACTGGTCTTGGCGGCGACCGCCGCGCCGGTCGGCGAGGTGGCCGGCTTGCCCGGTGTGAACAGCCAGGTGTCGAACAGCGCGTCCAGTTGCTTGCCCGAGATCCGCTCGGCCAGCGCCACGAACTCGGAGGTCTCGGCGTTGCCGTGCTCCTTGCTGCGGACCCACGCCCTGATGATGGAGAAGAAGGCCGCGTCGCCGACCTCGGTGCGCAGCGCCTGCAGCGCCATGCCGCCGCGGTAGTAGGTGGCGTTGTGGAAGAGGTCGACCATGCCGGGATCGCCCGGCTTGACCTGCCAGAACGGGTCATCGGCCGGAAGGTCGTTGTAGAAGAAGTCGGCCACCTCGGCGGCCGTGCCCTCGCCCAGCTTCTCCGACCACATCCACTCGGCGTAGGTGGCGAAGCCCTCGTTGAGCCAGATGTGCTTCCAGTCCTTCACCGCGATGCTGTCGCCGAACCACTGGTGGGCGTTCTCGTGCACGACCACGTAGGTGTCGGGGCCGCTGGAGAAGAAGCGAGGGTCGTAGACCGGCTGCGTCTGCGTCTCCAGCGCGAACCCTGGCAGCGCGCTGGTGACCGAGCCGCCCATCGAGTGGAACGGGTAGCGGCCGACCTGGCCGGCGAGCCAGTCGACGATCTGCGGCGTCTGCTCCACCGACTCCTTGGCCGCCGCGTCGTAGCGGCCCAGGTTCTTGCTGTAGGAGGTGGTGACCGGCAGACCGGACGAGGAGCGGCCCGTGCGCACGTCGAGCTGGCCGATGAACAGCGTGGCCAGGTAGGTGGCCATCGGCTTGTCCATCACCCACGTGGAGGTCGTCCGGCCGTTCGACGTCCGTTCCCTGGTCTTGATGCCGTTGCTGACGGCCTGCGTGCCCTGGGGCACGCTGATCGAGATGTCGTAGGTCGCCTTGTCCAGCGGGTGGTCGTTGCTGGGGAACCACCACCACGCCACCTGCGGCTGGCCCAGCGCGAGAGCGCCGTCGGCCGTGGCGATCCACGGGGTGAAGCCGCCTGTCTCGTCGGGCACCGGCACCTTGGACGGGGTGTCGGCGTAGGTCACCTCGACGACGAACGGCGTGCCGCGGGTCAGCGTGTGGGCAGGGGTGATCTCCAGCTCGTGCAGGCCGGATCTGGCGAAGGTGGCCGGCCTGCCGTTGACCTTGACGCTGTCGACCTTGAGCAGGAAGTCGAGGTTGAAGCGGGTCAGGTGCTGGGTGGCACTGGCCAGGATCGTGGCCTTCCCCTGCAGCAGGTCGGTGCCCGGCTGGTAGGAGAGGTTCAGGCGGTAGTGCCTGGCGTCGTAGCCGCCGTTGCCGTGGTTGGGAAAGTAGGAGTCTCCGATGCCCGGAGCACCCGGGCCCTTGTCCGTGGCCGCCGCGGGTGTGGCGAGGAAGAGCGCCGCGGCCGTGCTCATGGCGATGAGGGTGCGTGATCGGATTGATCGCATCATCGCAAATTAACCGAGCGCCGCCACCTCGTCTACGACATTCGGGCCACCCCGGCGAAACGTCGTGAGACCTCCCTCCAGACCGGGACGGCGGCCGGCTCGTCGAGCAGCGCCTGCCTGTGCAATGCGGCCAGGTCGAAGCCCCTGTCGTCCCACTCCATGATCCGTCCGGGCCCCACCTCAGGATGGAACTGCACGCCCCACGCCGTCGCGCCCACCCTGAAGGCCTGGTAGGGGCAGGCCTCCGTCTGCGCCAGCCAGACGGCCTCCTCAGGAAGCTCGACGACCGCGTCCTTGTGGTGCTCGATCGCGGTGACGACCTCGGGCAGTCCGTGGAAGAGCGGGTCGGCGGCCGCCTCGGGACGCAGGGTGATCGGGACGCTGCCGTTCTCCGGCTCGCCCGCGTCGGCCTTCACCAGCCCGCCCGCGACCTCGGCGAGCATCTGCCCGCCCAGGCAGATCCCCAGGTACGGCCTGCCGCCGTCGATCGCCTGACCCACCAGCTCCCTGATCGCGGGCAGCCACGGCGCCCTGACGTCGTCAGAGGGCAGGTAGCCGCCGCCCAGCACGAGCAGCGCGCGCTCGCCCAGGCGGGCGGGCACCTCGGCTCCCTCGAAGGCCCGTACGACCTCCAGCCCGAGACCGTCCTCGGCCAGCCAGTCGCCCACCCTCCTGGGGCCTCCACTGGCGGCGTTCTGCACGATCAGGACTTCACGCATCGTCGTAGGCCTCTCTCATCCGGTCGAGACCGTGCTCGCCGGCGTATCAGGGTGGACATCCAACCGCTCGCGCGGGTCTCTCAGCGAGGCAGGGGCCGGGTCTGGTCGTCGCCCTGGTCCGGTGGCTGGTAGGGGGTGAACGCCGACGGGTAGGACGGCGGCTGCTGGGGCGGCGGGCCGTACGGGGCAGGCGGCACGCCCGGCCGCGGCCTGGCCGCGCGCCACCGGGAGGGGAAGGCCGAGGCGGTCAGCAGCAGCACGCCCAGCACGAACATCAGCCCCACCTGGCCGAGGGTGTCGAAGCCGACCCTGAGCGTGGCCGGCAACAGCTCCATCAGGTTGGCCGGGTACAGCTCGACGATGATCATCATCAGTCCCGCAAGCGTGTACGTCAGGCCGGGCAGCAGAGAGGCGACGGGGGACAGGCGCGAACCTGCGAGGAACCCCAGAGCGATCGCGCACGCCGCGAGAGCCAGAGCTCCCGGCCACGGCATGGTGAACATCCTCAGGGCGAAGACGATCTGGCCGGTTCCGTAGGCCAGGGCGACGGCCAGCAAAGGGGTCAGGAGCAGCCCAGCGACCACTCCGAGGACATGGCGGACAGCGTTGGACATGACGGGAAGTCTAGAACGTCACCGGGTGGATTCCCTGACCACCAGCTCGGGCTGGAACATGATCTGCTGGTGGGCGTGCGTCTCGGGGTTGTCGCACTCGTCCATGAGCAGCTCCGTGGCGACCCTGCCGAGCTGGTACGTCGGCTGCCTGATCGAGCTGAGCGACACGGTGGAGGCGGCGGCGAAGTCGATGTCGTCGTAGCCGATCAGCGACACCTGCTCGGGCACCCGCACACCCGCCTGCAGCAGGCCGCGCAGCAGGCCGAGCGCGAGCAGGTCGTTGGCGCAGAAGACCGCGTCGGGCAGGTCGGCCATGAGCTGCTCGGCGGCCTGCTGCCCGGCCTTCGCGGTCATCGCCGGCATCTCCGTCACGCGCAGCTCGGCGGGGTCGCGCCCGGCGGCGGCGAGCGCTCGTTCCGCCCCCTCGCGCCGCTCCCTGCACTGCCGCATCGTGGCGGGGCCCGCGACGTAGACCAGCCGCTCGGCGCCGCCCTCCAGCAGGTGGGTGGCCGCCATCGAGCCGCCCACCACGTCGTTGACCGACACGGCGCACTGGTCGGGCCGCTCGGCCGGATGGTCGACGAGCACCACGCTGATGCCGCGTGAGCGCAGCCGTTCGAGGCGGCGCGAGTCGTCGTCGGACGGCGTGATGAGCACGCCGCGAACCCGCTGCTCGGCGAAGACGAGCAGGTTGCGCTCCTCCTTCGACCTGCTGCCCGAGGAGTTGCCGAGGATCACCGCGTAGCCGCGCTCGCTGGCCAGGTCCTCGACCCCCGCGGCCACGTCGGTGAAGAAGGGGTTGCCGATGTCGATCACCGACAGGCCGATCGTGCGGCTGTGGCCCGCCCTCAGCGTCGAGGCCGAACCGTGGCGGACGAAGCCCAGCTCGCGGATCACCTGCTCGACCCTGCTGCGCGTGGAGCCCGCGACCTTCTCGGGGCGGTTGAGGACGTTCGACACCGTGCCCGGCGACACCCCTGCCCTGGCGGCGACCTCCTTGATGCTGACAGTCTCAGCCAAGCCCGCCTCCAGGGTGGTAGGTGCGCAGCGGCTGGCTGCGCCGTACTAGCTCGCGCGGGTCGGCGGCCAGCCCCATGGCGCGGGCCTGCACCAGGACGTTGCCCAGGGCCGCGGCCTCCACCGGGCCCGCCACCACGGGCAGGCCCGTGGCGTCGGCCGTCAGCTGGCACAGCAGCGCGTTGCGGGCGCCGCCTCCGACGATGTGCACGACCTCGATCTCCCGTCCGCTCAGCCGCGCGGCGTCGCCGACGGCTCTGCGATAGGCGAGGGCGAGGCTTTCCAGGATGCATCGTACGGCCTGCGCCCTGCTCCCAGGCGAGGGCTGCCCCGTGCGCGCGCAGTAGGCGTCGATGCGCGCGGGCATGTCACCCGGCGGCAGGAAGCCGGGATCGTCGGGATCGATCACCATCCGGTACGGCTCGGCCAGCGCGGCGGCCCGCAGCAGGCCGTCCAGGTCGCTCTCGCCCCACACGCGCATGCACTCCTGCAGGATCCACAGGCCCATGACGTTGCGCAGATAGCGGATGGTGCCGTCCACGCCCGCCTCGTTGGTGAAGTTGGCGGCCATGCTGTCGCCGGTCAGCACGGGCTCGTCCAGCTCGACGCCGACCAGCGACCAGGTGCCGCAGGAGATGTAGGCGAAGCCGGGGGTCTGCGCGGGCACGGCGACGACGGCCGAGGCGGTGTCGTGGGAGGCGACCCGCGTGACGACGCCGCCGTGCCCGACCTCGCGCCCGACGTCCGCGTTCAGCGGGCCCACGACGGTCCCCGGCACTGATATTTCCGGAAATATGCGCATCGGCAGCCCGAGCTCGGCGATCAGCGGCCGCGCCCAGTCCCTGCCTCTGACGTCGAACAGGCCGGTCGTGGAGGCGTTGGTCAGCTCGGCGCCCTTGACCCCCGTCAGCCAGTAGGTCAGCAGGTCCGGGATCATGAGCAGCGTCTCGGCGTGGCCGAGGCGGCTCTCGAGCAGTTGGTAGAGCGTGTTGAACGGCAGGAACTGCAGGCCGTTCACCTGGTAGCCGTCGGCGCCGAGGCGCTCGGTGTAGCGGGCGGTGCGCGCGTCCCTGTAGTGGACGGGGTTGCCGATGAGCCCGCCCCGGTCGTCGAGCAGGCCGTAGTCGACCGCCCACGAGTCGATGCCGATCGAGTCGGCCTCGCCCGCCTTCCGCAGCCCTTCGAGCATGTCCTGGTAGAGGGCGAGGACGTCCCAGTGGAGGGTGCCCGCGACGGTGACGGGACGGTTGGGGAAGCGGTGCACCTCGACGAGTTCCACCCGGTCGGCCGTGACCTCGGCGCGCATGACCCGGCCGCTGGAGGCACCGAGGTCGACAGCTGTGAATCGCATGGTGTGATTAAAACGTACAAACCGCTTTGCGGGCACTCTCGTTGACGTATCCGTTCTGGTCGGCCTAGGTTGCGTTAAAACGTTTCGGTTTGGAGTCTCATGGTCAAGGACCTGCTCAGGCGGCAGCACATCGAGACGCCCTCGTGGGCGTACGGCAACTCCGGCACCAGGTTCAAGGTGTTCGCTCAGCGGGGGGTGCCGCGCGACCCCTACGAGAAACTGTCGGACGCCGCCCAGGTGCACGCCTTCACCGGCATCGCGCCGACCGTGGCGCTGCACATCCCGTGGGACAGGGTCGACTCCTACGCGGACCTCGCCCGCCACGCCCACTCGCTCGGCGTCGGCATCGGCGCGATCAACTCCAACGTGTTCCAGGACGACGACTACAAGCTCGGCAGCGTCACCCACCCCGACCCCGCCGTCCGCCGCAAAGCCCTCGACCACCTGCTCGAATGCGTCGACATCATGGACGCCACCGGGTCCGCGACGCTCAAGCTGTGGTTCTCCGACGGCACCAACTACCCGGGCCAGGACGACATCCGCGAGCGCCAGGACCGGCTCGCCTTCGCGCTGGAACGGGTCTACGAGCGGCTGGGGGAGGGGCAGCGGCTCCTGCTGGAGTACAAGCTGTTCGAGCCCGCCTTCTACGTCACCGACGTGCCCGACTGGGGCACCGCCTACGCCCACTGCCTCAGGCTCGGCGACAAGGCGCAGGTCGTCGTCGACACCGGACACCACGCGCCGGGCACGAACATCGAGTTCATCGTGGCGTTCCTGCTGCGCGAAGGGAAGCTCGGAGGGTTCGACTTCAACTCCCGCTTCTACGCCGACGACGACCTGATGGTGGGGGCCGCCGACCCGTTCCAGCTCTTCCGGATCATGTTCGAGGTGATCCGCGGGGGAGGATACGGCCCGCAGGTCGCGTTCATGCTCGACCAGTGCCACAACATCGAACCGAAGATCCCCGGACAGATCCGGTCGGTCATGAACGTCCAGGAGGCCACGGCGAAGGCGCTCCTCGTGGACCGGGACGCGCTGGCCGCCGCCCAGCGCGAAGGCGACGTCCTCGGCGCGAACGCGGTCCTGATGGACGCCTACAACACCGACGTGCGGCCGTTGCTGGGCGAGCTGCGGGCGGAGACGGGCCTGGACCCCGACCCGATGGCGGCCTACGCGAGATCGGGCTACTTCGAGAAGATCGCCGCCGAACGCGTCGGCGGCGCCCAGGCGGGCTGGGGCGCCTGATCCCGCACGCCCACCACGCCCGCCGGCCCGGTATCCCTCCTCTCGTCGGGAGCCGCATCCCACCGGCCGGACGGCCGGGCGCCACGCCGAGGCCACTCGCCACGCACCACGTTCAAGCACCCGTCGACACGCACACACCCAGCAGCACACACCCCAAGGGAGAGACCTGATGACGGTTACCGAGCTGCTCGACCGGGCCCACGCCCTCGGCTCGGACCCGCGCAACACCAACTTCGCCGGCGGCAACGCCTCAGCGAAGGGCGTGCGGCGCGACCCCGTGACCGGCGGTGACGTCGAGCTCATGTGGGTGAAGGGATCGGGCGGCGATCTCGGTACCCTCACCGAGGGCGGTCTGGCCGTCCTCCGCCTGGACCGGCTCCGCGCGCTCGTCGACGTCTACCCCGGCGTCGAGCGCGAGGACGAGATGGTCGCCGCCTTCGACTTCTGCCTGCACGGCAAGGGCGGCGCCGCGCCGTCCATCGACACCGCCATGCACGGCCTCGTCGAAGCCGCCCACGTCGACCACCTGCATCCCGACTCCGGCATCGCCCTCGCCACCGCGGCCGACGGAGCCGAGCTGACCGCGCGGATCTTCGGCGACCGCGTGCTGTGGGTGCCGTGGCGGCGGCCGGGCTTCCAGCTCGGCCTCGACATCGCCGCGCTGAAAGAGGCCAACCCACAGGCCATCGGCTGCGTGCTCGGCGGCCACGGCATCACCGCGTGGGGCGAGACGAGCGAGGAGTGTCAGGCGAACTCCCTGGAGATCATCCGCACCGCCCAGCAGTACATCGAAGAGCACGGCAAGCCCGACCCCTTCGGCCCGGTGATCCACTCCCCGCTGCCCGACACCGAGCGAAGGGAGCGCGCCGCCGCCCTGTTCCCGCTGATCCGCGGGCTGTGCTCGACCGACGCGCGCCAGGTGGGCCACTACACCGACAGTCCAGCGGTCCTGGAGTTCCTCGCCCGAGCCGAACACCCCCGCCTGGCCGCCCTGGGCACCTCCTGCCCCGACCACTTCCTGCGGACCAAGGTGTCCCCACTGGTCCTGGACCTGCCGCCGAACGCGCCGTTGGACGAGGTCGCCGCCCGTCTCCGCATCCTGCATACCGAATACCGCAGCCACTATGCCGCCTACTACCAACGGCATGCCGTACACACCTCACCGCCGATGCGCGGCGCGGACCCGGCGATCGTGCTGGTCCCTGGCGTCGGCATGTTCTCGTTCGGCAAGGACAAGCAGACCGCCCGGGTGGCAGGCGAGTTCTACGTCAACGCGATCAACGTGATGCGCGGCGCCGAGGCCGTATCCACCTACGCGCCGATCCCCGAGTCGGAGAAGTTCCGCATCGAGTACTGGGAGCTCGAGGAGGCCAAGCTCCGCCGTCTGCCCAAGCCCAAGCCGCTGGCCGGACGCATCGCGCTGGTCACCGGCGGCGGCTCCGGCATCGGCGCCGCCACCGCCCGCCGCCTCGCCGCCGAGGGCGCCTGCGTCGTCGTCGCCGACCGCGACCTGCCCGCCGCCGAACGGATCGCCGCCGAAATCAACAACGGATCCGTTCACCCACCCGCCGCCGCACCGGCCCCGGGCCCCGCTCCCCGTCCGTCCGCCGCCGCCTCTGGCGCGTCGGTTCGCGAGCCCGGTGTCGGATCCGTTCACCCATCCGCCGCCGCACCGGCCACGGCCCCCGCTCCCCGTCCGTCCGCCGCCGCATCCGGCGCGTCGGTTCGCGATCCCGACGACGGCACCCCAGGGAAACCGGCGGGCGGCGTCGGCGGGCGTGGGCCTCGCCCGGCGGATGTGGCGGTGGCCGTGGGGGTGGACGTCACCTCGGAGGAACAGGTCGTCGAGTCCGTACGGCAGGCGGTGCTCGCCTTCGGCGGTGTCGACCTGATCGTGAACAACGCGGGCCTGTCCCTGTCGCGCTCCCTCCTGGAAACCACCCTCGACGACTGGGACCTCCAGCACGATGTCATGGCCAGGGGCTCGTTCCTGGTCTCGCGCGAGGCCGCCAGGGTGCTCCTTCTGCAGGACATGGGAGGGGACATCATCTACATCTCCTCCAAGAACGCCGTCTTCGCCGGTCCGAACAACGTCGCGTACGGGGCGGCCAAGGCGGACCAGGCGCACCAGGTCCGCCTGCTGGCGGCCGAGCTCGGACCGCACGGCATCCGCGTCAACGGGATCAACCCCGACGGTGTCGTCAGAGGCTCGGGCATCTTCGCCTCCGGATGGGGTGCCAACCGCGCGGCGGTGTACGGAGTGGAGGAGGAGAAGCTCGGCGAGTTCTACGCGCAGCGGACGTTGCTGAAGCGGGAGGTCCTCCCCGAGCACATCGCGGCGGCGGTGTTCGCCCTGACCGGCGGGGACCTGTCGCTCACCACCGGCATGCACGTTCCCGTCGACGCGGGTGTGGCCGCCGCCTTCCTGCGCTGACCCGCTTCACAAGAGCTCACGCGCTGAAAGGGCTCAAGGGCTCACGGGCACAAGGGGTTGCGGGCAGGCATCGCATGTGTCCGTGCAAGCGCATCACAGGTGTCCGGGGCCGGTTGGACGGCGAGATCCGACCGGCCCCGGTCGGTTCCCCAAGGTGCCCGCGGAGGGCAGCGACTTGCCAGAGTCCGCATCGTCTTCCCGAGCTTCCCAGGGGCGCGGTGGTTTGGGCCTTCTGCCGTGCCGTACCCGAAGGAATCGTGAGCGGCATGAGAGCAGCGATCCTGATGACAGCCGTTTGCGCCCTCCTCGTCGCCACCCCCGCCCAGGCCGTCGCCATTCGGCCCGACACCATCGCCCTGCCCAACGGGTTCCAGCCTGAGGGCATCGCGATCGGCTCGCGTCACGCGGCCTACTTCGGCTCCCGCGCCACCGGCGACATCTACCGGGCCGATCTGCGCACCGGCGAAGGCCGTGTGATCAGCAAGGGGCCCGGTACGGCGTCCCTCGGGATCAAGGTCGACCGCAGGGGCCGGTTGTTCGTGGCGGGCGGCCTCGGTGGAGACGCCCGCGTGGTCGACTCGCGTACGGGTGCGGTGCTCAAGTCGTTTACGCTCGCCACCGCGCCCTCGCTCGTCAACGACGTGTTCCTCGCCTGGGACGCGGCCTGGTTCACCGACTCGACCAATCCCGTTCTCTACAAGGTCCCGGCGGACCTGCGCGGCGAGGTGACCAGGCTCCCGCTGACGGGCGCCATCCGGTACGGCACCGGCATCAACGCGAACGGCATCACCACCACTCCCGACCGCCGTTCCCTGCTGATCGTGCAGTCCAACACCGGCAAGCTGTTCAAGGTGAACGCGGACACCGGCGCGACCACCGAGGTCGACCTGGGTGGCGAGTCGGTGGCCAACGGCGACGGCCTGCTGCTGGAGGGCCGGACGCTCTACGTGGTCCAGAACCGGCTGAACGCCATCGCCGTCGTACGGCTGACCGCCGACGGCTCCAAGGGACGCGTCACCAAGCGGATCACCGACCCGCGCTTCGACATCCCCGCCACCGTGGCGCGCGACGGCGACCGCCTCTACCTGCCCAACGCCCGCTTCTCCACCCCGCCCACTCCGGACACGACCTACTCGGCGGTGGCCGTCCGTCCGTAGAGCTCGTCGCCCGCGGGGCCGGACGGCATGGCGGTCACGCGAGGGGCGGCCGGTCGAGGGAGCCGTCCGCCTAGCATGGCCAGGTGAACGAGATCGACCTGCGGCATCTGCGCCGCTGCGTGGAGTTGGCCGCCGAGGCACTGGAGGCGGGCGACGACCCGTTCGGTTCGGTGCTGGTGGCCGCGGACGGCACCGTCCTGGCCGAGGACCGCAACCGGGAGACGTCGGAGTCCGACCCCACCCGCCATCCCGAGATCGACCTGGCCAAGTGGGCGGCGGCGAACCTGCCCGTGGAGGAACGGGCCGGCACGACGCTGTACACCTCGGGCGAGCACTGCCCGATGTGCTCGGCCGCGCACGGCTGGGTGGGGCTGGGGCGGATCGTGTACGCCGCCTCGTCCGCCCAGTTCGCCGAGTGGCGGGCCGAGCTGGGCCTGCCCGCCTCGCCGGTCAGTCCGCTGCCGATCCGGCAGGTGGTCCCCGGCATCGCGGTGGAGGGTCCCGCCGCGGAGCTGGAGGAGGTCGTGCGTGGCCTCGTGCGCCGTTCGGCGGGGAGGTGATATGCCGAAGGTATGGCAGACAAAGAGCCCGTGACCGAGCTCGACGCCCGGTTCAGCAGCGACAAGGCCACTCCGACGAGCTGGCGTGAGGCGCGCGGCATCCTGGAGGCGGCGGAGATCTACTGGCTGACGACGATACGACGGGACGGCAGCCCCCACGTCACTCCGCTGATCGGGATCTGGCAGGACGGCGCGCTGCACTTCTGCACGGGGCCGACCGAGCAGAAGGCCAGGAACCTGGAGGCCGACGCCCGATGCGTGCTGACGACCGGCGCCAACTCCTTGACGACGGGGGTGGACGTGGTGGTCGAGGGTACGGCGGTGCTGGTGGAGGACGAGGCCAGGCTGGGTCGCCTGGCCGAGGCGTACGAGGCGAAGTACGGCCACGACTGGCATTTCGACGTCGAGGACGGAGCCTTCACCCACGAGGCGGGCAGGGCGCTGGTGTTCGGCGTCGCGCCCGAGCGTGGCTTCGGATTCGCCAGGGAAGGCGAGTACGGCCAGACCCGCTGGCGGTTCTGACCGCCGGGTCTCCGATCAGGACTCGGCGGCGAGGGCGGGGAAACCCGTCCGCCATGTGGGCCAGGCGGGTGTCCAGCCCAGGGCGCGGGCCTTCGCGTTGGAAGCTCCGCGCTCCCAGCCCTCCCGTCCCACCGCAGCCCCCGCGCCCGCCGGAGGGATTTCAGAAGGGCCGGTCGTGACCGGCGGCGCCGGTTCGCCGAGCGCGGACGCCAGCACGGGCACCCACTCCCGCGCCGGTGCGGGCTCGTCGTCGACGACGTTCACGACTCCGTCGGGCCACTCGAGCGCCAGCAGCGCCGCCCGCGCGGCGTCCGCCACGTGCACGAACGAGCTGACCGCCGCCCCGGCCTTCAGCTGTCCCTCCCGGAGCTGGTCGGCCGCCCACTCGCCGGGGAAGTACCAGGTCCCAGGCCCGTACAGCAGCCCGTACCGGAGCACGACGTGCCGTTCGATCTCCGCCGCCGCGGACTCCAGCGCCATCGCGGGCCCGACCAGCCCTTCGCGCGCCAGGTCCAGCGGCTCGTCCTCTGTCGCGGGCTTGTCTCCCGCCGCGTAGACCCACGAGATCGACTGGGCGACGATCCGGCCGACGCCCGCCTTCAGCGCACCGTCGACCAGGTTGCGGGTTCCTTCGCGCCTGATCCGCGCGTTCTCGTCGAACCGGCGCTCGCCCAGCGCGGTCAGCTGATGGATCACCGCCTCGGGCCGGGCGGCGGCGAGCGCGCGAAGCGTGGACTCGCGGTCGAAGACGTCCAGCCGTACGGCGTCGGCCCCTGCGGCGGTGATCGCGGCGAGGCCGGCGTCAGATCTGGAGGTGCCGACCACCTCGTGTCCCGCCTCCAGCAGCATCGGAACCAACAGGCGACCGATGGCGCCGTTGGCTCCGGCGAGAAGAACCCGCATGCGACTCACCCCTTCTCCGCTCCTTCGCCGGCACCCCGAAGAAGCAGCGCTGCAACACCGCGACGATGACGGCGACAGGGATCGTAGCGAGGAGCGCGGCGCCCCGGTTCAGCGGGTACCGGGTACCGGGTGCCGACGCCGAGCGAGCGGCTGACCAGGTCGGCGTAGCCGTCGTCCATGCCGAGCCGCGGCCGATCATTACCGTGAGTAACATCTGGACCGGCCCGGCGGCAGTGGATACTTTTGACCCTCTTCCCAGCAGAGGGCGATGATGAGCGACGAAACCCCAGAACGGCTCCCGATGCGCGAGGACGCCGAACGGTGCCCCGGCACCGACGGTGACCGGCGCTGCGTCCTCCCGCCCGAGCATCGCGGTGACCACGTCTACCCGCCGCTCAGGTGAGGGGAGCGCCGCACGACAAAACAAAACCCCAGGCCAGAAGGCCTGGGGTGGAGTGTGGTGGACGATACTGGGATTGAACCAGTGACCTCTTCCGTGTCAGGGAAGCGCTCTCCCGCTGAGCTAATCGTCCTCGGGTCCGAGCGGAAGACGGGATTCGAACCCGCGACCCTCACCTTGGCAAGGTGATGCTCTACCACTGAGCCACTTCCGCGTTGCCGCTTGTTCGCGACGACGAAGAGAACTGTACCGAATCCTTGCCCAGTCCCCAAACCGAGCGCCTCGGCGGCGAGACGGGCCCGTGCGTCAGGCCGACACGGCGGCGCCGGACCACGACAGCCTCGTGCGGTCCCGCGCCCGGCCTGGGCAGGCCACCGCTCACGGGGTCTTGGCGCGGGCGCGGAAGGCGGCGGTCTTCACCCGGTTCTGGCAGGCGGTGGAGCAGAACCGGCGGGTGCCGTTGCGGGAGACGTCCACGTAGACGCGGTCGCAGTGCGGCGCCGTGCACACTCCGAGCCGATCGTGGAACTCGCTGCCCAGCACGATCGCCAGCGACGTCGCGCAGCTGGCCGCCCAGTCGCCCGCCATGGTGCCGCCGGGCCCGTGGAAGTGCAGGTGCCACGGCTCCCCGTCATGGCGGTTGAGGTGCGGGCGGGCGTCGGTCTCGTCGAGCAGCCGGTTGATCTGATGGGCCGCCGAGTCGATGTCGTCGGCGTCCACCGCCTCGAACACCGTGCGCAGCCGTTCCGCGACGGCGGCCAGCTCGGTCGCCTCCGTCTCGCCTGCCTCCCTGTGGCGCGGATAGCCGGCGCGCAGGCCTTCGGTGGCCGCCGCCGGCAGGTCGGAGGGCAGGACATAGGTGCGGCCCCGCCGCTCGCCGGGCGTCAGGGCGTTGACCAGGCCCACGGCGACCCGCACCACTCCATCGTTGTGACTGTTGAATTCCACTTGACCAGTTACACCTTTGCGCTCTACGTTGTGACTGCCGAAATTGTAAACGACGGTCACAAGGAGATCTTCGTGCTTACCAACGATGCCGCCAAGGAATGGATCGCGCGCTGGGACCGCCAGCAGGAGGGCTACCTGCCCGACCGCGAGGAGCGTTTCACCGCGCTGATCGACGCCGTGGAGGCGATCGGGCGTCCCGACCCGCTCGTCATCGACCTGGGATGCGGCCCTGGCTCGCTGTCGGCCCGATTGGTGGAGCGCCTGCCGAAGGCCACGGTGATCCCCGTCGACGCCGATCCGCTGCTGCTCGGCCTGGGCCGCGCCGCCTATCCCCATCTGGACTTCGTCTCGCTCGACCTGCGCACCCCCGGCTGGAGCAGGGAGCTGGGCCTCGACAGGCAGGTGGACGCCGCGGTGAGCACCACCGCGCTGCACTGGCTCTCCGCGCCCGAACTGGCTGTCATGTACGGCGAGCTCGCCTCGGTGCTGAGGCCTGGCGGGCTGCTGCTCAACGGTGACCACCTGGACTCCGACGACGCCACGCCGTCCATCGCCCGGCTCGAGCGCGCCGTACACGACATGGAGACCGAGCGGTTCTTCGCCGGCGACCGCCCGGAGGGCTGGGGGCAGTGGTGGGAGGCGGTGGCCGCCGACCCCGCCCTGTCGGCGCTCAACACCGGCCGCAGCACGGCGGGTGCCGCGCACAGCGGCTCGGAGTCCAATCTGCTCTCGACGCATGTCGAGGCCCTGCGCGGCGCCGGATTCGCCGAGATCGGCACCCTATGGCAGCGCGGCAACAACCGCCTGCTGTGCGCGGTGGTCGGTGTCTAGACCGTCCCCCTGGGTCGGCGCCGAGACGTGGCCGCGCAAGCCGGTGCTCGCGCGGCCCGTTTCGCGGCCGTCGGCGGGCTCCTCGCCGACCAGGCCCGTCCCGCTGGCTCCGTTGTGGTGATTCGTTCCCGAGTGGGGCATGAGAGGCATAGCGGGGGCCATGTCCTGTAAGGAGCTAACATCACATACGCCGGTTACCTGAGCGAGAGAGTGCAAAATGCGCGACAACGAAGTCGTGAACGTCGGGCCTGAGCCGCTGACCTTCACCGACGTGATCCGAGTGGCCCGACACGGTGCCCCCGTCCAGCTCACGGACGACGCCATCGCCGCGATCTCCGCCGCCCGCCAGCGGGTGGACGAGCTCGCCGAGAGCCCGACCCCCGCCTATGGCGTCTCGACCGGTTTCGGCGCGCTCGCCACCCGGCACATCGACCCCGAGCTGCGCGCCCAGCTGCAGCGCTCGCTGGTGCGCTCGCACGCGGCGGGCAGCGGGCCCGAGGTCGAGACGGAGGTGGTGCGCGCGCTGATGCTGCTGCGCCTGCACACGCTCGCCACGGGGCACACCGGCATCCGTCCGACGACCGCCAAGACCATGGCCGCCCTCCTGAACGCGCACATCACCCCTGTCGTCCACGAATACGGCAGCCTGGGCTGTTCGGGAGACCTCGCGCCGCTCGCCCATGTCGCCCTGACCTTGATGGGCGAGGGCGTCGTCAGGGACAGGTCAGGAAAGGTCGGGCCGAGCGCCGAGGCGCTCAAGCAGGCCGGCATCGAGCCCGTCGAGCTGGCGGCCAAGGAGGGCCTGGCCCTGATCAACGGCACGGACGGCATGCTCGGCATGCTGATCCTCGCCATCGACGACCTGACCAGGCTGCTCAAGACCGCCGACATCAGCGCCGCCATGAGCGTGGAGGCGCTGCTCGGCACCGACCGCGTCTTCGCCCCCGAGCTGCAGGCCCTGCGCCCCCAGCCCGGCCAGGCGCTGGCGGCGGCGAACATGGTCCGCGTCCTGAAGGACTCCGGCATCATGGAGAGCCACCGCGACCCGAGCGCCTGCACCCGCGTCCAGGACGCCTACTCCCTGCGCTGCGCGCCGCAGGTCGCGGGAGCCGCCCGCGACACCGTCGCCCACGCCGCGAACGTCGCCACGTGGGAGCTGGCCTCCGCCGTCGACAACCCCGCCGTCCTGGCCGACGGTCGCGTGGAGTCCAACGGCAACTTCCACGGCGCGCCTGTCGCCTACGTCCTCGACTTCCTGGCGATCGTCGCCGCCGACGTCGCCTCGATGTCCGAGCGCAGGACCGACCGCTTCCTCGACGTGGCCCGCAACCACGGCCTGCCCGCCTTCCTCGCCGACGACCCCGGCGTCGACTCGGGCCACATGATCGCCCAGTACACCCAGGCGGCCGTCGTCTCGGAGATGAAGCGCCTGGCCGCCCCCGCCAGCGTCGACTCGATTCCCAGCTCGGCCATGCAGGAGGACCACGTGTCCATGGGCTGGTCGGCCGCCCGCAAGCTGCGTCGCTCGGTCGACGGGCTGACGCGGGTGCTGGCCGTGGAAGTGCTCACCGCCGCCCGCGCGATCGACCTGCGCGCCCCACTCGAGCCGGCCCCCGCGACCGGCGCGGTGGTCAGGGCGCTGCGCGAGAGCGTGCCGGGCCCAGGCCCCGACAGGTTCCTGGCGCCCGAGATCGAGTCCGTCGTGCGCCTGGTGGCCGACGGCGCCGTCGTCTCGGCCGCCGAGTCGGTCACCGGCCCGCTGGCGTAGGAGCCGCGGCCTGTACGGCAGGCACCCGGCAGCCCGCCCTCGGCGCGTGGCGGGCCCGCGTCCAGGGTGACACTCCTCGGGAGCGCGTGGCGGCCCGCCACGCGCTCCCGAGGTCAGGGCAGGGCGACGATCAGGTCGATCTCCAGCAGCAGCCCCGGCATGAACAGCTTCGACACCTCCACGGTCGTGCTCGCCGGCGGGGTGCCGGTGATGTACTTCCTGCGCACCTGCCCGTACGCGAAGCGCTGGTCCATGTCCGTCAGGTAGGTCCTGATGAAGGCGATGTCCTCGAAACCCGCCCCCTGGTCGGCGAGGATCTTGCCGATGTTCTGGAAGACCGCCTCGGCCTGCGCGGCCATGTCGCCCTCGCCGACCAGGTCGCCCCGCTCGTCGAAGGCGGCCTGGCCGGAGACGTAGAGCATGTCGCCCACGCGGACGGCGTGCGAGTAGAACCCGTTGGTGGCGGGCACGCTCCCCGGGTTCACCGGCACCGCGCGGGGCCCCGCGTGCGCGGGTGGCGCGGCGACGTGTCCGGCGATCGACGTCAGGTCCCGCTCACCGAAGCCCGCCCTCACCGCCGCCTCCAGCCGAGCCTGCGCCGCGCCCGCCATCGTCGCCCCCTCCCACGCTCCCAGCCGCACATCCTTGGCGGCCAGCTCCAGCGCGTACCTGGTCTCGTCAGCCGGAGCCGCGATCCGCGACGCCAGAGCGCCCAGCGGCGTCCCGGCCAGCACTCCGGCCAGCGCCTCCCGCGAGACCCCGTGCGCCTCGCCGTACGCGAACGTCTCGGCCAGCAGCACCTGCGCCGGCACCAGCGCACCCATGACGGCCACCTTCAGCGCCGCGCCCGCCCCGAGCGGGCCGAGTTCGAGGACGTCACCGAAGACGGACAGCACCGACCTGCAGGCCGACACGTCGCCGCCCGCCAGCACCTTCAGCGTGCCGTCGGCGGCGGGGCCGACGCTGCCCAGCACGGGGGCGTCCACCAGAGCCACGGACGGGGGGAGCAGGTCGCGCAGCCGACGGACCGCCGCGGGCCCGATCGTGGACATCTCCACCACCGTCGCCCCGGGCCGCAGCCCGTCGAGCGCCTGGGTCAGCACCTCCTCGACGGCGGGGCCGTCGCGCAACATGGTGATGACCAGGTCGGCGCCCTCCACCGCCGCGCGCACCGGGCCGAGCCCGCGCTTCCACACCGTCACCTGGTGCCCGGCCTCGACGAGGCGGCGGGCCATGGGGACGCCCATGCGTCCCTGTCCGAGAAATGCAATCACGTCCAGATTCAAGCGTGATGCGAGCCATTCCACCACCGACTAGGCTGCATGCCAGCCATGCTTGAGACGAATGACTTGCGCCTGTTCGACGAGGTCGCCCGCGAAGGCTCCTTCACCGCCGCGGCCGAGCTGCTCGGCTACACCCAGTCGGCCGTGTCCCGCCGCGTCGCCGCCCTGGAGCGCGCCGCGGGCGGCCCGCTGTTCGTACGGCTGGCCAGGGGCGTCAGGCTCACCCCCGCGGGTGAGGCGCTGCGCAGGCACGCCGTCGCCGTCCTCGACCGCCTGGACAGGGCGCAGGAGGAGCTGGCCGCGATCCACCGGGGCAGCGGCGGCACGCTGCGCGTCGGCGCCTTCGCCACCGCGAACGTCTCGATGGTCCCGCAGGCGCTCAAGACGTTCGGCGAGCGCCACCCCGGCGTCGAGGTGCGCCTGACCGAGGGGCTGTCGGGGCGGCTGCTCGACCGGCTCGACGCCGGCGCCCTCGACGTGGCCGTGGTCAGCGACTACCCGGCGGGCCTGCCGTCGGCGGCCCAGACGGTGCTGCTGCTGGAGGAGAGGCTGCTGGTGGCGTTGCCCTCAGGGCACAGGCTCGCCGGCCGCGAGGTGATCGACCTGCGGGACCTGGCGGAGGAGACCTGGATCGAGGCGGCCCCCCGCGGCCAGCCGACGATCCTGACCGCCGCCTGCGCCAGGGCGGGGTTCACGCCGCGTGGCGGGCTGCGCGTGGCCGAATGGACCGGCAAGTTCGGCTACGTCGCCGCCGGGCTCGGCGTCACGCTGGTGCCCGAGCTGGCGGCGGGCGCCGTACCCGGCGACCTGGTGGTCCGGCCGATCTCCGAGGAGGGGCCGCGCAGGAAGGTCTACGCGGCGCTGCCGGAGGTGCCGCTGCCGTCCGCGCTGGCGCTGGTCGGAATACTGGGACAATAGGGTCGTGCACGACAGTTTCGCCCACGTCGGTGGCCTCCTGGCGACCAGGCTCAGGGATCTCACCACCGACCTGGCCGCCCTCGACAGCGCCGGTTGGTGGGCCGTCGTGGTCGACTACGAGGGCAAGGTCACCTGCGCCCGCTTCGACGACGTACGACGGGCGCCGCTCCCCTCGTCGGGGGCATGGCACGGGCCCGCGCCGGAGGAATGGCGCACCTCGCTCGACCAGGCCGCCTACGAACGCGGTGTGCAGCGCATCCGCGACTACATCGAGCAGGGCGAGGTCTACCAGGCCAACCTCTGCCGCGTCCTGTCCGCGCCGCTCGCCCCGGCGGCCGACCCCCTCGCGCTGGCTGCCAGGCTCCAGGAGGGCAACCCCGCCCCCTACTCCGCCGTGGTCAGCGTGCCAGGGCTGAGCGTGGTCTCGGCCTCGCCTGAGCTGTACCTCTCGCGCGACGGCTCCACCGTGGAGTCCAGGCCCATCAAGGGAACCGGCGTCACCGCCGCCGACCTGCTGGACAAGGACTACGCCGAGAACGTCATGATCGTCGACCTGGTCCGCAACGATCTCGGCAGGGTCGCCGAGGTCGGCTCGGTGACCGTTCCGTCGCTGTGCGCGGTCGAGGAGCACCCCGGCCTGGTCCACCTCGTGTCGACCGTACGGGCCACGCTGGCCGAGGGAACCGGATGGGCCGAGCTGTTCGCCGCGACCTTCCCGCCCGGCTCGGTGACGGGTGCGCCCAAATCTTCGGCCCTGCGCATCATCAATGAGCTCGAACCCGAGCCGCGAGGGCCTTACTGTGGGGCCGTGGGCTGGGTCGACGCCGACCGGCGCACGGCCGCGCTGGCGGTCGGCATCCGCACGTTCTGGATCACCTCAGGGGAGATCCGCTTCGGCACGGGCGCCGGCATCACCTGGGGCAGCGACCCTCGCGGAGAATGGCGCGAAACCGAGCTGAAGGCGTCGCGGCTCATCCATCTGGCATCCTCAGGAGGAAATCGATGAACGTTCCCGTCTGGGTCAACGGGGAACTGCTGGACCCGGCGCAGGCCACCGTCTCGGTGTTCGACCACGGGCTGATGGTCGGCGACGGCGTCTTCGAGACCGTCAAGTGCGTCAACGGCGAGTCGTTCGCGCTCACCAGGCACCTCGACCGGCTCAAACTGTCGGCCCAGCGCATGGACCTGCCCGAGCCGGACGTCGACGCCATCGCCGCCGGTGTGCGCCGCTGCCTGGCCGCGGCGCCCGCATGGCCGCTCGGCCGCATCCGCATCACCTACACCAGCGGTCCTGGACCCCTCGGCTCCGACCGTGGCGACCAGGGCACGACCGCCATCGTCATCGTCGGCGAGCAGGCGGCCTTCCCGCTGACCGCTGACGTGACCGTGGTCCCGTGGCCGCGCAACGAGCGTGGCGCGCTGGCCGGGGTGAAGTCGACCTCCTACGGCGACAACGCCAAGGCGCTGGCCTACGCCAAGGCTCGCGGCGGCGGCGAGGCCATCTTCGGCAACCTGGCCGGCGACCTGTGCGAGGGCACGGGCTCGAACATCTTCCTCGTGCAGGGCGGGCGCCTGATCACCCCGACGCTGGCCTCCGGCTGCCTGGCGGGCGTCACCCGCGCGCTGACGCTGGAGTGGTGCGGCGGCGAGGAGGTCGACGTGCCGCTGTCGGCGGTGTACGAGGCGGACGAGGCGTTCCTGACCTCGACCACCCGCGACATCCAGCCGATCAGGCTGGTCGACGGGACCGTGCTGCCGTCCGCGCCCGGGCCCGTCACGGCCAAGGCTCAGGAGATCTTCGCCGTCCGCGCGGCCGCCGACCCCGACCCGCGCTGATCTCCCCGCTCCGGCGCGGGCCGCAGGCGGCCGATCCGGTACGGCTCCCGCCGGCCTCGGGCCACCGCGGTCACCGGTGACCGTCCGTCCATCACGCGTGCTCCGGCGGGACTCCGGTCCCCGCCGTCACGTCGCCCCTCACGCGAGGAGGTCTCTCGCTCGACGGGCGAGGTGACGGCGGACGGCCCGCGCCGCCACCGTCACTCCTGACCCGGCTCCCGCCGGGTCCGTCCGTCAGAACGTCTTCTGCGTCTGCACGTTGAAGTCGGTCATCCGCACCGACTTGGCCGGATCCGTCAGGGGGTCGTTGATCTCGATGACGTCCAGGCCGCGCAGTATGTCGCTCGAGTAGATGTAGCCGTTGTAGTAGTACGCCGACCACGAGCCCGCGATCATCGCGTCCCCGCGCTCAGGGCCGCGCTCGAAGAACCCGATCTCCTTCGGCGCGTTCGAGTCCGTGAAGTCCCAGATGGACACCCCGCCCTGGTACCACGCCTGAACCATGATGTCCTTGCCCTTGACCGGGATCAGCGACCCGTTGTGCGCGACGCAGTTCTCCTTGTCCGTCTGCTCCCTGGGCATCTTGTAGTACGCGCGGCGCTCCAGCTTGCCGCCCACGATGTCGTAGATCGCGTTGGCGCCCTTCGTGGCGGGCGTCTTGGTGTCGCAGGTGGCCATTCCGCCGCCGCCGAGCTCGTCGCCGAAGATGACCTTCGTCGCGTCGTTGTTGAACGTCGCCGAGTGCCAGATCTGGAAGTTCTCCTTGTCCTCGACCTGCTGCAGCACCTTCGGCTTCACCCTGTCGGTGATGTCGAGCAGCACCCCGTCACCGAAGCACGCGGCCGCGGCCAGGTTCTTCTCCGGGTAGGCGGTGATGTCGTGGCAGCCCGACATGAACGAGTCCGCGCCCTGTCCGTTGGGGAAGATGTCGGGCGAGCCCACGATCTTGGCCGCCTTGGGGTTCTTCACCGGCACCTCGACGATCTGGATCAGCTGGTGCGGCGCGGGGCAGGTCGCGGAGTCCGGCTCGGGACCTGGCGAGGAGACGTAGATGTAGAGGGTGTCGGGGTCCTTGCCGGGCACCATGGTGTGGGTGTGCGAGCCGCATTCGGTCGCCACCGAGCTCACGTACTTCGGCGCCGCCTTGTCGGTGATGTCGAAGATCCGGATGCCCTCCCACGGCGTGCCGCCCTCGGAGCCGCCCATGCCCGCCGCCTTGGAGGCGCACGTCTCGTCGGTGCGGACCTCGTCCACCGACAGGAACAGCAGGTTCCCGTGGACGGACACGTCGTTCTGCTGCGACGCGCACGCCACCTTGCTGACCGTCTTCGGTTTGGTGGGGTCGCTGATGTCGTAGACGGTGAAGCCGCCGAAGTTGCCGACGAAGGCGTAGTCGCCCTGGAAGGCGAGGTCGGAGTTCCAGTTCATGCCGCCGTCGAGCGGAGCCTCACGCGGCATGTTGGCGACCAGCTTGACGTTGTCGCTCGTCATCACCTCTCCTCCGTCGCTCACCGGGGTCGTGGCGGCCGAAGCCGTCGGCGAGGAGGAGGCGGACGCCGAGGGGGCCGCCCGCTGGGTCTGCGAGGGCGGTGGAGCCGACGCGCACGCCGACAACACCAGGATCAGTGCCCCCACGCCACCCAGCCTGGAAAACTTCACGTGCGCCCCCTTCGGAATCGTGACCCAGTATGGAAGCTATGTCAGGCTGGTTCCGAACGGGCGGACTTGTCGGCACCGTTATGGTGCTGTTGACGTTGACGGGGTGCGCCGCGGCGCCAGAGGGGCCCTCCGCCGTCGGCCCCGGCGCTCCCGTGATCGTCCCGGACATGCCGGGAGGGCCCGGCCGTACGGCCAAGCCGGGGGAGCGGCTTCCCGCCCGCGACTGGTCGGCCGTGGCGGCCGACGTGCGGTTCGCCGAGGCCATGGTCCCCCACCACCGGCAGGCGCTGGAGATGGCGGGGCTGGTCGAGCCGCGGACGGCGGCCAGGGGCGTGCGTCTCATGGCGCGGCAGATCGCCCTCACCCAGAAGCCGGAGATCGCCGTCATGCGGGACTGGCTCGACGCGCTCGGCAGAGCGGCCTTACCCGATCACGGCTCGCACGCCCCCGGCTCCTACGGCATGGCCTCGCCGGCGGACATGACCATGCTGCGCGCGGCGCGCGGCTCCGCCTTCGACCGGCTGTTCCTCCAGCTGATGATCAGGCATCACGAGGGCGCGATGCGCATGGCAGGGGAGGAGCTGTCCGGCGGCAGGGACCAGCGCATGCGGCTCATGGCGAGGGACGTCTACTCCGGCCAGGGCATCGAGGTGGCGCGCATGAAGGAGATCCTCGACGGACTCTGCGCGGACCCAGCAGAATGCCCGCACCCGGGCCGATGAACGGCCCCGGTGCGGGCATCACGGGAGGCGCTGGCTTCTAGGGGTTCGCCGGTCGTGCCAGGACCGCGCGGCGACGTCTCTGACGGGGACGGGGATCGGTCAGGACGGCCAGAGCATGTTGGTGAGCTCGGCGTCCAGATCCATGAAATCGGTCTCCCGGCCTGCGGGCACGAGGTCGTACGTGCGGTGCAGGAACTCGGTGAGAGGTGCCAGCGGGACTTCGAAGAGCGCCTGTCCGAACGGTGACGTCAGGCTGATGTGAAGCGTGCGTTCGCCGTCGGCGCGTGCGGGCCACACCTGCACGTCGCCGTCGCCTACACGCCTCACGATGCCTACAGTCAGCAGTTCACGGGCGAAGATCCACTCGACCGGTTCGTCGTTCCCTACGTGGAAGGCCATGCGGATGGCATACGGGTCGTCGGCTGTATAGCTCAGTCCGGCGAGCAGGGGGACGGTGGTACGGTCGGGGACCACAAGCCGAAGGCCAAGCTCGGCGGAGACGGTGGTGCTGTTCATCGTCAGCCAAACCTTTTCGTCGTACGGTCCCCTCTTCGGGGCTTTCACTGCTCTGACGGACTTCGTCCGGAGCTATGACGCGGAACGAAGAAACCTGTAGGAAAGATTCCGCCTCCAGGCCCTTCTGTAACGCAACTCACAGCTGGACATTTGGGCATCTACCTGGCTAAACATCATTAACTTGGATGATGTTTGCGAGGGTTTTGCGCGTTGCTGGCGTCGTTCCGGCGTGCCCTGCACGACCTTTCGGGCGATCTGGGCCTTCCGGAACAGCTCGATGGTATGCCAACGAGCCACCATGCTGACGGGCAACCGCCGCCTTTGGCTCGAATCCCCCTCCGGCACGCGTCGCTTCGCGAGTGGTCGGGAAGTGCGGTATGGTTTTCCACGTCGGCGCCGCGAGGGGCCGGACAGGGCGGGCGATTAGCTCAGCGGGAGAGCGCTTCGTTCACACCGAAGAGGTCACTGGTTCGATCCCAGTATCGCCCACCATCTCAAAGGCCGCTCCGCAACACGCGGGGCGGCCTTTTCGATCTCCCGAGGACCATCCATCCGAGGGCAAGATCAGGTCCATCGCCTGTGCGCCTTCCAACATCACCGGTCTGAGCTGCCTGCGGTACACGGTCTCCGTGACGGTCGTGTCGAAGGGGCCGCCCAGCCGGCAGATGCTCTCCAACGGCACCCTCTCGTCGGACAGCAGCGAGACGAAGCTGTGCCGCATCTCGCGTGGAGTCCACTCAGCCTCGTCGAGCCCCGCCTTCTTCGTGATCGCCTTGAACGCCCTGCGGACGTTGCCCGCGTCTAACTCGGTTCCGAACCGGGTGCAGAAGACCAGGTCGTTGTCCTGCCACGGGTCTCCGATCCGTTCGCGTATGGCTCGCTGTCGGGTGAAGTGCAGGGCGAGCGCGTCGACGCATCGCTTGGGCAGGGCGAGCGTGCGCCGTGACCTCCTTGTCTTGGTGTCGCCACCCGCGCGGACCGAGTGCCACACCATGATCGACGGGGGGAGCGGGCGGGGAGCTCTCAGCCTTGCCCTTCAGATCGACGTGCGACCAGGTGAGCGCCCTCAGCTCCTCGGTGCGTGCTCCGATCGGCAAGGACAGCACCACGTACGCGTGGAGGAGTGTTCCCTCCGCAGCGTTGAGCACGGCCGCCGCCTGGTCCAGCGTGAGCGACTTGGACGGCTGATCCGGCTTGCCCTTGGGGACGTCACACAGGAGCACGGCGTTCCGCTTGACCTTGTCTCTTGCCTGCACTGCCGCCATCGACCACACCCACACCCAGCCCGCGATCAACGAGCAGACCGGATGGCCAGAGATGAGCCCGGACGGCCTCATCGTGCTCGCGCTGTGACTGGCTCAGAGTTTCTTTACTGGGTCAAGGGCTCGCTCCGCTTGCCACGCCGCCGCCCGCTCCGGGCGGCCTGCGCGCCGGGCGTGCGGCCTTGGGGGCCGGTCCCGGCGCGCACCGCCCCCGCTCCGCGGCGGCGTGACGATCCACGGCACCTGCAGTCAGAGCGCGATGGGCCGGTAGGCCAAAGCTTCATCAACCACCTGCTCCGCAGTAGGTTCAGGCCCTTTGGGCCAGAAGATCAGATCGGAGACGTGGCCCTGAGGACATCCCAACGAGCGGGCGAGCGCCTCCAGCAAGAGATCTGCTTCCCGTTCGTTGACATAGTCGACGTCCATGATCCGCTGCACGACGGCAACGGCTTCCTCACGGCTCAAATTGCCCGGTTTCGCGTGCTCGGCCATGATCCGCTCCTGGAGCAGTCGATCAACGATCCCGGCAGCCTACAGACCTTAAAGATCGCGAAGGCGCGGCCTAGAGCGCCGTTCCGCCGCCGGCCCCCACCGCTACGCGGCCCCTGCGGGGTGCTTCGCATGGGCGCCGGCCGCTGCACTCCGAAGACGCATGGATCACGGGCTGAGGTCCGTACCCCCGCCCCCGACACCGCATTGTTCGTGTCCCTCGGTCGGCGTCAACTCCGCCTGTGCGCCATGGGTGAAGGCCGCGTGGAAGCCGCACCCTGACGGCATCCGGAGACGGAGTGGACACCTCGGTCGGGCCACACAATCTGGCAGCTATCGGGGGCGGGGGGAGGGGTGGGCCGTGGGATGAACCGACCCACGACCAACGGCACGACGCCCCGGCTCGTTCGATGGCCGTGCTCACGAGATCACGGCCAGGTGAATGCAGTCGGGGCAAGCCCGATCCGTTGTGGGCGAGAACGGTATCGACCAGCCGCACACCGGCAACGGGTACACCGGCTCCCCGCACAAGCTGATCTTCGTGTCGACTGGTACGGCGTGCTGCACCGCTTGCCGTCCAGCACCGGACAGCCCGAGTCGGTAGACGCCACAGGGATGGTCCGACCCGGATTCCGTGCCGTACACGAGCAGGTCGTCCCAGTGGACCGGCCAGCGCCGAACGCCGCCCGGCAGATCCTCGGCCTCTGAGTCGAGCTCGAACAGAGCCAAGGTGCCGGTACGCAAGACCATGACCACGGTTCCACGCTGACCCACCAGCCACGCACCAGAGGCACGGGTCCGAGCCGGACTGTGCAGCAAGTCCACGATCTTGGCCCGCACCCCCGGCGCTTGCAGGGGCGATGTCACCTCGGAGCCTTGCTCGCAGTTCCCACGTCATCAGATACGGCCGACAGCGGCCGTGTCCGCCGTAGGCCGTCATAGCGGAAGACAATCCGCCGAGCGGCGCGTGACGGCTCTGTCGCCGGGTGGCGGGCGTAGATGGCACGGTTGCGTCGCTCATCCCATCCGGACCGCCACCAGAACCACTCACTGTCACACTGCACCACCAACTCGACCCAGACCGACACCAGCGCCAGACCCGGCCCCTCATGAACGTCAGCGGGTATGCCGAGGTCCGCCAGGGATGACCGGAGCTGTTCCGCAGCCTCCGCAGCCGAAGGCCTTGTGGCTACTGGCCTGATGGACGCTCTCTGAGTGGGGCAACAGGCGCACTGATCGCGCGTACCCCTCTGTTCGTCCTGCATGTGCGGCCTTCACTCCTGTTGGGGATGCGACTGATCACGTCGCGCAGGAGGAACCGTAGGTACGGCTGATGGCCGGAACCCGTACCGATGTGAAGGTCGAGAAGCCGCACAAAAGTCCGGGTCAGACGATGCCCGCCCGGTGAGCCAACTCGCGAAGCTGCGGCGTGCTGGCGCGATGCTCGCGCTTGAGCAACTGCGTCAGCAACTCTCGGGGATGCTCGCCGTACCGCACGAGTTCGGGCGACAGCCGCTCTGCATCGAGGAGCATGTTGACGGAAGCGGCGTCCTTCCGTTGCAACGCGTAGGCCCGAGCCAGGTCGAGGTGTACTTGAGCCCGCCGCCCGACGAGTCCTGGAGCCAGCTCGCCCAGGTTGAGCGACTCTCCCTTTCCGATGGCTCCCCGCGCATCTCCGAACTCGACGGCCGCTGAGACCTCATGAATGGTCACGTTCGTCATACCGAACGCCGTCCAGAAGTCGTTGCGATCTTCTCCGAGCGCGTCTGCGATATGACGAGCTTGGGCGAGGAAGTCGCGAACCGCGGAGTGATCGTAGGCCGCAGCAGCAGCGGTGACGGCTCCGAGATACAGCCCGCCGATCACCGGCAGCATGCGCGAGGTGGGGCGTCGTACGGAGCGCTGCAAGGCATCAGCAGCCTGAAGCACGACGCGCAACGCCTGATGTGTCTCGCGCAGCCGTACCAGGACGTAGCCGAGGCGGTATGCGCTCACGGCGGCCAGGAGTGGCCTACCGGCTTCTTGCGCGGCAGCCAGCGACCGGTCAGCTGCCACCCAGGCGAGTTCCGGGTCTCCCACACGTTGGAGCGTCGTCGTTGTCGAGTGGTAGGTGAGTGACCGGAGCGTCTGATACGTCCTGCGTCGGGCGGCGGGAGCGTAACGACTGCCGAGTTCTGTAGCCACGATCAGTCCGGGCAGCCTCCTGCCGACCTCGTCATAGCGCGCGGCCTGATAGAGGCCGTTCACTCTGGCGATCTCGTGTCGGAGCCATACGAAGCTCTCAACCGAGCCCTCAGCATGCCGAGGGTCTATCAGCGAGGAGAGGCCGTCATAGCTCATCATGGCTTGTCGTATGGCGGATGCAGCCTGGTAGCGCGTCATCGTGTTGCTCTTCTTCGCGGTGAGTTCATCGACGGCCAGGCCGAGGACCTGGGCCAGAGCGTTGATCACCGTGTGGTTGTCCACGGCCCGCTGACCCCGCTCAACCTGGCTGAGCCAACTCTCCGAGCGGCCGACCAGGCCGGACAAGACGGTTTGGGACAGTCCACGGCGACGGCGAGCCCGAGCGATGCGCTGACCGATCTCTTTGCGGGCATCCACGCCATCACCCCTGTGTCTGTCGACCCCCGACAACGGTGTGCAGCTCCTGCATGATTCTTTCCCAGGATGGCATGCGTGACTCGGGCGGCGCCTCGGGATCGAACAGGACGCTCACGCCCATCTCCTGGAGGGCGGCCAGGCTGCGGCCGAAGGCGAGATGCCGCGCAAGCGCGTCCTTGAGCAGCGGCACGGCAAGGATCGGCACACCGAACCCCATCACCTCGCAGAGCAGGCCGACGGCGAACGTGTCGGCGATGCCGTTCGCCCACTTGTTGATTGTGTTGAAGGTCGCAGGAGCCACGATCACCGCGTCGGCAGGAGGAAGCCCCTTGGGTTCACCCGGCATGCGGTAGGTGCTGCGGACGAGATCACCAGTCAGGCGCTCCAACTCCGGGATGTCGACGAAGCGTTCGCCCGTTGGCGTCACGACCGCATGTACTTGCCATCCCGACGTCTGGGCCAGAGGAACCAGGTGATGAAGGTCGGCGGCGGCAGGGGCAGCGCACGCGATCACGTAGAGAACTCCGCGCGATCCTTCGAGGGGCTCCATATAGCGTGATCCTAATCAAGGGGCTCGCTGGCATCCCATCGATGAGCAGCCGCAGCACCTCGACGCCGGGGTGATGTGCCCCTCGGCGGCGGGTGACGAAATGAGTGACAACGCCCACGGAACGAGCGGGACAGTGGGAGATCACCAGGGACATCGGTCGCAGGTCAGGAGCCCTTTTACCCACTAGCGGATCTGATTCACACCGAAGAGGTCACTGGTTCGATCCCAGTATCGCCCACCATCTCGAAGGCCGCTCCGCAACACGCGGGGCGGCCTTTTCGATCTCCCGAGGACCATCCATCCGAGGGCAAGATCCGGTCCATCGCCTGTGCGCCTTCCAACATCACCGGTCTGAGCTACCTGCGGTACACGGTCTCCGTGACGGTCGTGTCGAGGAACCGACCAGCCGGGAGATGCTCTCCAACGGCACGCCCATCCCCGGCGAGGACGACGGCCAGGGCGGCGAGACCTACGGCCTCTCCCACACCATCCCCGCCCGCCCGCTCCGGGCGGCCGTGTGACACCCCGAGCCGGAAGCCGTCGACAGGGTCGTCCGCTCCCGGTTGCGTGCCGTACACGAGCAGACCGTCCCAGTTCACCCGCAGACTGGCCACTCTTGGCATCCCATCGCCCTGATGGCCGGTCTCGCCGTCTCCCAGGCCACCACCGCCACCGCGGCCGATTCCCTGACCCCTCTGGACAACGCCACAGGGTCATTCGACATCGCAGGCGACATCGCCGTTGGCGGCGGCAAAGTCTTCACCTCCATGGACGACCGCATCATCGTCGCAGACACCGAAGGCAGGCTCACCGGTGCCATCACCGGCCTATCCGACGTGAGAGACCTGGTCACCACACCTGATGGCACCCGCCTGTACGCAGCCCTCGGAGGCTCACACGAGGTGGCCGAAATCAACACCGCCGACCTCGGCATCATCCGGAGGATCCCCCTCGCCCCGTACCAGTGCCCCAGCCGGCTCGCACTGGCGGAGCACCAGCTCTGGGTTTCCTACGGCTGCCCGGCAGACAGTTCGGGCGGCGCCGTCGGCGTCGACCTGTCCGCGTCCATACCGGACCCTGTCCCCGTCCCGACCAACCCCCTCGTCGATGCGCCGAAGATCGCCTCTGCGGGGGACACGCTGGTGGTGGCGGACTTCTGGGATCTGCGGGTGTACGACATCCAAAACGGCACGCCAACGCTGCGCGGCACCATCAACTCCTACGACCATCAGCTGTGGAACGGATGGGGTCAGGTCACCCTCGCCCCGGACGGGTTGACGGCTTACACGACACCTGGATCTGCGAACGACTTCGACGCCTGGGACCTGACCACCCTCACCAAGGCCCGCTCCTACGGCAAACGCGGTTCAAGCCCGCCACCTTCACCGGCAAGCTCACCCGGCCTGACGGCACCGCTCCCGGCGTGCAGACGCTCACGGTTTCCCGCCGCGCCTGGGGCGAAAACGATTTCGCGCCGCTGCCCGACGCCTCCACGGACGCCGACGGCACCTTCACCTTCACCGACGTCCCCAGGGTCGAGACCACGTGGACCTACAAGGTCGACTACGACAACACTCCAGACAGTCGAAGCTGCAGCGCCACCAAAACGGTGGAAGTCACCAGGTGATGCACGCCGCCATTTGGGCTGACGGCGTACGGACGTACGTCCGCTCTCTGCGCCTTCCAGATCGTCTGGTCTGAGACGCGACAACGGCTCTCCGCTACACACGGAGAGCCGCCTCGTCCCGTCAGTTTCTCGCCCACCACCCTCCTCGCCCGAGCTCGCCTCGCCGTCGGACGCTCACGACCAACTCGCCGAGCTCGTGCGCCGGCTGTGCCTGATCGTGGGCGGGAGTTCGTCTGCAGGACGATGCCCGCGGCCGAGGGCACCCAAGAGCGGACGCGGCCTCTTGCTCGAAGCCGTGCCGGGACGCGGCGGCGCAGAGGGCCCGCAGGTAGCGCGTCAGCGCATCGCTCATGGACATGCACTGACATTTCCTGACCTGATCAATAATCGGGTGTGACACGTCATGCCTGCCTCTAGGGTTTTGCGTGTGACCAAGCTCAATCAGATCCTCGCCGTGGAGAAAGGCGTCAAGGCCGGCAGCCAGCGTGCGGTTACTGACGCCTACCACGTCATTCAGAAGGCTCCGCTGCTGTCGGGCCTGTCGCGCACCTACCAGCCAATCGACGACGAAGGCGAGCAACTACCGCCCGAGTCGACCAGGGTGCAGGTGAAGGCCGAGCAGGTCCTTGCCGACGTGGCGAAGGCGATGATTCGGTTGTTCGATGTGACCGCGACGAAGGACTGGACGAACACGGTCGCCAAGGCGGACGTGGTGGTGGACGGCCAGGCCCTGATTGAAGGCGCCCCGGTCACCTACCTGCTGTTCCTGGAGAAGCAGCTCGTCGACCTGCACACGTTCATCTCGAAGCTGCCGACGCTCGACCCGGCAGAGACGTGGACGTTCGACGACAACGCCGAGACGTGGCGTACCGAGCCGGTCAAGACGACCCGCACGAAGAAGGTGCCCCGCAACCACGTCCTTGCGGAGGCAACCGACAAGCATCCGGCACAGGTTCAGGTGTTCACCGAGGACATCGTGGTCGGCTACTGGACCAAGACGGCGTTCTCTGGTGCGCTGCCTGCCCGCCGCGTCAACGAACTGCTCGCCCGGGTGCAGAAGCTGCAAGATGCTGTGAAGTTCGCCCGCGAAGAGGCGAACGGCGCGGCTGTCGAGGACCGGCAGGTCGGCGACGCCGTGTTCACGTACCTTTTCGCCTAACCTGAAGACTCCCCGTTGAGCGCGGGGTGCGCGAAAGCGCAAAGCTGAAGCTCAGGCTGAAGCTGACGAACGGCTCAAGTGGAGGTTCGAAACCTTCCCCGGGCACAAACGGGCCCGGGTAGCCCAAGTGGAAGAGGCGGCCGATCAAGTTCAGATTCTCGCTCGAGACTCAGCATTGACCGTCGAGTGCCAGATCAACCGAGGGCGGGCGATGATTGTTGAGATGCCGGTTCGAATCCGGCCCGGGGTTCTCCGCGCCCCGGTGGCTCAATGGCAGGGCGCACATCGTCAGGACTGACCTGCCCTCTTAAACGCCGCTGGCACTCACATGTGGCGGCAACATTCGAGGTCCCCCGGCTTGGGTAGGCCGGGGGACCGCTGCTTTCCATGCCGGAGCGCCGACTTGTCGATCAGAGCGTGACGCGGTACCCGGTCATGTCTTGGGAGCTGGCGCGTTCATTGATCTTGCAGGCGTGATGACCTCCCTCCCGTCGGGAAGGAGCCGCAGGGCCGATTTTGGGAGCCAACACCTTGTGACTTTCGCGTCCTCCTCGGGGCGTTCGTGATCTCCGGGGTGATCCGGACATGGCAGCCCCGGTTTGACCTGGTTGGGCATGCATTCGCCGTATCCGCGCAATGGAGCCCGTGGGGGTCGGCGGGGTCCGCGCGAGCCGGAGCAGGATGTCTTGGTGCGCCCTCGAGCCGTCAGTCGCCGCGCGACTCGCTGTAACCGTCGGGCTCGTGTGGTGGGGGCGGACGGCGGGAGCATGCGCCAGGGCAGGGATCCAGGGCCCCAATAGTCCCATAAATCTACTTATGTCACTGGGGTTGCGGCCTCATTCGCGCGTCCACTACCAGCCCTTGTCGAAGTCGCAGATGTTCACTGTGAGGCTCTGCCGCCGGCTCACGGGAGTGATCACCTGGAAGATCACACGGTATGTGCCCGGCTGCTTCCAGGTGGGGGAGCCCAGGAAGATCTTGTCCGAGGGGCTGCCGTCGTGCCTGCCCATGCTCTGCCCGTTGACCGTCCATCGGTAGCTGATCGTGCCCGTCCCCTTCACGTCGGCGAAGATGTTGGTGTCCGAGCGCCAGCAGTCTCCGAGCTGGAAGCCCTCGTAGCGCAGCCGTACCGAGGTCACGCCGCCACTGGCGGCGGTCGGTTCGCTCGTGCGTGCGGCGGGCGGGGCCGTGGGTGTGGAGCTGGGGCGCGGGGAGCGGGGACGCGTGGTGGGCCCGGGGGTCGTGGCGGCCGGTTTCGCGGTGCGCTTGCCTGCGGACTCGGCGGTGGGGTGAGGGGTACGGCGCGCGGGGTGCGTGTCGGTGGGCTTGGCGTGAGAGGTCGTGCCCGCGGGGTCCTCGGTGCCCGTCGTGGTGGCGGAAGGGCTCGAGGGGCTCGTGGGAAGCGCCGCGACGGTGCCGGTGATGTCCGGCCAGAACGAGACGGCACCCCAGGCGGCGGCGGCCACGCAGACCACCGCGAGCGCCGCCCCGCCCGCCACGAGCGCGGGCCGGTGGCGGCTGCGGGTGGGCTCGCCTCCCGACGGCCGGTCTCCGATGAGCCGGAAGAGCACGTCCTGCATGGTGGGGCGGAGGGCCGGATCCTTGGCCAGGCAGTCGGCCACGATCGGGCGCAGCGCGTCGGGGACGTCCGCCAGGTGCGGCTCGCCGTACTGGATCCTTCTGATCAGCTCGGGGAGCGACCCCCTGCCGAAGGGCGGCGTGCCCGTGGCGGCGAACACCATCACCCCGGCCCAGGCGAACACGTCCGCCGAGGGCCCGACCTCCATACCCGCCAGCTGCTCGGGGGCCATGTAGGAGGGGGTGCCGACGATGCTGCTGGTGACCGTGAGGGCGGAGCCGGTGGCTCGCGCGATGCCGAAGTCGATGACGCGCGGCCCGTCGCGCCCGAGCAGCACGTTGGCGGGTTTGAAGTCCCTGTGCACGACACCGGCCCGGTGGATGGCGGCCAGCGCCGTGGCCGTGCTGATGGCCAGCCGCTGCAGGTCGGCGCCGAGGTGGCGGCCGGCCTCGTGCAGGGACGGGCCTTCGACGTACTCGGTCACGATGTACGGCCGGCCGCCCAGCGACGCGTCGAGAACCTGCGCGATGCAGAACGGCTCAACCCTGCGGGCCGCGGCGATCTCCTTGGCGAAGCGGTCGTCGCCGGCGAACCCCTCACGCAGGGTCTTGACCGCCACGGGCCGCCCGTCAGGCGCGGTGGCGAGATAGACCACGCCCTGGCCGCCCTCGCCGAGCTGCCTGACGACCCGGTAGGGACCGATCGAGAGCGAGGCCATCAGTAGTCCAGCGAGCAGACGTCGATCGAGACGCTTCTGGCGGCCGTGCCGGGTGAGGTGACCTGGAGGGTGATCGTGTGCCGGCCTTCCTTCAGCATGTACTGCCCTGCGGTGACGAACGAGGTGTAGTCGTCCTCGGGGACCCAGGTCTTGCCGGCGGCGACCCGCTTCCCGTCCACGATCCACTGGTAGGTGAACCACAACGCCTTCCTGCTCGACTCCACCGTGGTCTGGAAGTGCACCGGAGGCATGTAGCAGCCGTCCGCCCCGCTCTGCCCTGGACCTCCGAACAGCTCGATGGGCAGGACGTCGAACCTCGCGCTCGTGGCGGCGGTCTTGCGCGTGGCGGTAGGCGAGGGCGTGGCGGTGGACGTCGGCCTGGCGGTCGTCGGCTTGGGGGTCGGGGTGCGTTCGGGCGACGGCTCGGGTGACGGGGTGGCCCTGCGGGTCTTCTTCGCGCGAGGGGTGACGCGCTTGGACGGCGTGCCCGAGGCGTCGGCCGCCGTGCGGGTTCCCGTGGTGACGGCGGCGAGCGCGGGAGCGCCCGACCCGTCCGCCGCGGGTGGGCGCCAGAGGACGGCGGCGGCCAGGGCCGCGGACACGACGACGGCGGTGCCCGCGACCGCGGCGACGATGACGCGGCCGCGACGGCTGGGAGGCGTGCCGCGCGCGGGCGCGGTCGGCTCGTCCGGCGCGGCGCCGCCGAGCAGCCGCAGGAGCACGTCCCGCATCGCCGGGCGCCGCGCGGGATCCTTGGCCAGGCACGCGTAGACGATCGAGCGCAGCGGATGCGGAAGGTCGCCCAGCTGGGGCTCGTTGTTCAGGATGCGGTTGATGATCGCGGGCAGCGTGTCCTCGCCGAACGGCGGAGCGCCCGTGGCCGCCCACACCATCACCGACGCCCAGGCGAACACGTCCGCGGGGGGACCGACGTTCGCCCCGGCGAGCTGCTCGGGAGCCATGTAGGCGGGAGTGCCCACGATGCCGCTCGTCACGGTGGCCCCGGCGTCGGCGGCGCGGGCGATCCCGAAGTCGATGACGCGCGGCCCGCCGGGGCCCAGCAGCACGTTCGCCGGCTTGAAGTCGCGGTGGACGACGCCCGCCTGATGGATCGCCGCCAGCGCGGTCGCCGTGGCGACGGCCAGCCGCTGGAGCTCCGCGCCGCCGTGGCGGCCCGCCTGCTGCAGGGTGGGGCCGTCGATGTACTCGGTCACGATGTACGGCCGGCCGCTCAGCGACGCGTCGAGCACCTGGGCGACGCAGAACGGCTCAACCCTGCGGGCCGCGGCGATCTCCTTGGCGAAGCGGTCGTCGGGGGCGACCCCCTCGCGCAGGACCTTGATGGCCACGGGCCTGCCGTCGGGGGCCCGGCCGAGGTAGACGACGCCCTGCCCGCCCTCTCCCAGCAGGCCGATGACCAGGTAGGCGCCTATCGCGGCAGGGTCACCTTGACGCAGTGGCGCGACGTGCGGCATGAGGAGTGACTCCTGAGGCGGACGAGATCAACCCCAGCACCTTAGCGGGATAAGTCAGGATTTGTGGGCGCCTCTGGTTGATCACCCCACACCCGCTGCCGAAGGCACGTCCACCCGTGCCGGCATGGGCCTACGCCGGGGGCCGGTCGTCCAGGACAGGCCTTCACCCCTACGCCCGGTGGTGTTCGGGAGGCGTGCCCCGCCGTCCGGTGGCGTTCGGGAGGCGTGTACCGCGGAGCGTCCGGTGGTGTTCGGGAGGCGAACCCCGGTCCGCCCGGAAGCGGTAGATTGCGGCGTTATGGAGATCACGCCGCGCAATCCTGTCGAGGGTGTCTACCCGGCGACCGACGACTACGTTCACGCCATGGAGGTCCGGGGCGCGCAGCGGTTGCTGTACGTCTCGGGCACCATGGGTCTCGACCCCCAGGGAGTGCCGGGGGCCACGCTCGAAGACCAGCTGGAGCTGGTCTGGTCGAACATCCGGGCGATCCTCGCCTCGGCCGACATGACCGTCGACAACATCGTCCGGCTCACCAGCTACCTGCGCGACCCCGCCTACGCGGAGGCCAACGCCAAGGCCAGGGTGGCGGCGCTCGGTGGTCGTGCCGTGCCGACGACCGCGATCGTGGCCCAGACGCTGTTCAGCGAGTGGCTGGTGGAGATCGAGGTCGTCGCCGCGGCCTGAGCGGGGGAGCGGGTCCCCCCGGTCTACGGGCGGCCTCGGTCTATGGGTGGCCCCGGCCCGCGGGCGGACAGGGCCTGTCGACCGGTCGCCCCGGTCTGCGGACCGGTCGCCCCGGTCTGCGGACAGGGCCCGTCGACCGGTGGCCCAGGTCGGCGGACGGCCGGGGTCAGCGGTCGAACCAGGTCCTCGCGGACGAGGGAAGCAGGAGGAGGCCCACCACCACGACGGGCATGATCAGGTGCGGGTTGGCCAGAGACAGCATCCCGAAATCCGATTCCGAGAGCGTCCTCAGCCCCGCGGCGGCGAACGCCACGGCCTCCAGCGCGACGAGCAGGACGAGGACGCGCCGCCCGCGGGTGGAGGCCTTGTTCGCCAGTCTCCAGCCGGAGATCCCCGCCACCAGCGCGACGGCGATCAGCACCCACGCGATCCACGGTGCGCCGCCTCCTGCCAGGGCCAGCGAACCCATGAGCACCGCGCCGACCACCGCCAGCGCCGCCTGGATCGTCACGAGCAGGCAGGCGACGTCGACGGGCCGCGGCATCCGTTCCTTCTGGTCCATGTGGAGATCATCAGAGATCTCACGGGGCGGGGCAATGCCGGCTGGTCCGCCTCCCCGCAGGGACGTCTGGGCGTGACGGTTGCGGGGCTCGGTGCCGCAGGTCGCGGGTGGCCAGGAAGAGGAGGGCCGCCCAGACCGCGCAGTAGCCGCCGAAGAGCGCGCCGCCCCGGTCGGTGAGGAGCGCGCCGCCGAGCATGCCCACCGCGCCGACCACCGCGACCGCCGTGCACGCCCAGTGGGGCAGCACCAGCAGCACAAGGCGTGACCTCCGCCCGCGAAGGGGGAGCCGCCCGGCGAGCAGGATGCCCACGACGACCAGCCCGGCGGCCGCGTTGGCCCACTGCGCCGCCGCCACCTCGCCCGGCCCGAACGATCGGTAGCTTTCGGGGGGGGACGTGCGGCCCGCCGGTGATTCCGAGCCGCCCCTCGAGCGCGAAGTGGATTTTGGACGCCACGTACAGGCAGGTCCACGCGATCGCCGCGTATGCGCTTCTCACATCACCGACTCTTCAGGCGGAGCGCCCTGATCGCCTCCCCTGTGCAGGGGAGGTGGCTCACCCGCCCAGGGGAATAAAGGGTACGGGGGTAGGGTTCTAGGCGGGGTTCAGAAGGAGGAGACATGAGACGTCTTGACCGTCTGGCACCCGAACAGGCGCCGGAGAAGTCGAAGGAACTGCTCGAAGGCATCCTGGGGCGACACGGCGGCGCCGGGGACATGGTCTCGACGATGGCCCACTCGCCCGCGCTGCTGCAGGGATATCTCGACCTCAACAGGGCGACGAAGCGCGTCAAGCTCCCACGGGCGCTCAGCGAGAAGCTGTCGCTGGCCGTACAGGAGTGGATCGGTTGCGCCTTGTGCCGGCAGGCGCACGCCGACGCGGCGCGCGCGGCGGGCCTCAGCGAGCTGGACATCACGCTCGCGCGTCAGGGGGCCTCGACCGACCCGCGCGAAGGGGCGCTGATCGCGGTGGCGGTGAGGCTGCTGGCCGAGCCCGCGTCGATCACCGACGCGGACGTGGCCGAGCTGCGCGACCTCGGATGGAGCGACCGTGTGATCGCGGACGTCGTCGGCCTGGTCACACTCAACTTCATGACAGGGGCGTTCAACCTCCTGGCCGGCCTCGAACCGCAGGCCAAGGCCGCCTGAGAGCCCCTACCAGCCGCTCGCGGGGGTCTACTGGCCGCCCGCGGCGGCCCGCCTCTCGGCCAGGGCCTCGCGGCGTTCCTGCGCCTTGGCGGCCTTCTCGTGCTTGAGCAGGGCGCGGACGCCCAGCAGGAAGGCGGTGGCCACGATCGCGGGCGGCGCGAGTGCCGAGAAGACCTCGAACATACAGATCACCGTTTGGGTCGGCGGACTAGGATCAGTCCAGGATATGACGCCGGTCCCTCGGTGCCTCCCCCCACCCTGTCCGAAATGCGGCTTCCGGCTGACCGGCGGGGCCAGGCCGAAGGCCGTCAGGCGGCAGGGGAGGAAGGCACCGTCAGGCCGTCGCCTCCGGTTCGTCCACCGTGAGCTCGCCGAAGAGCTCCAGCGCCGCCTGCCGTACCTCGGCGGGGTCGAGGCCGTCGAGCACGCTTCTGGCGTGCTCGGCGTCCCTGGTGGTCGCGAGCGTGATCGCGACCGAGTGGGCGGCGGTACGGCTGAGCGACCCGACGGGTGCGCTGTCGGCGAGTTCCTGGGCGCGGGCGGCCAGGTCGAGGTTGTCCGTCATAGTCCGCACGTTATAGACGAACACGACCGGTGACGTCCAGCTCCGCGAGATCCGCGATCACCATGTCGGCGCCCAGTTCCTTGAACGAGAGCCCGGCCCTGTCGACCGCGACGATCAGCCCGAACCCGCCCCTGCCCGCCGCCGCGATACCCGGCAGCGTGTCGCCGACCACGGCGACCTCGTCGGGCCTGAGGTCCAGGAGCTTGGCCGCCTCGTCGAACGAGGCGGGGCCCGGCTGGTCGTGCCGCCCGTCGACGACGACGTCGAACAGGTGCATCAGCCCCGCCGCGGTCACCACCTTGCGGCAGTGCACGCTCGCCGAGACCGCTCCCGTACGGCTGCCGCGACGTCGTAGCTCGCGCAGCAGCACGACGGCCGAGGGGAAGGCGGCCACGCCGTACCGCTCGATCTGCTCCACGAAGATCCGGTCCTTGGCCGCGCCGAGAGCCGCCACGTCCTCCTCCGAGGGGGCGAGCCCGCGCGAGCCGAGGAACGTGCGGACCCCGTCGAGGCGTGTGCGGCCGTCGACGTGGCGCAGGTAGTCCTCGCGGACGTCGAAAGGCTCCGAGCGCCCCCGCAGGTAGGGGTCGAAGACACTCTTCCACGCCGCGGCGTGCACCCTTGCCGTGTCGGTGACCACACCATCGGTGTCGAACACCACGGCCCTGATCCCGGTCAGATCGATCGCTGCCACATCTGCGACGCTACGCCTTGACACGCTGTCGGGGGAGAGCCATGTCTTGAACGTGAGAGTGCTGCTGGCCACGGTCGTGGTGATGACGCTCGGCGTGGTCGCCGTCGCCGTCGTCGCGCTGGTGATCCTTTTCTAGCCGGCTAGAACGCGACGGGCAGCTGCTTCAGGCCGTACACGATGGCCAGCTCCCTGAACGGGACCTCCTCGTACGGCACCGCGAGCCGCAGTCCGGGGAAGCGCCGCAGCAGCGCGGGGTAGGCGATGCGCATCTCCATCTGCGCCAGGGGAGCGCCGATGCAGCGGTGGATGCCGTGCCCGAAGGCCAGGTGGGAGGGAGCCTCCCGCATCGGCCTGACAGTGTCCATGTCGGAGCCGAGCGCCGGGTCGCGGTTGGCCGCGGCGAGCGAGCACAGCACCATCTCGCCCTTGGCGATCGGCTGTCCCGCCAGCTCCAGGTCCTCGCGCGCGAAACGGGGGAAGGCCACCTGCACGACGGTCATGTACCGGAGGAGCTCCTCCACCACCCTGGTGACGTGCTCGCCGCCCTCGCGGACCCTCGCCAGCTCGCCGGGGTTCTCCAGCAGCCACAGCGTGCCCAGCGCGAGCATGCTGGTGCTGGTGTCGTGGCCCCCGGTCAGCAGCCCGTCGGCGAATCCCGCCAGCTCCTTGTCGGAGATCTCGTCGCCGTGGTCGCGCACCAGCTGGCCCAGCAGGCCCTCACCCGGATTCTTGCGCTCTCTGACCGCCAGCTCGGTGAGGAAGGCCATCGACTCGTTGACCGCCGCCAGCGACGCCTCGGGGCCCGCGGAGAAGTCGAACCTGTCGGTACTCAGACGCAGGAAGTCGGATCGCTCCTCGTACGGCACGCCGAGGAGCTCGCACACCACCAGTGAGGGGATCGGCAGCGCGAACTCCTCCACCAGGTCGACCGGCGAGCCCTTGCGCTCCATGGTGTCCAGGCAGTCGTTCACGATCGCCTCGATCCGGGGCTCCAGCCTGCGCAGCCGCCGCATCGTGAACTCGGGCGTCAGGTAGCGCCGCAGCCTGGTGTGCTCGGGCGGGTCGCGGAAGCCGAGGCCGCCGGGGTCCTCCTGCGTGGCCCCCAGGCCGATCACGTTGCCGAAGTCGTTGCTGAAGCGTCCCGCGTCGCCGAGGACGGCCCGCACGTCCTCGTAGCGGGTGACCAGCCACACGGTCTGCCCGCCAGGGATCTGCATGGGGAAGACCGGCTGCTCCGTGCGGATACGGGCAAGCTCGGCGACCGGATCGAAACCCTCGCGCATGAACTGCACGAGCGGGAACTCGTTATCAGACACGACTCACAGCGTAGGGGTGGGTGTCGCCGGTTATGTGATCCCCTGGGATGAAATGCACCTCATTCCGAGGGGGGAAGATCGGCCGGCCCGCCATCCAGGGGCGGAGTCCGCAGGCGAGGGCGCGAAGTCCGGTTCGTCCTGTGAGATGGTTGCGAAATGGTCAGCCTGCGGCTGTCAACACCGCGGTTTGGCATACAGGAAGCCGACATTCTGCGATGATCTCGTCGATATACAGTCGGACATCGAGACTGACGGAAAGTGACTGATGCCTCTCTTCGAGCAAGCCGCCACTTTCGCGTCGGAGCACCCGGTCAGCGCGGTCTTCATCTGCCTGCTGGCCCTGATCGCCCTGGCGCTCGCCATCCTGGCCCTCCGCGTCGCCATCCGCGCAGGCACGCGCTTCTACCTGCAGGTGATAGCCCCCCGCCCGATCGAGGACATCCTCACCGTCGTCGCCGCCTCGATCGCCACGGGAGTGTCCGCGCAGGGCATGTGGCGCTTCTCCGGTGACGTGCTCGGCCTCGACGGGCCGCTCAGACTGCTGCTGTTCGCGTTCATCGAGGTCGCGATCGTCACCTCGGCCGTGCGGGCGCGGCGCAACATGCGGGAGAACTACTCCGCCGGCATCGACGGCATCGCCGTGTGGGCGCTCACCTGCCTGACGGCTGTGCTGTCCAGCCTGGACGCGCGCAGCCTCGCCGAGGCGGTCTTCCGACTGGCCGCGCCGCTGGTCGCCGCGTGGCTGTGGGAGCGCGGCATGGCGATCGAACGGCACCGCATCCGCGGCACCGGCCGCATCAACTGGCGCTTCACGCCCGAGCGGGTGCTGGTGCGGATGGGCATCGCCGAGGTGTCGGACCGTACGGCGAGCGAGGTCGACGCGCACCGCAGGCTCACCCGCGTGGCGCTGGCCGCGAAGAAGGCCCGCTCCCTGCGCGAGCAGGGCGCATCCGACCGCAAGCTGCGCGTCGCCATGGCCCGCCTCGACAGGGCGATGGACCAGGCGGTCGAGCACACAGGGCTGGCCGTCGACCCCGCGCGCCAGGAGGCGCTGCTGCAGCAGATCGCCGCCCTCTACAACACCGCCAAGCTCATCGACGCCGACCCCCGCGTGCCGTGGGCCGCCGAGACCGACCACCAGCCGGTGCCCGCCAGGCCCGCCCTGCCGCCGGCGCTGGCCCGCCTGGTGGAGGACGAGGACGAGGACGTCCAGGTGCTCGACACCACCCCGCAGGTCATGGACACCGCCCAGCGCGCCGCGCTGATGCGGGCCGCCAGGGAGTACTGGGACCGGCAGATCGCCAAGCGGATCGTGCCCCGCACGGTCGACATCGCGCAGGAGATCGGCATCTCGCTGGCGACCGCACGGGAGTACCGGGCGCTGTGGAAGCTCGAGCCGCAGGCCCACGCGCTCATCGAGGCGCTCTACCAGGAACACGGGATCGTGGACACCGGCACCTTCCCCATCATCGCGGACGGCGACCGTATCCTCACCGGGTGACCGACCCAGGGATGAGCCGCACCCTCGACCGGGTGCGGAAGCTGCTGGCCAAGGCCGAGGGCACCGACAACGAGCACGAGCGCGAGACGTTCATGGCGGCGGCGACGGCGCTCATGGCCAAGTACGGCATCGAGCGGGCCGCGCCCTCGGCGGCCCGCAGCACGCCCGCGAACAGGGTGGTCACGCTCGGCGACCCGTGGGCTCGGGAGAAGGCCAGGCTGGTGTACCTGGTGTCGGAGGCGGTGCGCTGCCGTCCCGTCCTGATCGGCAAGGGGGACGGCGGGCAGCGCGTGCACGTGTTCGGGTTCGCGTCGGACCTGGAGCGGGCGGACCTGCTGGCGACCTCGCTGCTGCTGCAGATGGCGTCGGGGGTGGCGAGGGTGCCGGTGCCCGCTGACCGGGTGCGGGCCTATCGGCGGTCGTGGATGCTGGGCTTCACCGACGAGGTGTACCGGCTTCTGGTGGCGGCGGAGTCACGGGCGGCGTCGGCGGGGGCGCCGGGGACCGAGCTGGTGCTGGCCGACAGGAAGGCGGAGGTGGAGCGGGCGGTGGCCGAGCTGTACCCGCGCATCAGGCGCAGCGTGCCGCGGATGAGCGGCACGGGCTATCGCGACGGGGTGGCCGCCGGACGCCGCGCCGACCTGGCCCGCACGGCCGTCCGCCCCGACGCCGGGCTCGCGCTGGACGGCTGAGCCCGGCCTCCCGCGGGAGGCCGGGTACGTGGAGGCGGGCCGGTGAGTGTCAGCCGAGCGCGGACGAGACGACCGCCCTGGCCTCCTCCTGGACCTGGGCGAGGTGGTCGGGGCCCTTGAAGGACTCCCCGTAGATCTTGTACACGTCCTCCGTGCCCGAGGGCCTGGCCGCGAACCACGCGTTCTCCGTGCACACCTTCACCCCGCCCAGCGGCGCCCCGTTGCCCGGCGCGCTGGTCAGCACAGCGGTGATCGGCTCGCCCGCCAGTGTGTCGGCGGTGATCTGCGACGCCGACAGCTTCGCCAGCACCGCCTTCTGCTCCCTGGTCGCGGGAGCGTCCACCCGGGCGTAGGCGGGCGAGCCGAACCGCGAGGTCAGCGAGGCGTAGTGGGCGCCGGGCGACGACCCCGTCACCGCCTGGATCTCCGAGGCCAGCAGCGCCAGGATGATCCCGTCCTTGTCGGTGCTCCACGGCGAGCCGTCGCGCCGCAGGAACGAGGCCCCCGCGCTCTCCTCGCCGCCGAACCCGAGCGACCCGTCCAGCAGCCCCGAGACGAACCACTTGAACCCGACGGGCACCTCGTACAGTTCCCGCCCGATGGAGGCCGCCACCCTGTCGATCATGCTGCTGCTGACGAGCGTCTTGCCGACGCCCGCCCCTGCCGGCCACGCGGGACGGTGACCGTACAGGTAGGAGATGGCCACGGCCAGGTAGTGGTTGGGGTTGAGCAGTCCGGCGTCGGGAGTGACGATGCCGTGCCTGTCGGCGTCGGCGTCGTTGCCGGTGGCGATGTCGTACGTCGACCGGTTGGCGATCAGCGACGCCATGGCGTAGGGCGACGAGCAGTCCATGCGGATCTTGCCGTCCCAGTCGAGCGTCATGAACCGCCACGTCGGGTCGACGAGCGGGTTGACGACCGTGAGGTCGAGGTCGTGCCTGGTGGCGATCTCGCCCCAGTAGGCCACGCTCGCCCCGCCGAGCGGGTCGGCGCCGATACGCACGCCCGCCGACCTGATCGCGTCGAGATCGATCACGCTGGGCAGGTCGTCGACGTAGGAGCCGAGGAAGTCGTAGCGCTCGCCGAGCGAGGGCCTGTAGGGCACCCGCCGCACCTCCTTCAGGCCGCCCGCGATGAGCGCGTTGGCGCGGTCCTGGATCCACGAGGTGGCGTCGGTGTCGGCGGGCCCGCCGTTGGGAGGGTTGTACTTGAAGCCGCCGTCGCGCGGCGGGTTGTGCGAGGGGGTGACCACGACGCCGTCGGAGCCCGGATGCGTCAGGATCGCGTGGGAGACGGCGGGGGTGGGCGTGTAGCCGTCGCGGCTGTCGACGAGCACGGTCACGTCGTTGGCGGCGAACACCTCCAGTGCCGACACCTTGGCGGGCTCGGACAGCGCGTGCGTGTCCGCGCCGAGGAACAGCGGCCCCGTGATCCCCTGTGCGGCGCGGTACTCCACGATCGCCTGGCTCGTGGCGAGGATGTGGTCCTCGTTGAAGGCCGTGTCGAGGGACGATCCGCGGTGTCCCGAGGTGCCGAAGGCGACGCGCTGCGAGACCTCGGAAGGGTCCGGGTGCAGCGCGTAGTAGGCGGTCACCAGGCGGGCCACGTCGATCAGGTCGGATGGCTGGGCGGGCTGTCCGGCGCGCTCATGCGTCATGAGATCCAGCGTACAGATCCGACTTGACGCAGACTAAACCTACCTGAATTATAGGAAATATGAGTCCTCGTCTTGCGAGCCTCGCGGTCGCGACGCTCTGCGCTCTGTCCGCCTGTGCGTCCCCCGCCGCGAAAGCGCAGCAGGGAGCCGTACTCAAGCTGAAGGATCCGGGCAACGCAGGCCCGCTGGCGTACGCCAAGAAGAACGGGATCCTGGAGAAGCGGCTGGCCGCCGTCGGCGCGTCGGTCGAGTGGGGCGGCACCTACGCCTCCTTCACCGCCACCGTCGACGCCGTCCGCTCGGGCTCGGTGAACGTGCTGGAGGGCGCGATCTCGCCCGCGCTCGGCTACCTGGCCAACGGCAGGGACATCAAGATCTTCTCGATCACCGACAGGGTCACCGACCCCGCCGCGCCCAGGACCGACGGGCTCGTGGTGCCGGCCGACAGCCCGGTCAAGGACGTCAAGGAGCTCGCCGGCAAGAAGATCGCGGTCAACAAGGGCGGGCGGGGGGAGTACCTGCTGCTGCTCGCGCTGGAGAAGGCCGGTCTGCGGCCCGACCAGGTGACCCGGATCTACCTCAACCCGGACCAGGCCGCCTCCGCCTTCGCCACCGGCAAGGTCGACGCCTGGTGGGCGATCGTGCGCGCCTACCCGGAGGTCGTGGCCAAGGGCGCCAGGGTCCTCGCGCACAGCAACGACCTGCCCGACCAGGACCTCAACATCCAGGCCGCACGCGTGGAGCTGCTCCAGAGCCACCCCGAGGTGGTGCGGGTCTACCTCGACGTGCTCGGCGAGCTCACGGCACAGGCCAAGAAGGAGCCGGAGAAGTTCCAGAACGTCTTCCTCACCCAGGGGCCCACCGCGCTGTCGGGCGCGCGGCTGCAGGAGGAGCTGGCCAAGGCCAGGTACGCCCTCCCGCCGCGCCCGGCCACCGCCGCCGACCTGTCCTACGTCAAGGACGTGGCAGGCGTCTTCCAGAAGTACGGCGTGCTGCCCGCCTCGGTGAACCCCGCCGACGTCGTCTTCGAGCAGAAGGCGGCCCGATGACGACCCTCACCAGGGCCGAGCCCGTGGAGGGGCTGGAGGAGCCGCGCTTCCTCGGCAGCAGACGGCGCCCGCCCGCCCTCGGCGCCGCCGTGAGGGCGTCGGTGCCGCTGGTCCTGCTGGCCGCCTGGTGGTACGGCGCGGCCCGCGGCGCCATCCCCTCCGACGTGCTGGCCGCCCCCGCCCAGGTGGCGGCCGCGCTCGGCGAGCTGACCCGGACGGGACAGCTGGCCGACTACCTGCTCGCCTCAGCCCACCGAGCAGGTCTCGGGGTCCTGCTCGGCGGCGGGCTCGGCCTGCTCCTCGGCGTGGTCGCGGGCCTGTCCGCGCTCGGCGAGGAGCTGGTCGACCCGACCATGCAGATGAAGCGCGCCGTCCCCTTCCTGGCGCTGGTGCCCCTGTTCATCTCGTGGTTCGGGGTGGAGGAGACGTTCAAGGTCGTGCTCGTCGCCGTGGCGACGGCCGGCCCGATGTACGCCTACACCTATCTCGGGGTGCGCGGGGTCGACCGCAAGGTGGTCGAGGCGGCCAGGGGCTTCGGGCTGAAGGGCCCTGGACTGGCGCTCGGCGTGATCGTCCCGACCGCGCTGCCGAGCATCCTCATGGCCCTGCGCGTCTCCCTGTCGGTCGCCCTCACGGGCCTCATCGCCGCCGAGCAGATCGGCGCCACCGAGGGCATCGGCTACCTGGTCACGCTCTCGCAGCAGTACTACCGCAACGACTACATGATCCTCTGCGTCGTGATCTACGCCGTGCTCGGCCTGGCGATCGACCTGGCCGTCCGCGGCGTCGAGAGGGTGAGCATGCCGTGGCGGCGGTGATCGTCCAGGGGCTCGGCAAGGCCTTCGGCCGCAAGACCGTCCTGAAGGACGTCGGCCTCGACCTCGCCCGTGGCGAGTTCTTCGCCCTGCTGGGCCCCAGCGGCACGGGCAAGACGACCCTGCTGCGCATCCTCGCGGGACTGGAACGGCCCGACACGGGCACGGTGCTCGCGCCGCGCCGCCGTACCACGGTCTATCAGGAGCCCAGGCTGGTGCAGGCCCGCAGGGTGCTGGCCAACGTGACGCTCGGCCTGCCGCGCTCGGCCCGCGAAGCGGGGCTCGCGGCGCTGGCCGAGGTGGGCCTCGACGGGTACGGCGACGCGTGGCCCGCCACGCTGTCCGGCGGGGAGGCGCAGCGCGTCGCCCTGGCCAGAGCCCTGGTCAGGGAGCCCGAGCTGCTCCTGCTCGACGAGCCCTTCGCCGCCCTCGACGCGCTGACCAGGCTGCAGATGCAGGACCTCGTCGCCGAGCTGTGCGCCCGCCACCGCCCCGCCGTCGTGCTCGTCACCCACGACGTGGACGAGGCGGTACGCCTGGCCGACCGCGTCGCCGTCCTGCGCGAGGGCGAGCTGGCCGTGGACCGCCGCATCGACCTTCCCCATCCGAGACAGCGCGACGACCCCGCCTTCCTCGCGCACCGCGCACTGTTCCTCTCCCACCTTGGAGTGCACGTATGAAGATCTGGTACACCCGCTGCCCGGTGCCGACGGCCTCCGGGCTGGCGCACAACCTGGGTTGGCTGGAGCAGGAGCTCGGCGAGGTCGGCATCCTGCAGGACGCGCCGCCCGAGATCGCCAGGCACCACTTCGACCACGACCTGCTCGGCCTGTTCCGCGAGGGCGGCAACGTCCCCGCGCTGGCCGCCCGCTCCGAGGGGGCGCGCACCAGGCTGATCGGCCTCACGTGGATCGAGGAGTGGCAGTCCGTCCTGGTCAGGCCGGAGTCGGGGATCAAGGACGCGGCCGGCCTGCGCGGCGCCAGGTTCGCCCTTCCCGCGTGGGCCGCGACCAGGGCGGAGAGCTTCCCCCGCGCGATGGCGCTGCACGGCGCGAAGGGCGCGCTGTCGCAGGCGCGGCTCACGCTCGACGACGTGAGCTTCGTGGACGTGGGAATCGCCGGGCCCGACGTGGGGCGCGGAGCGAGGAACGGGCCGTGGTCGTGGCCCGGTATCGAGGAGCTGGCCAGGGGCGAGGTGGACGCCGTCTACGTCAAGGGCGCCCGTGCCGCCGAGCAGGCCGCCCAGGTCGGCGCGGTCGTGGCGGTGGACCTCGACGCCCACCCGGACCCGCGCACCCGGGTGAACAACGGCACCCCCAGGCCCATCACGGTGCACGAGGACCTGCTCGCCGAACGCCCCGAGGCCGTCACGGGGTTCCTCGTCCAGACACTGCGCGCCGCCGACTGGGCGGCCACCAGCCTGGAGGAGGTGCGCACCATCCTCGGCAGGGAGACCCGCTCGGGCGCGCAGGGCGTGGCCACCGCCTACCGTGACGACTTCCATACCTCGCTGCACCCCGACCTGTCGGCCGAGCGCCTAGACCTGCTGCGCGTGCAGAAGGAGTTCCTGCGCCTGCACGGCTTCCTGGCCGCCGACGTCGACATCGACGCCTGGGCCGCCCACGGGCCGCTGGCCGCCGCGCGCGAGATCCTGGCGGGCGCGTGATGGCCGAGTTCTTCATCACGCTGCCCAGCCAGGGCCAGCGGCGCGGCGGCGACCACCTCCTGCAGGTGGGCAGGGCGGCGGAGCTGACCGGCTACACCGGCGCCTACGCCCCCTTCGATCCCGAGGGGGAGGAGTCGCTGGTCATCGCGGCGGGGCTGCTCAGGCAGTCCAGGTACCTGCGGCTGCTGGCCGGGTTCCACCCCGGCATCGCCACCCCGGTCTACGCCGCCAAGGTCGCCGCCTCCCTGCAGCGCTTCTCCGGCGACCGGCTCGACTGGCGGATCGACGTCGACCTCGACCCTGCGGTCGCCAGGGCGCACGGCGACTTCACCGAGGGCGCCGACCGCTACGCGCGGGCGGAGGAGTTCCTGACGATCGCCAAGGGAGTCTGGCACCAGCGCGAGTACACCCACGAGGGCCGCTTCTACCAGGTGCTGTCCGGCGGCTTCGCGCCGCCGCTGTCGGGGCGGGCCTTCCCGCGCGTCCACCTGTCGGGCACCTCGCCCGAGGCCCTCGCCCTGTCGGTACGGCACGCCGACGTCCACGTCTTCGACCACGGCGACGACCTGTCGCTCACGGCCGAGTTGCCGGGTCTCACCTACGGCGTGCGGCTGGCGGTCCACGCCAGGGAGACCGACGAGGAGGCGGCGCGCGACGGCTTTCCCGGCCTCGCCGGGTCCTACGAGCGGATCGCCCGCCACATCCGGGACTACATCGACCAGGGCGTCGAGGTCTTCTACCTGGAGGCCACGCCGTACCTGGAGGAGACCTACCGCCTGGGCGAGCACCTGCTTCCGCTGCTGGCGAGGGAGATCGCTCATGCCGGTTGACATCTACTGGCGCATCGGCACCCACGGCGACCAGCCGTCGCTGCGCCGCCGTACGCCCACCAGGGGAGACTGGGCGCCGCTCGCGCCCGGCAACCTCGCCCCGGGGACGCGCGACGACTACAGCTACGTCGAGCACATGGCGGACGTGGCGAGGGCCTCCGAGGGCGCGGGGTTCGCGGGCGGGCTGCTGCCGTCCTTCCCCAACACCGACGACCCGTGGGCGACGGCCGCCACGCTCGGCCGCGAGACCTCCACCTACCGGTTCATGATCGCTTTTCAGCCGGGGTTCCTGCACCCGGTGCAGGCGGCGCGGATGACCGCGACGCTGCAGCGCGCCACCGGCGGGCGGGTCGTCTACAACGTGATCTCCGGAGGTGGCGGGCCCGACCAGCTGTGGTGGGGCGACAAGGTGGACCACGACGACCGCTACGCGCGCACCTCGGAGTTCCTCGACGTGCTGAGGGGCGTGTGGGGCGAGCGGCCGTACTCCTTCCACGGGCGCTTCTACCGGGTCGAGGGCGGGCGGCTGCCTGCGCCGCTGCTCGGCCAGCCCTTTCCCGAGATCTACTTCTCCGGCTCCTCACCCGCCGCCATCGAGGCCGCGGGACGGCACGCCGACTACTACCTGTCCTGGCTGGAGCCGTTCCACGCCCTCGAGGAGAAGTTCGAGCGGGTGCGCGAGCGCAGCCTCACCCCGCCGAAGTTCGCGGTCCGCATCGACGTGCTGGCCCGCGAGACCGAGCAGGAGGCATGGGCCGAGATCGCGCAGGGCTGGGACAACATCGACCCCTCGGTGCTGCGCGGCGCCACGGGCGACTCGATCGGCTGGCAGCGCAGCCAGTCGTTCGTCACCGGGCCCGTCACCGGCCACCGTGACCTGGAGGTCACCCCCAACGTGTGGGGCGGCTTCCACCTGCTGCGCGGCGGGCCCGCCTTCGGGCTGGTCGGCAGCTACGCGCAGGTCGCCGAGCGGCTCGACGAGCTGACCGCGCTCGGCGTCGACTCCTTCATCCTGGCCGGCGTGCCTCACCTGGAAGAGGCCTACCGCGTCGGCGAGAACGTGCTCCCCCTCATGAAAGGACTCTCCTGATGACCGTCCGCGTCGGATACTTCCCCTCCAACAACTCCCTCTGGGTGCTGCGCCACCGCGGCATCCTGGAGAAGAGCCTGCCTGAGGTCGAGTGGGTCGACCTCAGGGACCTGCCCGCGGGTGAACGCCCCTCGCCCACCGAGGGGCTGCCCTCACTCCACGGCGACCACCTGTTCGACGGCGGCTACGACTTCATCGGCACGGGATCGACGCCGCCGGTCACCGCCCAGGGCAAAGGCCACGACATCGTCTACGTCGGCGTCTCGGGCTCCCGTCACGAGAACGGCCGCCTGGTGACCAGGGCCGACTCCGACGTCAGGACGGTCGCCGACCTCAAGGGCAGGAAGGTGGCGCTCGGGCACGGCTCATGGCAGACGACCCTGCTGCTGTTCGCCCTCGACGACGCGGGGCTCGCCTGGAGCGACATCGTCCCCGTCGACGCGGGAGTCGACGCCGCGCGGCTCCTGCTCGACGGCGAGGTGGACGCGTGGGTCGGCTCCTACCCCTCGCTGAGCAAGGTCGAGGACAGGACCAGGACGCTCGTGGAGACCGACGGCCTGTTCAGCCACCGCTCGCTCTGGTTCACCCGCCGCGACTTCGCCACCGAGCGCCCCGACGCGGTCAGGGCCATCGTCGCCGCGCTCAAGGAGTCCGACGCCTGGATCGCCGAGCACCCCCGCGAGGCCGCCGAGCTGTTCGCGGCCGACGGCGGCGGCAGCGTCGACGACTGGGAGAACGCTCTGCGCAGACGCCCCTTCGGCGTGGAGGAGGTCACTCCCGAGTTCGTCGCCGAGCAGCAGCGCGCCGCCGACCTGTTCCACGCCGCCGGCCTGATCGACAGGAAGATCACCGTGGCGGACGCGGTGATCAGGATCTAGTGGGGCTAGACTCGCCGCATCCTGATGAGAACGGAGTTCGGTTGCGATGCGAGTCGGACTGTTCCTCAACGACCCCAAGGGTGCTGACCCCATCGCCGAGCTGCGGGAGTCGATCGCCCGAGCCGCCGGCGACGGATTCGCCTCCGCCTGGCTGTCCAACATCTTCGGCCTCGACGCGATCACCACGCTGGCCGTGGCGGGCGGCCAGGTGCCCGGCATCGAGCTCGGCACCGCGGTCGTCCCGACCTATCCGCGCCACCCCGCGGCACTGGCCCAGCAGGCGCTGACCGCCAACCTCGCCCTCGGCGGCAGGCTCGCCCTCGGCATCGGCGTGTCGCACCAGGTCGTCATCGAGCACATGTTCGGCTACAGCTTCGAGCGGCCGGCCAGGCACATGAAGGAGTATCTGGACATCCTGCTGCCGCTGGCGCGCGGCGAGAAGGCGAAGGTCAAGGGCGAGACCCTGCAGGCCGACATCAGGCTGAACATCCCCGGCGCGGGCATGCCGGTGCTGATCGCCGCCCTCGCGCCCCGCATGCTCGAACTGGCGGGCTCGATGGCCGACGGCACCGTGCTCTGGATGACCGGGCCCAGGACCGTCGAGGAGCACGTCGTGCCCGCCATCACGCGGGCCGCCGAGCGGGCGGGCAGGCCCGCCCCCCGCGTGGTGTGCGCGCTGCCCGTCTGCGTCACCGACGACCCCGAAGGGGCCAGGGCGCGCGCCGCCGAGGTCTTCTCGGCGTACGGCCGGCTGCCGTCCTACCGGGCGATGCTCGACAAGGAGGGCGCGGCCGACCCCGGCGACGTGGCGATCGTCGGCGACGAGGCCGCGGTGCGCGCCCAGATCGAGGCGCTGGACGGGATCGGGGTCACCGACTTCGTGGCGGCCGAGTTCTCCTCGTGGGAGCGCACCAGAAACCTCCTCAAGACCCTCCTCTGAGGCCCGTCCTGCACGACACGCACCCCGGGCCTACGGCAGGACCCGCCCCGCCCTGTGGCGATCGGGGCCGCGGGTCAGCGCTTGCGCTGGGTCAGGCTGAACCAGTTGCCTGAGTTGTCGCGGAAGACCGCCTCGATCCCGTAGGGGCGGTCGGCCGGCGGCTGGACGAACTCCACGCCCTTGGCCGACAGCTCCTCGTAGCTCTTGTGGCAGTCGTCAGTGGCCATGACCCCGGGGCCCAGCGCCCCCTTGGCGATCACCGACCGCAGTTGTCCCGCCGTCTCCTCGTCGAAGTGCGGCGCGCCGATGGCCGACAGGATGATCGTCGCTTCCGGATGATCCTTCGGAGCCACCACCAGCCAGCGGTAGTCGCCGAGGCTGACATCCTCGCGCACCTCGAAACCCAGCTTCTCGGTGTAGAACGCCTTCGCCTCATCCTGGTCGAGGACGTAGACGCAGGTGTGCGACAGTCCAGTGATCATGATGTTCCTCCTCCTCGTCCGTCTCCTCCGACCGTAGGAGAACGGCTCGAAGGACCGCTTCTCCCAGATTGCTCGAACGGCGGACGGGTGCACATCAGCACGAAGCAGCCGGGGATCGGGGGAGGGCCGCCCTGCCGTACGGACTCCTCCCTGAAGGCGCTCGGCGACATGCCGACCATGGCGGTGAAGCGGGAGCTGAAGGACCCCAGACTGGAGAAGCCGACCAGGACGCAGATCTCGGTGACGTTGAGGTTCGTGGCGCGCAGCAGGTCCTTGGCCCGTTCGATGCGGCGCGAGGTCAGGTAGCGCGCGGGCGTCTCGCCGTACACGTGCTTGAAGGAGCGGGCGAAGTGATGGCGCGAGCAGCCTGCGGCGCCGGCCAGGGCCTCGAGGTCGAGCGGCTCGGCGTAGTGGCGGTCGGCCAGGTCGCGGGCGCGCCGCAGGTGAGGAAGCAGGTCAGGGGCCGTCATGGGCGAAGCCTACGTAGTTCTCCGCCAGCGTGGTCGCCGCCGCCTTCGACGAGACGACGTACTCCAGGTGGGACAGCTGCAACCTCCTGGCGAAGGCGTCGGCTGAGTGGTCGGTGTGCAGGAGCGTGGTCATCCAGTAGGAGAAGTGCTCGGCCCGCCACACGCGCCTGAGCCTGGCGGAGGAGTAGCCGTCGAGCAGCGCCGAGGAGCCCCCCTCGTAGCGGGCGGCGATCGCGGAGGCGAGCGCGGTCACGTCGGACACCGCGAGGTTGAGCCCCTTGGCGCCGGTCGGCGGCACGATGTGCGCGGCGTCACCGGCCAGGAACAGGTTGTCGTGCCGCATCGGCTCGGTGACGAAGCTGCGCATCGGCGTGATCGCCTTCTCCCTGATCGGGCCGTCCTTCAGCGTCCACCCGTCGCGGGTGGCGAACCTGGTGCGCAGCTCGCTCCAGATGCGCTCGTCGGGCCACGCGGCCAGTTCCTCGTCGGGCGAGACCTGGAGGTAGAGACGGCTGACCTCGGGCGAACGCAGGCTGTGCAGGGCGAAGCCGCGGTCGTGGTGGCAGTAGACGAGCTCCTCGGTCGAGGGCGGCACGTCGGCCAGCACCCCGAGCCACGCGAACGGGTAGTCGCGCTCGAACACCTTCGCCCGGGGCACGGCGGCGCGCGAGACCCCGTGGAAGCCGTCGCAGCCGGCGACCAGGTCGCAGTCGAGCGTCCTCAGCACGCCGTTCTCGCGGTAGGTGACGCGCGGCGAGGCGGGATCGACCTCGAGGACCTCCGCCTCGAACCTGATCCTGCCCTCGGGCGACAGCGCGATGAGATCCTTCACGATCTCGGTCTGCGCGTAGATCGTGACCGTCCTGCCACCGGTCAGCTCGCTCAGCGCGATCCGGTGGCCGGCCCCGCCGAAGCGCAGCTCCAGACCGTGGTGGGTGAGCCCCTCGCGGTCCAGCCGCTCGCCCGCGCCGGCGGCCCGCAGCACGTCCACCGTGCCCTGTTCCAGCATCCCCGCCCGCTGGCGCCGCTCGCAGTGGGCGCGGTCACGGCTCTCCAGCACCACCGCGTCGATGCCGCGCCGTTCGAGCAGATGGGAGAGCAGGAGACCCGCGGGTCCCGCGCCGATGATCGCTACCTGGGTACGCATGCCCTGATCCTCATGGTCGGCCCCCGAGGCTCGGCCGCCGGTCTTCCGGTCAGCGGAACCATTCCATCAGTAGTGGCCGCTGACATCCCGCGACAGCGCCCGCGCGCTGGTCACCAGCGTGGGCACCACCGCCCGCAGGTCGGCGCGCGGCCTGGTGACGATCGACAGCGCGGCGACCACCTGCCCGTCGGCGCCGCGCACCGGGGCCGCCACCGAGCAGGTGCCCAGCGTCATCTCCTCGCGCGTCACCGCCACACCCGTCCTGCGCACCTCGGCGAGGGCGGCGCGCAGCCGGTCGGGATCGGTCACCGTGTGCCTGGTCAGTGCGCTCAGACCGGCGGAGACCACCTCGTCCGTCACCTGCTCGGGCGCGAAGGCCAGCAGCACCCTGCCCACCCCGGTGGCGTGCAGGGGAAGCTCACCGCCGACCCTGCTGACGGTGGGCACCGAGGCGGGTCCCCGCAGCCGTTCGAGATACAGCGCCTTCAGCCCGCGCCGCACGGCCAGCTGCACGTTGGCGCGCGTGACCTCGTACAGGTCCTCCATGTACGGCAGCGCCAGCTCGCGCAGGTCCGCCGCGGCCGCCGCCTGGGCGCCGATCCGCCACAGCCTGATGCCGACCCGGTAGGCGCCGTCGGGCAGCCGCTCGACGAAGCCGCCCCTGCTCAGCTCTCCCACCAGCCGGTGCCCCGTCGCCAGGGGCAGGTCCGCCCTGCGGCAGATCTCGGTCAGCGTGAGCCGTACCTCGCCCTGGGAGAAGGCGTCCAGGATCGCCATCACTTTTCCTGCGACGCTAACGGGCGGCATGTCCGGATATTAACCCTCAGTCAGCACCTCGGGCTCGGTGGCCGCGCGCACCTCCTCCACGCTCACGCCGGGCGCGGTCTCCACCAGCCTGAGCCCGTCCGGGGTCACGTCCAGCACGGCCAGATCGGTGATGATCCGGTGCACGCACGCCGCCCCCGTCAGAGGTAGCGAGCACTCCTTGACGATCTTCGGCGAGCCGTCGCGGGCGAGATGCTCCATGACCACGATCACCCTGCGCGCACCGTGGACCAGGTCCATCGCGCCGCCCATCCCCTTGATCAGCTTGCCGGGCACCGACCAGTTGGCCAGATCGCCACGGGCCGAGACCTGCATCCCGCCGAGCACCGCGACGTCGATGTGGCCGCCGCGGATCATCCCGAACGACAGCGAGGAGTCGAAGAACGAGGCCCCCGGCAGGACGGTGACCGTCTCCTTGCCCGCGTTGATCAGGTCGGGGTCCACCTCGTCCTCGAGCGGGTAGGGGCCCACGCCCAGCACCCCGTTCTCCGAATGGACGACCACGTGCACGTCGGGCGGGATGAAGGCGGGAATCAGCGTCGGCAGCCCGATGCCGAGGTTGACGTAGGCGCCGTCGGTGAGCTCGGCCGCCGCCCTGGCCGCGATCTGCTCTCTGGACCAGGCCATCAGGCGCGCACCGTCCTCTTCTCCACGTGCTTGTCTGCCGCCTGCTCGGGCGTCAGCGCGACCACCTTCTGCACGAACACGCCGGGCAGGTGCACCTCGTCGGGTTGGAGCTCGCACAGCTCCTCCACCTCCGCGATCGTCACCCTGCCCGCCATCGCCGCCAGCGGGTTGAAGTTGCGCGCGCTCCTGTCGAAGACCAGGTTGCCGTGGACGTCGCCCTTGGCCGCTCTGACCAGCGCGAAGTCCGTTCTGATCGACTCCTCCAGCACGTACGGCACGCCGCCGAACTCCCGCACCTCCTTGGCGGGCGAGGCCACGGCCACGCTCCCGTCGGCGGCGTAGCGCCACGGCAGCCCGCCCTCGGCCACCAGCGTCCCGACCCCGGCGGGCGTGTAGAAGGCGGGGATCCCGCTGCCACCAGCCCTGAGCCGCTCGGCCAGCGTGCCCTGCGGTACCAGCTCCACCTCGATCTCGCCGCTCAGATAGCGCTTGGCCAGCTCCTTGTTCTCGCCGATGTAGGAGCCCGTCGCCCGCGCGATCCTTCCCGCCGCCAGCAACAGCCCCAGCCCTCGCTCGTCGACACCGCAGTTGTTCGACACCACGTGGAGCCCGCCCGTGCCCTGCCGGTGCAGCGCGGCGATCAGCACCGACGGCACGCCGCACAGCCCGAAACCGCCCACGGCCAGCGACGACCCCTCACCGATGCCGGCGACCGCCTCCGCCGCCGACCCGACCAACTTCCCGACCTTCATGGCGCTCACCGTTCCAGCCGACGCCGACAACACCACTGTGTCCTTCCGGTGAGCGGAAGCCCAGGCAATCCTCAGGTCCGCTTGTTAACGTCCAACCGCATGAACTGGATACGGAGGGTGAACACGACCTTCGGCAAGATGACGGGTTTCCAGCTCACCAGGCTGCCCGCCGCCGTGCCCGCCGCCGTGCCCGCCGCCGTGCCCGGGGCCGAGGCGGACGTCAGGCCGCCGGCCGACCCGGCCTCTGACAGGCTGCTGCGCGAACCGGTCTTCCTCCTGTGCCCCGTCAGGTCGGGGTCCACGCTGCTGCGCGCCGTGCTCAACGCCCACTCCAAGATCCATGCCCCGCACGAGCTGCACGTGCGCAGGCTGACGGTCGGCTACGGCACGCCGCTGGCCGAGCGGGCCATGGACGCTCTCGGCCACAACAGAGCCGACCTGGAGCACCTGCTGTGGGACCGCGTGCTGCACAGGGAACTGCACAGGAGCGGCAAGCAGATCATCGTCGACAAGACGCCGGCCAACGCGTTCGTTTTCCAGCGCATCGCCACCTGCTGGCCCGACGCCAGGTACGTGTTCCTGCTCCGCCACCCCGCCTCCATCGCCCGCTCGTGGCAGGAGAGCACGGGCCGCTCCGCCGACGACGCGGTCGCCGACGCGCTGCGCTACATGAAGGCCGTCGACCGCGCGCGGAAGGCGCTGCCCGGCCTGACCGTGCGCTACGAGGACTTCACCGCCGATCCCGCGGGCAAGGCCGGTGAGATCTGCTCCTTCCTGGGCGTCGACTTCGAGCCGGCCATGCTGGAGTACGGCGACGCCCCCTGGGTCAAGGGCCTCGGCGACTGGAAGGACAAGATCCGCACCGGCGCCGTCCAGCCCGGCCGCCCGCTGCCCACGGCGGAGGAGGTGCCCGCCCCGCTGAGGGAGCTGACCGGCCGCTGGGGCTACCCATGAAGATCCACTACCTGCTCCTGCACGCCTACGGCACGGGCGGCACCATCCGCACCGTCCTGACCCAGGCGGGCTGGATGGCGGCGGCCGGCCACGAGGTCGAGATCGTCACCGCCGTCAGGCGGCGTACCAGGCCGGGTTTCGCCTTCCCCGAGGGGGTGAAGGTGCGCACCCTGGTCGACCAGCGTGCGGGCGTGCGTCCTCCGCAACTGCAGGCCAGGGTCCTGCGCAGGCTACGCGGCCACGTCGTGCCGCGCGGCGAGCCGGCGGCCGGCTACTTCACCCCCGAGGTGGAGGCCGCCGTCGCCGCCTGGCTGCGCGGGCTGACCGGCGGGATCCTCGTCACCACCAGGCCCGCGCTCAACCTGCTGGCCGCCAGGCACGCCTCGGGCCTGGTCCGCATGATCGCCCAGGAGCACATGAACCTCGCCTCCCACCGCCCGGCCGTGCAGAAGGCCATCAGGCGCGGCTATCGCAGGTTCGACGCCGTCACCGTGCTCACGGAGACCGACAGATCCCACTACGAGACGGTCATGCCCGGCGCCAGGATCATCCGCATCCCCAACGCCGTCCACCCCATGGAGCGCGAGCCCGCCGACCACGCCTCCACCAGCGTGATCGCGGCGGGCAGGCTGGTCCCCCAGAAGGGCTTCGACCTGCTCATCCCCGCCTTCGTCAAGGCCACGGAGAACCGTCCCGACTGGCGGCTGCGCCTCTACGGCACCGGCCCCAAGCAGGCCGAGCTCGTCACGCTTGCCGAGCCGGCCGCCTCCAGGGTCGCACTGATGGGCCGCACCGGCGCATTCCACCAGGAACTGGCCGCCTCCTCCCTGTACGTGCTCAGCTCCAGGTTCGAGGGCCTGCCCATGGTCATGATCGAGGCCATGGCCCACGGGCTGCCCGTCGTCGCCTTCGACTGCCCGACGGGACCGGGCGAGGTCATCACGCACGACGTCGACGGCGTGCTGGTGCCGCCGCAGGACGTCGAGGCGCTGGCCAGGGCGATCGCCGAGCTGATCGACGACGAGCCGCGGCGCAGGCGGCTCGGGGCGCAGGCCGTGCGGACCGTACGGGCCTATTCGAAGGGGGTGGTTGCCCCGATGTGGCTGGAACTGTTCAATGACCTGCAGACGGCGAGGCGAGGGGCCGATCGCAGGTCCCTTTCGTAAACTCCGGCAGGGTGAAGCGCGTGCTACACGGCATAGACGTGTCCAACTGGCAGGGAACGGTCGACTGGGCCGGTCACGCCGAGGACGGGGTCGCCTTCGGATTCGCCAAGGCGTCAGAGGGTGGCACGTGGGTCGACAAGTGGTTCGACCGCAACTGGCAGCTCATGCGCGAGCACTGGCTGGTCTGTGGCGCCTACCACTTCGCCAGGCCCAAGGGCGACCCCGGCGAGCAGGCCCGTCACTTCCTCCGCACCATCAGGAACGCGGGCGGCCTGCGCAGGGGCGACCTGGTGGCGCTCGACCTGGAGTCCGACGACGGGCTGCCGCCCGACCAGGTGGCCAGGTTCGCCCGCCGCTGGTGCAGGCAGATCGAGAAGCACGCGGGCATGCGGCCCTTCATCTACACCTTCCAGTGGTTCGCCAACGAGGGCAACTGCGCGGGCCTCGGCGAATACCCGCTCTGGATCGCCTCGCCGGAGAAGGCGAAGGGCAACCCGGTCGTGCCCAGGCCGTGGCGCGACTGGACCATCCACCAGTACGCCAACAGCCCTCTCGACCGCAACGTCTTCCACGGCAGCCGCGAGGACCTGACCAGGCTGGGTTACGACCCGCGATAGCATCGGTGTTCATCATCGAAACACTGCTATCCAAGGAGTCACCGTGTCAGCCGAGCTGCATATCACCCTCGCCGGAGCCGAGCGTGTGGTCGCGGCCGGCACGACGTACGGCGAGGCGCTCGAGGCCGACGGCCGCACCGTCGTCGCCGCCCGCGTCGGCGGTGAGCTCCGCGACCTGGCCTCCCCCGTCCGCGAAGGCGACGTGGTCGAGCCGGTCCAGATCAGCAGCGAGGACGGCCGCGCCATCCTGCGCCACTCCACCGCCCACGTCATGGCCCAGGCGGTGCAGGAGCTGTTCCCCGAGGCCAAGCTGGGCATCGGCCCGCCCGTCGACAACGGCTTCTACTACGACTTCGACGTCGAGACGGCCTTCCACCCCGACGACATCAAGCGCATCGAGAAGCGGATGCGCGAGATCGTCAAGCAGGGCCAGCTGTTCGCGCGGCGCGAGGTGTCCGACGACGACGCGCGCGCCGAGCTGGCGGGCGAGCCGTACAAGCTGGAGCTGATCGGCCTCAAGGGCGGCGCCTCGGCCGCCGAGGACGGCGCCGGCGTCGAGGTCGGCGAGGGCCAGCTGACCATCTACGACAACCTCGACCCCAAGAGCGGCGAGCTGTGCTGGAAGGACCTGTGCAGGGGCCCGCACCTGCCCTCGACCAGGGTCATCCCGGCCTTCAAGCTCATGCGCACCGGCGGCGCCTATTGGCGGGGCAGCGAGAAGAACCCGCAGCTGCAGCGCATCTACGGCACCGCGTGGGAGAGCCGTGAGAAGCAGGAGGAGTACCTCCACCTGCTGGAGGAGGCCGAGAAGCGCGACCACCGCAAGCTGGGCGCCGAGCTCGACCTGTTCTCCTTCCCCGACGAGCTGGGCTCGGGCCTGCCGGTCTTCCACCCCAAGGGCGGCATCATCCGCAGGGAGCTGGAGAACTACTCCAGGCGCAGGCACGAGGAGGGCGGCTACTCCTTCGTCAACACGCCCCACATCACCAAGGGGCACCTGTACGAGGTTTCGGGCCACCTCGACTGGTACAAGGACGGTATGTTCCCCGCCATGGAGGTCGAGGGAGCCGACTACTACCTCAAGCCGATGAACTGCCCGATGCACAACCTGATCTTCGGCGCGCGTGGAAGGTCCTACCGCGAGCTGCCGCTGCGGCTGTTCGAGTTCGGCACCGTCTACCGCTACGAGAAGTCGGGCGTGGTCCACGGCCTGACCAGGGTCCGCGGGCTCACCCAGGACGACGCCCACATCTACTGCACCCGCGAGCAGATGAAGGACGAGCTGGCGGGGGCGTTGCGCTTCACGCTCAGCCTGCTGCGCGACTACGGCCTGGAGGACTTCTACCTGGAGCTGTCCACCAAGGACCCGGAGAAGTCCGTCGGCTCCGACGAGGTCTGGGACGAGGCCACCCGCACGCTGCGTGAGGTGGCCGAGGCCGAGAACCTCGAGCTGGTCCTGGACCCGGGCGGCGCCGCCTTCTACGGTCCGAAGATCTCCGTGCAGGCACGCGACGCGATCGGCCGCTCCTGGCAGATGTCGACGATCCAGCTCGACTTCAACCTGCCCGAGCGCTTCGAGCTGGAGTACCAGGCTGCCGACGGCTCCCGCCAGCGGCCCGTCATGATCCACCGGGCGCTGTTCGGGTCGATCGAGCGCTTCTTCGGTGTCCTGGTCGAGCACTACGCGGGCGCCTTCCCTCCGTGGCTGGCGCCCGTGCAGGTCATCGGCATCCCGATCGCCGACGCGCACGCGCCGTACCTGCTCGACGTGGCCAAGAAGCTGCGCGAGCGCGGCATCAGGGTCGAGGTCGACACCGCCGACGACCGCATGCAGAAGAAGATCCGCAACGCGCAGAAGTCGAAGGTGCCCTTCATGCTGCTGGCCGGTGACGACGACATCGCCAACGGCGCGGTGTCCTTCCGCTACCGCAGCGGCGAGCAGAAGAACGGCGTCCCCGTCGAGGAGGCCGTCGCCGAGATCGTCAACGCCGTGGAGCGTCGCGTCCAGGTCTGAGTAGGGGCCTACTCATGCACGCGCGCGCCCGCCGGGAGACCCTCCTCAGGAAGCGATTCCAGGGGAGGAACATCCATGCGACTCACGCGCTTACTGGTGGCGGGCGGCCTCGGCCTGGCCGTCCTCACCGCGGTGACCGGCGCCGCGCAGGCGTCGAGCACGGCCGCGCCCAAGTGGAAGTGCTCGAACGGGGACGTCTGCCTGTACGACAAGCCCAACGGGGCGGCGCTGTTCTGGCAGGAGAGCGAGTGCGGCGTGCACGGCCTCGGCACGGGATTCCTCGGCAGGGCCAGCTCGGTCAGGAACCGGACGGGGACGACCGTGACGCTGTTCACCGTGTTCCACGCGAACGGGGGCCCGAACTCGCTCGCCGAGGAGATCGTCTCGGTCGAGGACGGGGAGAAGGTCAACCTCGAGGACGACGAGGACAACGCGACCGCGCTGGTCTACATCCCGTGTGACTGACACGCGTCAGAGCAGACCCCCTGCCGCCGCGCGGCAGGGGGTCTTCCCGCTCAGCGCTCGAACAGCCGGAAGGTGACCGCGGGACGCCCGTCGAACCGCTCGGCGGCCTGCCGCGTGACCCCTTCGAGGAAACTCCTGCAGTACGCCTCGGGATCCTCGTCGGTCAGCGCCTCGATGTAGGCGCGATGCTCGAGCAACGACCGCACGCCCTGCTCCAGGGTGTCGCCGACGTCCACCGCGTGGGTGGGCTCGTCGGCGCCCGCCACGGCCACCCAGCGCACCCCGTTCCACGGCTCCGGGCCGTCGCCGGGGAAGATCCATCGGTTGCCGGCGTCGGCGGCCGCGTCGAGCACCGCCCTGCCGACGGCCTTGTGGTCGGGGGTGTTCCAGTACCTCCCGCCCCACGTGTCACCGAAGTGCAGAGTGATCACCAGTTCGGGCCTGTGCCGGCGGATCGCCGCGGCCAGATCACGCCGCAACCTGACGCCGTACTCGATGATCCCGTCCTCATGGTCGAGGAACTCCACCTCGCTCACTCCGACCACGGCCGCCGAGGCCCGCTGCTCCCGCTCGCGCAGCGGCCCCGCCTTGGCCGGCTCGACGGTGTCTATGCCCGCCTCGCCGCGCGTCACGAGCAGGTAGGCCACCTCCCGGCCCTCGGCGGTCCACCTGGCGACGGCTGAGGCGCAGCCGTACTCCAGGTCGTCGGGATGCGCGACGATCGCCAGGGCGCGCCGCCAGTCCTCGGGCATGGGTGGGAGCGGTTCGGTCATCAGGGTCCTCCGTGTCGCTGTCGGGGACGGCCAGCGTAGCGATCGCGGGTCACGCGCCCGCGTCGTCAGGGCCTTCGCGTGCGGGCCGCGGCTCTCCGGGCAGCCGGACGTCGTCCACGGTGACGTTCACCTCGGTCACCCGCAGGCCCATCATCCTGCTCACGGTCGTGGCGACGTTGGTCTTGACCTCGGCGGCCACCTGCATGACCACGTGCCCGTACTCGATGACGATCGTCACGTCGACGGCGACCTGGCGGTCCTGGATGCGGGCGCCGACGCCCTGGTTGGCGCGGCGGGAGCCGATGCCGATGCGGTCGCGGACCGACTCGAGGGCGCGGGCCAGGTCGCCGCCGAGGTCGGCCACCCCTCGCACCTCCAGGGCGGCGAGCGCCGCCACCTTCTCGACGACCTCGTCGGCCACCGTGATGCGGCCTTTCACGACGGCGGCCGCGCCGGTGCCGTCGCTCGTGGCGATCGCGTCGGGAGAGGAGTCCTCTCCCGCATCCTCGCCGAGGTCGCCTTCGGTGTCCTCTTCGCCGCTCTCCTCGGCGTTCTGCGAGGTCTCGGAGCCCGGAGGGGCGGCGTCGGCGCGGGGGGAGGGGGCGGGACGCCAGGCCGGGCCCGGCGGTACGGCTGAGGTCGTCTCGGTGGCTCGCGGGGCTGGGGCGGAGGACTCGGTCTCCTCGGCCAAGGCTTCACTCATCGTGCCTCCTTTGCGGCTGTTTGGGATTGTGCCGGAAGGACTCCTGGTTTGTCCGGAGACCCATGGTCATATGCTGCAGAACATGCAGGAGAGCGAACCGATGGAGCAGGCTGGGGCGGGGTCGCCCGACAACTTCCAGCGGCTGTGGACACCGCACCGGATGGCCTACATCAAGGGGGAGAACAAGCCGAGCGGCGAAGGAGCGGGCGACGGCTGCCCGTTCTGCGAGATCCCGAAGATGAGCGACGAGGAGGGCCTGATCGTCGCCAGGGGTGAGACGGTGTTCGCGGTGCTCAACCTCTACCCGTACAACTCGGGTCACCTGATGGTCTGCCCCTACCGGCACGTCTCCGACTACGACGAGCTGAAGGACGACGAGATGACCGAGCTCGGCGACTTCACCAGGCGGGCGCTACGGGCGCTGCGCCAGGCCAGCGGCGCCCAGGGCTTCAACGTCGGCATGAACCTCGGTCACGTCGCGGGCGCCGGCATCGCCGCCCACCTGCACCAGCACGTCGTGCCCCGGTGGGGCGGCGACACGAACTTCATGCCCGTCGTGGCCGGCACCAAGGTGCTGCCGCAGCTGCTGCGCGACACCAGGAGGATGCTGGCCGAGGCCTGGCCGGGCGCCTGATTGGGCTCACACCTTGGCGAGCGGGCGTTCCTCCGTGGCGCTCCGTCCAGGGAGGGCCGCGATGCCCGCCGACAGGACCAGGGGGATCGCCAGGGCCAGGGCCATGGAGAGGACGGCGGCGCCCGAGTCGTTGACCAGGGTGCCGACCACTCCGCTGATGAGCGTGCCGATGAGGCCCGCCTTGAGCGAGGGGGAGTACTCGAAGGCGGCGGGCAGCACGCCCGCCGTCGCCTGGTCGGGCCGCATGACCGCGTAGACCAGGAACGCGACGGCGGCGATCACCACGGGCATCAGCGTGGGGCTGAGCAGCGTGCTGAGCATCGCCACCAGCTTGCGGACGATCACGTCGATCGCCTCTCCGCTGATCACCTGGCCGACGAACCTTCCCAGATGCGACTGCTCGGCCGCGGGCCGCAGGTAGTTGGCGATCGCGAAGCCCATCACGACGACGCCGCCCGCCACGCAGAACGCGCCCAGCTTCCACAGCGAGATCCGCTTGCCGAGGATCAGCAGGGCGGTCACGGCGATGCCGGGAACGAAGGCGATCACCCCGCCGAAGTCGCTGCCCATGCCCGAGCCGCCCAGCACCATCGCGAACGTGCCGAGGACGGCCACGACCGCGGCGCCCCAGGGCCGCGACAGCCGGTGCGCGATCACGGTGGCGCTCAGCAGCGTGCCCGTGGCGAGCAGGGCGAACGGGATGTTGCCCAGGCCGTAGTAGCGGGCGCCCTGCTCGGCGCTGAAGCCCATGAAGCTGTTGAGCTGCAGGGTGGTGCCGGTCAGCAGGTCTCCGGCGAGCGTGAGCGCCGTGACGCCCGCGACCACCGCCAGCGGCCCGAGCGGGCTGCGCCGCCACGGTCCCGCGAACGCGGCGAAGGTGATCACGGCCAGCCAGGCCAGCATGCCGCCGAACAGCTCCAGGTGCGTCGACCACGGCAGCAGGTTGACCAGGATCGAGGTGATGGGGATCGCCGCCAGCGTCACCGCCGCCGGCCGTACCCAGGAAAGGCCCTTGCGGCGGCGCAGCAGCACGAACGCGACGACGTAGAACAGCACCTGCAGCACGGCGAGGGCGATGAAGTAGTAGCCCTTCACCGAGCGCATGGTCTGGGCGGTCTGGTCGGCCTCCGCCATCTGATCGAACGTCGCGCCCGGCCCGTTGACCTGCATGACCTGGCCGACGACGCTGTCGGGCACGGCGACGCCCAGCTTGGTCAGCACAGTCGTGGTCAGGTCGGGCAGGATCGAGATGTCGTCGCGGCGGGTCGAGGCCGCGCCGAGCGCGTGCCCCTGCGCGCCGGGCTGCCGCAGCGCGGCCACCCGCAGGTGCGGCACCGAGCCGTGGTCGGACATGCCCGACAGCAGGACGGTGGTGTCCTGGGGCAGCACGGCCAGCAGCGCGCCCGCCTTGGCGTCGGCCAGGCGCAGTGCCGCCCGCCTGTCCTGGGCCGACAGCTTCTCCGCGACCCGGGGAAGCTTGCCGTCGTCGGAGATGTACGGCCTGATGAGATCGTCGACGTCCATGGCCACCAGACGGCAGCGCTCCAGCTCCTCGGTCTTCATCTGGATGGGGGAGGCGTAGTAGGTGGTCACCGCGCCCTTGCCGTCGGCGAGCCCGAGCGCGGCACCGGGCCCGATGGCGATCGCGCACTCCCCGGCCTTGGCCAGCGTGTCGCCCAGCAGGCCCGCGTAGCGCTGCCCGGCCACCTCGTGCAGGTAGTCGTAGTCGGGGATGACCGCGCCGCGTCCCTGCTGCTCGGGCATCGGAGGCGGCCCGCAGCGGTAGCCGGAGGCCGATCGGATGCCGGCCGAGACCGTCAGCCAGCCGTCATAGGGGCAGGTGATGTTGCCGACCGTGCGGACCGACATCGAACCGATGGCGCTGCCACCGGCCAGCTCCCACAGGTTGGGCGTGTCGGCCCTGGACAGGTCTGTCCAGTGCAGGCCGGAGACGCCGATGAGAGCGACCCGCTCCTTCTCCGAGGCGTGCGCGGGGGCCCAGCCCAGCAGCATCTGGCTGACCAGTACGGCCAGCACCAGCAGGGTCCGCCTCACGCACGACCTCCCGAGTCTTGACAATCGTCGGAGGCACGCTACACCGGCTCGTCGCTGTCAGGTGACGTGCTTCATGTAGCAGAGCGAGTTCGGCACCAGGTGGTAGGGCGGATAGACGGCGATGGGCGTGTACCCTTCGCGCTCGTACAGGCGCACCGCGTCGGGCTGCCTGTCACCCGTCTGCAGCACCACCCGCCCGGCCCCCAGACGCGCCGCGGCGCCCTCCGCCGCCTCCAGCAGGGCAGTGGCCACCCCGTTGCCGCGGTGCTCCGGGGCGACGAACATACGTTTGATCTCCAGGTCCGCGCCGAGCCTGCGCAGCGCCACATGTCCGACGGGGACGCCCCCGGCGGTGATCGCCACTCCGGTGTAGACGACGCTCTCCGGCGAGACGGAGAAGTCCTCGGGGAAGTCGAAGTCCCCCATGTCCGCGTAGCGCTCGCCCATCTCCTTGGACATCGCCTCGCGCAGCCGCACGGCGGCGGGGTCGTCCCATGCGACACTCTCGACGTTCACGCATCTCAGCCTATGCTCGCGCGCACGCACACCAGGGTGCCGCCCCCTCGCATGGCCGTGGGCGCGAAGCCGTGCGAGGACAGGACACGGGTGAGGTCGCCTGCCAGGACGGCGGCGCGGTCCGCGCCTGGCGGCTCGTAGAACAGCCAGAGCGTGCCGCCGGGGGCCAGCAGGCCGGCGATGAGGGCCAGCTCGGCGGCGGGGTCGCGGGTCCAGAAGAGGTTCACGTTGACCGCGAAGACCTTGTCGAACCGCTCGCCGTCGAAACGGATCTCCTCCAGCGAGGCCTGGACGACGGTCGCCCTGCCCGACGCCACGTGTGCGGCGTTGCGGGCGCGGGCCCTGGCGACCGCGGTGGCCGAGCGGTCCACAGCGGTGATCGTGCCCGTGGTCAGCCGGTCGCAGACCAGGGACACGGCCACGCCGGGGCCGCAGCCGATCTCCAGCAGGCGGTCGCCCGGCGCGACGTCGAGCGTGTCGACGGCCCATGACAGGCGTCGTGGTACGGCAGGCATACGCCCAGCCGTATCACAGCTCCGCGCTTCGCGGGCGCCGTCGCGGCGGCCCGCCACGCGCGCCAGGGGAGCGTCCCTCGGAGGGACGGCATGCGGTGACCCCGGAGGCGCGTGGCCCGGCGTGCCGTACGTGCTCGGATCAGGTGGCGGAGACGGTCGCCTCGGCGGGCTTGCTCTCCCGCGTGAGCGCGTCCAGTGACGTGACCAGGTACCTGCCGGGCGCCTGGGCGGTGTAGGAGGAGCCGCTGACGACCGCGATCAGGTTGCGGGCGTCGGCCGCCTGGCAGCTCCTGCCGGAGGCGGGCACCTTGTAGACGGCGTAGGAACGGGCGCCGGGCACCGGCGTCCACGTCAGCGCCGAGCCCGAGGACTTCAGCCCCGACGGCTTGGCGAGCGCGTCGCCGCCCTGCGGCAGCGGGAGCAGCGCGGGACGCGAGTAGTGCTCCTTGACCAGGCGGTCCATTACCTTCAGCGGGTTGGTGTCGAGCTGCTTGGCACTGAAGTAGACGTCACCGTCGATCTCCTCGAACCTGCGGTTCAGCGTCAGGTGCGCGGGGATCTCGCCGGGCTTCGTCCAGGTGGGCACGTCTCTCGCGCCGACCCGGTAGAGGCCCTGCCCGATGTACAGGCGCACGTCCGTGCCCTTGACCTCGTTGGCCCACCACGGTGCCAGCACCTTGTAGTCGGCAGCCTTGAAGCCGCGCGGCCAGTAGAGCTGCGGGATCAGGTAGTCGACGGTCCCCGCCTTGATCCACGCCCTGGCGTCGGCGTAGATCGCGTCGTAGGCCGACATCCCGGTGGTCGCCGAGCCCGTCGGGTCCTGCGCCTTGTTGCGCCAGATGCCGAAGGGGCTGATGCCGAACTTCACGTCCTTCTTGGTGTCGTGGACGGCCTTGTGCACCTGCGCGACGAGCTTGTTGACGTTGTCGCGGCGCCAGTCGGCGAGCTTGGCGCCGTCGCCGTACTTCCTGAACGCGGCGGTGTCGTTGAACGTGCCCCCGCCGCCCGGGTAGGGGTAGAAGTAGTCGTCGAAGTGGACGCCGTCGACGTCGTAGCGCTTGACGACGTCGGTGACGACCTTCACCACGTGGTCGCGCACCTGGGGCAGGCCGGGGTTGTAGTAGACCTGGTCGCCGTACTTCACCAGCCAGTCGGGATGCTGCCTGGCCGGGTGGCCCGCGGGCAGCCTGCCCACGTTGGCGTCGTAGGCGGCCCTGTACGGGTTGAACCACGCGTGGAACTCGAGGCCGCGCTTGTGCGCCTCGGCGGTCAGGAACGGCAGCGGGTCCCAGCCGGGGTCCTTGCCAGGAGTGCCGGTGAGGTACTGCGACCACGGCTCGTACGGCGACTTGTACAGCGCGTCGGAGGCCGGTCGCACCTGCACGAAGACCGCGTTGAGGTTGCGCCTGACGGCGTTGTCGAGGATCTTGACGTACTCGGCCCGCTGCTTGGCGGCGGTGAGGCCGGTCGCCGAGGGCCAGTCGATGTTCTTGACCGTGGCGATCCAGACGCCGCGCAGCTGGCGCTTGGGGTATCTGGCGTCGGCGACGCACTTCTCGGCCGGCTTGGCGGCGGTCTTGGCCTTCGTCTCAGGAGCCGCGGCCTCTGCGCCCGGGCCCCCGAAGGTGTAGGCGGCGGCAGTGGCGGCGATCGCGACAGCGGCGGCGGCAAGAAGAGGTCGTCCTGTACGCATAGTCCCTCAGTGTGACATCGCCACTGGGGTGCTTCGGCCAAAAAACGAAATGGATTTGTGATCGTAGTGTGACTCGGGGGGAGGACGTTACCCTCCCCCCAACGAGGGGTGTCAGTCCTCGGCTGTCACCTTGTCCGTCAGGTGTGACGGGAGAGGTTCGTAACGCAGGAACGTGCGCTGGAACGTCCCCGTCCCGTGCGACATGGACCGCAGGTCGATCGCGTAGCGGGTGATCTCCAGTTGCGGCACCTCCGCCTTCACCAGCGTCCGTCCCGTGCCCACGGGCTCGGTTCCGAGCACGCGGCCCCTGCGCGAGGACAGATCGGACATGACCGAGCCGACGTGCTCGTCGGCGACCAGCACCGCGATCTCGTCGACCGGTTCGAGCAGCAGGGTGGCCACCTTCGCCGCGGCCTCCTTCAGCGCCAGCGAGCCGGCGATCTGGAAGGCCATGTCGGAGGAGTCGACGGAGTGGGCCTTGCCGTCATAGAGCGTGACCCGCACGTCCACCATCGGGTATCCGGCCAGCACGCCCCGCTCCATCTGGGTGCGCACGCCCTTCTCCACCGACGGGATGAACTGCCGGGGGACCACGCCGCCGACGATCTTGTCAACGAACTCGAAACCCCCGCCGGAGGGCAGGGGCTCGATCTCGAGGTGGCAGATGGCGTACTGGCCGTGCCCGCCGGTCTGCTTGACGTTGCGGCCCATCGCCTGGCACCTGCCGCCGAAGGTCTCGCGCAGCGGCACCCTCAGGTTGACCCGTTCGACCTCGACGCCGTGGCGCTTGGCCAGCCGGTCGAGCAGGACGTCGGTGTGCGCCTCGCCCATGCACCACAGCACCAGCTGCCGCGTCTCGGCGTTGTTCTCCAGGCGCAGCGTCGGATCCTCCGCCACCAGGCGGGCCAGGCCCTGCGACAGCTTGTCCTCGTCGGCCTTCGACTTGGCCCTGATCGCGACGGGAAGCAGCGGGTCGGGCATGCTCCACGCGGTCATGAGCAGCGGCTGTTCGGGATCCGACAGCGTGTCGCCGGTCTCGGCCCTCGACAGCTTGGCCACCGCGACGATGTCGCCCGCCATGCCCTTGGCGATGCTGCGCTGCTGCTTGCCCAGCGGACTGGTCAGCGTGCCGATGCGCTCGTCGACGTCATGGTCCTCGTGTCCGCGGTCGGACAGGCCGTGTCCCGAGACGTGCACGGTCATGTCGGGGCGCAGCGTGCCCGCGAACACGCGGACGAGGCTGATCCGGCCCACGTAGGGGTCGCTGGTCGTCTTGACCACCTCGGCCACCAGCGGCCCGTCGGGATCGCACGCCTTGACCCGCACCGGCTTGCCGTCGGGGGTGGTGATCTCGGGCAGCGGGTGCTCGAGCGGCGAGGGGAAACCCTGGGTGATGAGCTCGAGCAGCTCCTGCGCGCCCACGCCCATGCCGCTGGCGAGCACGGGGTAGAAGTTGCCGCGCGCGACCGCCTTCTCCAGGTCGTCGATGAGCACCTTGGCGTCGATCGCCTCGCCGGACAGGTACCTGTCCATGAGGGACTCGTCTTCGCTCTCCTGGATGATTCCCTCGATCAGGCTGCCGCGGTACTCCGCGATCCGCGACTCGTACTCCGCGCCCGGATCCTTCTCCGTACGGTTTCCTGTCGCGTAGTTGTAGAACTTCTGCGACAGCAGCCCGATCAGCCCGGCCACATGACCGTTGGTCACGACCGGAAGGTAAAGCGGCGCGACTCCGTCTCCGAAGATCTCCTGGCACCCGGCCAGAACCTGGTCGAAATCCGCCCGCTGGTGGTCGATCTTGGTGATCACGACGGCCCGGGGCATGCCGACCTGTGTGCACTCCTCCCACAGCATCTGGGTCAGCCCGTCGATGCCGTCCGTCGCCGAGACCACGAACAGCGCGGCGTCGGCGGCGCGCAGCCCCGCCCGCAGATCGCCGACGAAGTCGGCGTAGCCGGGGGTGTCCAGAAGGTTGATCTTGATTCCGTTGTGGACCATGGGCGCGACCGACAGGTTCACCGAGCGCTGCTGGCGCACCTCCACCTCGTCGAAGTCGCTGACCGTGGTGCCGTCCTCCACGCGTCCCACGCGCTGGATGGCGCCCGTGGTCGCGAGCAACTGCTCGACCAGGGTGGTCTTGCCCGCTCCCGAATGGCCGACCAGTACGACGTTGCGTATCGCGTCCGCCCTGTCGGCCGCTGGTGCCCTGCCCGCGGCTCCTATGGCCGCGCCGTGGTGCTTCTCAGCCACATCGCCTCCGCTTCCGTTGGGACGGAGCTCGCAGGGGTACGGCGCGCGCCGCCCAATTCGTCGTTCGGTTCAGCGCCACGCCCAGCGGAGTCACCGCAAGGACGCGGTTAGTTCACCAAATACCCGTGTGGCGAATATCACAAGGGGGGCGAGGCAAAGAAGTGGTGGCGGCCCCGATGGCCTACGATCAAAGCGCGATGCTCAAACTCCTGCGCCCGGCCATGACCCGGATACTCACCCCGCTGGGCAGGGCACTCGTCCGCCGCGGGATAGGCCCGAACGCCGTCACAGCGATCGGCACGGCCGGCACCGTCGTGTGCGCCCTGGTGTTCTTCCCCCTCGGCCAGCTGTGGTGGGGATCGGTGGCGATCACCGTCTTCGTGCTCTTCGACCTGCTCGACGGCGTCGTGGCCAGGATGGGCGGGAACGGCGGCAGCACGTGGGGCGCCTTCCTCGACTCCACGCTCGACAGGGTGGCCGACGCGGCCATCTTCTCCGGCCTGATCATCCACTTCCTCATCGGACGAGACCTGCTGATGGCGGCGGTCGCGCTGTTCTGCCTGGTGGCGGGGGCCCTGGTGTCCTACGTCAAGGCCAGGGCCGAGGGGCTCGGCCTCACCTGCGACGTCGGGCTGGCCGAGCGGCCCGAACGGCTGGTCGTGGGTCTCGTGGCCGCGGGCTTCTCAGGACTCGGCGTGCCGTACATCCTGCCCCTCGGCCTGTGGCTGCTGGCCGCGGCCAGCGCGATCACCGTCGTGCAGCGGGTCGTTCACGTCCATCGCCAGATTGGAGCGCGATGACCTCCCTTCAGGAACGCGCCGTGGCCGCGGGGTTCGCGGCGGGGTGGACGCTGCTGCCGCACCTGCCTGAGCGGCTGACCGCGGCCGCCTTCACCCTCGTGGCCGACAGGGCGTGGCGCAGGAGGGGCAAGAGCGTGCGCCGTCTGGAGCACAACCTGGCCAGGGTGACGGGGCTGGCCGAGGACAGCGCCGAGCTGCGCGCGCTCAGCCGCGCGGGCATGCGTTCCTACCTGCGCTACTTCCACGAGATCTTCAGGCTGCCGAAGATGGACGGCCAGGAGATCGTGCGGCGCACCCACGTCACGGGCGCCGAGCACATCTTCGACACCGTCGCCGCGGGCCGCGGCGTCGTCCTCGCGCTGCCGCACATGGGCAACTGGGACCAGTCGGGCGCCTGGCTGATCGGTTGCGGACACCGCTTCACCACCGTGGCCGAGCGGCTCAAGCCCGAGTCGCTGTTCCGCCGCTACGTCGCCTTCCGCGAGGGTCTGGGCATGGAGGTCCTGCCGCTCACCGGCGGCGACGGCCACAACTTCGGCACCCTGGCCCAGCGCGTGCGCAAGGGCGGCATCGTCTGCCTGCCGGCCGAGCGCGACCTGACCAAGAACGGCGTCGAGGTGGAGTTCTTCGGCGCCACCACCAAGGTGCCCGTCGGGCCCGCGCTGCTCGCCGTCAAGACGGGCGCCGCGCTGCTGCCGGCCACCATGTGGTTCGAGGGCGCCGACTGGGGCCTGCGCATCCACGAGGAGATCAAGGTGCCCGCCGAGGGCACCCTCCAGGAGCGCACGGCCGCGGCGGCGCAGAACCTGGTGACGGTGTTCGAGAAGGGCATCGCCGAGCACCCCGAGGACTGGCACATGCTGCAGCGCCTCTGGCTGGAGGACCTGACGTGAACGTCGGCATCGTCTGTCCCTACTCGTGGGACGTGCCGGGCGGCGTCAAGCAGCACATCGACGACCTGGCGCAGGCGCTCATGGCGCAGGGGCACCAGGTGTCGGTGATCGCGCCCGCCGAGGAGGACGCCGATCTGCCGCCGTACGTGACGGGCACGGGCAGGGCGGTGCCCGTGCCGTACAACGGCTCGGTGGCGCGGATGTCGTTCGGCTTCCTGTCGGCGGCCAGGGTGCGGCGGTGGATCCGCGAGGGCGGCTTCGACGTGCTCCACATCCACGAGCCGCTGGTGCCGAGCCTGGGCGTGCTGGCCTGCTGGGCCGCGAAGGGCCCGATCGTGGCCACCTTCCACGCCTCCTTCAACCGCTCGCGCGCCATCGCGATCGCCGAGCCGATGCTGCGCAGCGCGCTGGAGAAGCTCAGCGGCCGCATCGCCGTCTCCGACGCGGCGCGCAAGAGCCTGGTCGAGCAGTTCGGCGGCGACAGCGTGCTGATCCCCAACGGCGTGACCGTCAGCCGCTACACCGAGGCGGAGCCGCTTCCCGGCTGGGGCCCCGACGGGCGCACGCTCGGCTTCCTCGGCAGGATGGACGAGCCGCGCAAGGGCCTGCCCGTCCTGCTCGAGGCGCTGGAGCAGGTGCCCGACGCCAAGCTGCTGGTCGCCGGCCCCGGCGAGGTGAAGATCCCCAAGTCCATCCGCGATCGCGTCACCCTGCTCGGCATGGTCAGCGAGCAGGACAAGATCCGCGCCTACCACTCCGTCGACGTCTTCGTCGCGCCCAACACCGGCGGCGAGAGCTTCGGCATCGTGCTGGCCGAGGCCATGTCCGCCGGAGCCACCGTGCTGGCCAGCGACATCCCCGCCTTCCGCAGGGTGCTCGGCGACGGACAGGCGGGCGCGCTGTTCCCCAACGGCGACGCCGCCGCGCTGGCCCGCGAGGCCCGCGCCCTCCTGTCCGACCCCGCGCGCAGGGCCAAGCTCGCCGACGAGGCGCTGCTCGCGGTGCGCAAGTACGACTGGTCCACGGTCGCCCGCGACGTCGTGCGCGTCTACGAGACCGTCACGGCCGCGGCGGGGCAGGTCGAGGAAGACACGGTCGCATGAGCACCACCATCGTCGTCCTGGTCGTGGGCATCGTCATGGTGCTCGCGGCCGTCTACGTCTCCTGGCGGGCCGGCCGTCTCGACCGGTTGCACATCAGGCTGGAGCTGGCCAGGGAGGCCCTCGACGTCGCTCTGGTGCGGCGGGCCGCCGTCGTCCTCGAACTGGCCGGGTCCCGCCTGCTCGACCCCGCCACCTCTCTGGTCCTCGCCGCCGCCGCCCACGAGGCCCGCACGGCGGGTCCCGACGAGCGCGAGCACGCGGAGAGCGACCTGTCCAGGGCGCTGCGCGCCGCCATCGACCAGGACAGGTTCAGGGAGCGGCTCAGCGAGTCGCATGGCGGCCGGGCACTGCTGGAGGAGCTCGACGCCGCCGTCGCCAAGGTCGTCTACGCCCGCCGCTTCTTCAACAACGCGGTCGGCGTCACCCGTACGGCCCAGCGCCGCTGGCTCGCCCGCTCGCTCCGTCTGGCAGGGCGCACCGACTTTCCTGAATTCTTTGAGATTGATGACAATCCGCCGGAGACCATGGCAACCGAATGACCCCATTTGGGGGAGCCCGGTAAGCTTCCTTCCGTTTTCGTGGCCGAGCGGAGGAGTTGAGCTGGTGCGGGTACCCCGAATGATGGCGGTGGCGCTGGCGGTGCTCGCTCCAGTCGCGGCCTGCTCGAGCGGAGGCGGCGCCGCGTCGCCGTCGAAGGAGCCGCAGGCGGCCCCGGTGAGCGCCTCCCCGACGCCTGAGGCGAAGGGGCATCCGTTCACCGGCCTGCCGTACGAGGAGCTCAAGCCCGTCCTCGCCGTGAAGATCGAGAACACCGCCGCAGGAAAGCCGCAGCTCGGGCTGAAGAGCGCGGACATCGTCTACATCGAGCAGGTCGAGGCGGGACTGACCCGTCTCATGGCCGTCTTCTCCTCGAAGGTGCCCGCCAAGGTCGGCCCCGTCCGCAGCGCGCGCATCTCCGACCTGCACATCACCCCGCAGTTCGGCAAGCCCGCCTTCGCCTACTCGGGCGTGCAGTCCAAGATGCTGCCGTTCATGGCGGAGGCGTCGCTGTTCGACGTCGGCGACACGCGCAATCCCGGCGCGTTCTTCCGCCAGCCGGGACGCTTCGCCCCCTACAACCTGTTCGCCAACACCAAGCAACTGCTGTCCAAGGCGCCCAAGGCGTCCGAGGCGAAGGACATCGGCTTCACCTTCGGCGACGCCCCCGCGGACGGCGGCGTGCCGAAGAAGTCGTGGACGGTCAAGTGGCCCGCCGCCCGCTTCACCTTCGCCTGGTCGGAGGCCAAGAAGCAGTGGCTGATCTGGCAGGACGGCAAGAAGGACATGGCGGCCGAGGGCGGCCAGCTCGGCGCGCCCACGATCGTCGTCCAGTACACCAAGACCGAGCGCTCGCAGTTCCACGACAAGAACCAGAGCTACACCCCACTGGTCCACTCCGTCGGCAAGGGCTCGGCCATCGTGCTGCGGGACGGCAAGGCCTACAAGGCCAAGTGGTCGAGGGAATCCGAGGAGGAAGGCACGACGTTCACCACTGAGAGCGGCGAGCCGATGAACTTCGCGCCTGGTCAGGTGTGGGTCGCGCTCGCCAGCCGTAAGCCCGTCATTCCTTAACGTACAAAATCAGCCTGCGACCCTGACATGGTGGTGTGTCCGGGCGTGGGGTGTTAAGGACCTACGATGGGCTTGAGAACTTACCGACCTGCCGTTGTGAGGAAGACCGTGTCTACCAGCCCCGTCACCGGAACCGCGCGCGTCAAGCGCGGCATGGCCGAGATGCTCAAGGGCGGCGTCATCATGGACGTCGTCACCCCCGAGCAGGCGAAGATCGCCGAGGACGCCGGGGCGGTCGCCGTCATGGCCCTGGAGCGCGTGCCCGCCGACATCCGCGCGCAGGGCGGCGTCTCGAGGATGAGCGACCCCGACATGATCGACGGCATCATCAACGCCGTCTCCATCCCGGTCATGGCCAAGGCCCGTATCGGGCACTTCGTCGAGGCGCAGGTCCTGCAGTCGCTGGGCGTCGACTACATCGACGAGTCGGAGGTCCTGACCCCGGCCGACTACGCCAACCACATCGACAAGTTCCAGTTCACCGTGCCGTTCGTGTGCGGCGCGACGAACCTCGGCGAGGCGCTGCGCCGCATCACCGAGGGCGCCGCCATGATCCGTTCCAAGGGCGAGGCGGGCACGGGCGACGTCTCCAACGCCGTCACCCACATGCGGACCATCAGGGGCGAGCTCAAGCGCCTCACCTCGCTGCCCGAGGACGAGCTGTACGTCGCGGCCAAGGAGCTGCAGGCGCCGTACGAGCTGGTCGTCGAGGTCGCCAAGACCGGCAAGCTGCCCGTGGTGCTGTTCACCGCCGGTGGCATCGCGACCCCCGCGGACGCGGCCATGATGATGCAGCTCGGCGCCGAGGGCGTGTTCGTGGGCTCCGGCATCTTCAAGTCGGGCGACCCGGCCAAGCGGGCGGCGGCCATCGTGAAGGCCACCACCTTCCACGACGACCCCGACGTGGTCGCGAAGGTGTCGCGCGGTCTGGGCGAGGCGATGGTCGGCATCAACGTCGACGAGATCCCGCAGCCCCACCGCCTGGCCGAGCGCGGCTGGTAGGTCTTCTTCGCAAGAAAGCGGCATCCCTGAGGGGGTGCCGCTTTTTTCGTGCCCGAACCCGATCCCGCCTGGCCGCGCCTGTCGGGAGTCGCGCCCGGTGGGGGCTGAGACAGGGGATCTGGGCGTTCTTCCGCTGCAGGGCGGGTTCAGGCGGCGCGCGGAGGAAATTTCCGTGAATAGCGAGTCTGCTGGTAAAAATCGCCATTTGTGTGACAGATGGTGTTAACCGGTGAGTCATGATCTTCGGCAAGGCTACGGGCGTCCCACCCTTGATCGCCTTGGGAGCACCCGTGTCCAAGCTCAACCGCCGCTCCTTCCTCGTCACCGGGTTAGCCGCAGGCGCCACCGCCGCGCTCCCCGCCACCGCCTCCGCCGACCCGGGCCCCGCCGCCGACCCCGCCGCGGAGAGCGCCGCGACCCTCGCCTCGCGCGGCCTCAAGACCGACCCGTTCACGCTGGGCGTCGCCTCGGGCGACCCCGACCACGACGGGTTCGTCATCTGGACCCGCCTGGCCCAGCAGCCGCTCGCCGAGGACGGCATGGGCGGCATGCCGCAGCGGCCCTTCCTCGTCCTGTGGCAGGTCTACGCCGACGAGCGCTGCCGCCGCGTCGTCCGCGCCGGTGTCGCGACGGCCGCCCCCGAATGGGGCCACAGCGTCCACGTCGAGGTCGACCACCTGCCCTCCGGCAGGGAGTACTGGTACCGCTTCAGGGTGGGCCCGTACGTCTCGCCCGTCGGCCGCGCCCTCACCGCCCCGCACCCCCTGGCGTACGGCGGAGCGCTGTCCATGGCGTTCGTCTCCTGCGCGCAGTACGAGCACGGGTTCTTCACCAGCTACCGCCGCCTGGCCGAGGAGCACCCGGACCTGGTCCTGCACCTGGGCGACTACCAGTACGAGTACACCAAGAACACCTACACCATCCCCGGCGGCAACGTCCGCGACCATGAGGGTCCCGAGACCGAGACCCTCGCCAACTACCGGCAGCGCCACGCGCAGTACAAGGCCGACCCCGACCTGCAGGCCGCGCACGCCGCCGCGCCGTGGCTGGTGGTGTGGGACGACCACGAGGTCGACAACAACTGGGCCGACGAGGTGCCGGAGAAGCCCGAGGTGCCGCAGCCGAACTTCCTGCAGCGCCGCGAGGCCGCCTTCCGCGCGTACTACGAGAACATGCCGCTGCGCCGCAGCTCCATCCCCAGCGGCATCGACATGCAGCTCTACCGGCGGATCCGCTGGGGGCGCATGGCCACCTTCCACATGCTCGACACCCGTCAGTACCGGGACGACCAGGGCTGCGGCGACGGCTACAGGGACTGCCCCGCGGCGGTGGACCCCGCGCGTTCGATCACCGGCGCGGCGCAGGAGGAGTGGCTGCTCGACGGCTTCCACCACTCGCAGGCGCAGTGGGACATCATCGGGCAGCAGGTCTTCTTCGCCCAGCGCGACAACAACGCCGGGCCCGCGAAGGTCACCAGCATGGACGCGTGGGACGGCTACGTGGCCTCCCGCCGGCGCATCACCCAGGGCTGGATCGACGCGAAGGTGCGCAACCCCGTCGTGCTGACCGGAGACGTGCACGCGCACTGGGCCAGCGACCTGAAGCTCGACTACGACGACCCGACCGGGCCGTCCGTGGGCGCCGAGCTGGTCGCCACGTCGATCAGCACCGGTGGGAACGGGGCCGACTCCAACCCCGCCACACACCCGTTCCTCAAGATCAACCCGCACCTGAAGTTCTACAACAACCAGCGCGGCTACGTGCTGACGAAGATCGAGCGGGACCTGATGACCGCCGACTTCCGCGTGGTGCCGCAGGTGCAGACGCCCGGGTCGCAGGTGTACACCAGGGCGACGTTCGTGGTGGAGGACCGCGTGCCAGGGGTGCAGCAGACGTACCTGCGTCCGCTCGACCCGTCGATCAGAGCGGTGCCCGAGATGACCGTCGAGGACACGGTGCGCCTGGAGACCGAGCGCCCCTAGCCGAACCCTCCGAACACCCGATCCCCGGCCGCCGCCGGCGGCCCCCGGGTCCCGGTGTCCGGAATTCTCGGCGCCTGGGCGGCGTCCCCGCAGGGGGCGTCGCCCTTACTTCCGTTGAATACTTAGTCAGACTAATTTAATCTGCCTCAGTATGACGTCCGACGACCCCGACCTCCTCGCGACGCGACTCGCCGCCACCCTCCGTCACCTGGTGCTGCTGGTCCGGCGAGCCGTCGCGGGCCAGCCCATCACCAGCCAGCAGTACTCCGTCCTCGGCTCGCTCGAGAACGGCCCCCGCCGGATGACCGAGCTGGCCGAGGAGCACGCCGTCCAGCTCCCCACCATGACCGTCCAGATCAACCGCCTGGAGGATCCCGGTCTGGTCGCCAGGGGCATCGACCCGGCCGACGCCCGCGTCAGGACGGTCGAGCTCACCGAGGAGGGGCGCGCCAGGCTGCGTGCCGTACGCAGGGCCAGGGCCGAGTTCATCGCCCGCGAGCTGGCCCAGCTCACCCCCGAGGAGCGGGCCGCCCTCACCGCGGCCCTGCCCGCCCTCGACAAGCTGGGGCGGCGACAGTAACAGAAGGAGAATCATGTACACGCTGGGGGCGGTGTGCTGCCTGGCCGGCATCGCCGTCCTGTACGCCAGGAGGCACCACCTGCGCCCCCTGGCCCGCGTGGACATGGACCACACCTTCCAGGAAGTGGTTGCATAGCGGTTCATGTTGGATCAAGCCATCATCACGGTGATGACCTGGAACGTCTGCACGGGCACCAACGCGGCCTGCGAGCTGTACCGCAGGAGCCCGCAGGAACTGGCCTGGCACATCAGCGACCGCCTTCTCGGCGATCCTGACGTGATCTTCCTGCAGGAATTCTGCACCGGCGCCACGGGCACGCTCGAGCAGTGGCTCGAATGGCGGACAGGACGGAGCTGGACCGTCAGGTCATGGGGTCTGACGACGGCGGAGGGCAGGCCGTACGAGTGCCACCCCGACAGGAACGGCCGCCCGAGGGGCGCGCAGAGCGTCACGGTGGCGGTCGCCGACCACGCGGCCGACTTCGAGACCGTGCCGCTGACCTCCCCGCCCTGGTTCGCCAGGCGCGCCGCGCTGTGCGCGACGATTGCGGCCGTCAAGGTGCGGGCCTGCGGCACCCACCTGTCGTCCGGCATGGCCAACGACGACGCGCAACGCGGCGCGCCGTACCGGCACAGGCAGGTCAGGCAGCTGATGGCGGCCGCGCCGAAGGCGGGCCACACCAGTGTCTTCGGCGGCGACCTGAACCTCACGCCCGGCAGGGTCGCCGCCTACGGCTTCTACGACGAGTGCGATCCGCGCATGCGGTGGACCTACGTGAAGAAGCGCAAGATCGACTATCTCTTCGCGCCGAAGGGCCGGGTGCTGCGGTGCTGGGTCGGCGCGGAGACCGGGGGCTCCGACCATCTGCCGATGGCGGTCAGGGTGGCCCTGTAGGAAGAGCACGGACCGCTCTGGTGTTGAATCAGGGGAACCCGGACCACGAAGGAAGGACGACCGTGCCCACAATCGGTGTACTCGCACTCCAGGGAGACGTGCGCGAGCACGTCCACATGCTGGAGGAGGCGGGCGCGAAGGCCATGGCCGTGCGCAGGCCCGCCGAGCTCGAGACCGTCGACGGGCTGGTCATCCCCGGCGGGGAGTCCACCACGATGTGGAAGCTCGCCGAGATCTTCGAGATGCTCGAGCCGTTGCGGCTGCGCGTCAAGGAGGGCATGCCCGCCTACGGCTCGTGCGCGGGCATGATCATGCTGGCCGACCGGATCCAGGACGGGATCGACGGGCAGCAGACGATCGGCGGCATCGACATGGTCGTCAGGCGCAACGCCTTCGGCCGCCAGGTCGACTCCTTCGAGTCGGACCTGTCCTTCGCCGGCGCCCCCGTGCACGCCGTCTTCATCCGCGCCCCATGGGTGGAATCGGTGGGTTCTGAGGTCGAGGTGCTGGCGACCGCTCCCCCTGGGGATAGGATCGTCGCGGTCCGCCAGGGGCCGCTGCTCGCAACATCGTTCCACCCGGAGCTGACCGGGGACACACGCGTGCATGAATATTTCGTCAACATGGTGAGGGAGCTCTAGGTAATGTCCGGCCACTCCAAATGGGCGACGACGAAGCACAAGAAGGCCGCACTCGACGCCAAGCGCGGCAAGCTCTTCGCCAAGCTCATCAAGAACATCGAGGTGGCGGCCAGGACCGGTGGCCCTGACCCGGATGCCAACCCCACCCTCTTCGACGCCATCTTCAAGGCGAAGAAGAACTCGGTGCCCAACGACAACATCGAGCGCGCCCGCAAGCGCGGTGGCGGCCTCGAGGCGGGCGGCGCCGACTGGCAGACCATCATGTACGAGGGCTACGCGCCCGGCGGTGTCGCGGTGCTCATCGAGTGCCTGACCGACAACCGCAACCGCGCCGCCTCCGAGGTGCGCGTCGCGCTGACCCGTAACGGCGGCTCGCTGGCCGACCCGGGCTCGGTGTCGTACATGTTCAACCGCAAGGGCGTCGTGATCGTGCCCAAGAACGGGCTGTCCGAGGACGACGTGCTCGTCGCGGTGCTCGAGGCGGGTGCCGAGGAGGTCAACGACCTGGGCGAGTCGTTCGAGGTCGTCTCCGAGGCCGGTGACCTGGTGCCGGTGCGCAAGGCGCTGCAGGAGTCGGGCATCGACTACGACTCGGCCGAGTCGAGCTTCCTTCCCACGATGAACGTCCCGCTCGACGAGGACGGCGCGCGCAAGGTGTTCCGTCTGATCGACGCGCTGGAGGACAGCGACGACGTGCAGAACGTCTGGGCCAACTTCGACGTGAGCGACGACATCATGGAGAAGCTCGACGCCTAAACGGTTCGCCAGGCGTGTCCCGCGGTGCGTAGGTTGACCTGCTGTGGACATTCGTGACCTGACGCCGGACGACCTCGACGCCGTCCTCGACACCCGTAAGCGATCTTTCGGACCGGTGCCCGACGACACCGTCGACGCCTGGCGTGCGACGGCGCGGGCCACCATGGAGCGGGGGCGCTACCTGGGCGTCTTCGACGGCTCCAGGCTGGCGGCCGCAGGCCGGCTGCCCGGCTTCACCCAGTGGTGGCACGGCAGGCCGCAGCCGATGGCGGGGATCGCGGGCGTGGTCGTCAACCCCGAGGACCGCGGGCGCGGCGTGGGCAGGCGGCTCATGCGCGCCATCCTCGCCAGAGCCGCCGAACTCGGGGACGCGGTCTCCGCCCTCTACCCCGCCACCACGCCGATCTACCGCTCGCTCGGCTGGGAGCACGCGGGCGCGGAGAACGTCGTCACGCTGTCTCCGGAGGCGCTGCGCACCATCCGCCCCACCGAACCGGTCAAGCTGCGCAGGATGGGACCCGGCGACGCCGCCGAGGTGATCGCGATCGTCGGCCGGGTCCACGCCGCCAACCGCGCCAGCGGCCCCATCTGCTGGGACGAGGCCGCGTGGCGCGACTTCCTCGGCGACGAGGACGACTTCCTGTACCTGGCCGACGACGGCTTCGTCACCTACACGTGGGACGACGGCGACATCGCCGTCGACAATCTCGTCGCAGGCTCGGCGGCGACCGCCCGCGCGCTGTGGTCGCTGGTCGGCACCTCCTCCTCGGTCGCCACGAAGGTCACGGCGGTGGTCGCGCCCGACGACCCCGTCCTGTGGCTGCTGCGTGAGCGGGGGAAGGAGGAGGTCAAGAGGACGCGGTGGATGTTCCGCGTCGTGGACGTGGCCGACGCGATCGCCAGGCGCGGCTTCCCCTCGGTGGTCTCGGCGAACGCCCTGGTCACGGTCGAGGATCCGGAGCGGCCTGCCAACACCGGCACCTGGCGGCTGGAGATCTCCGGAGGCTCCGGCACGGCCGGCGCCACCGAGGGGGAGGGGCCGCGCTTCACCGTCAACGGCCTGTCGGCGCTGTACGCCGGGATCCCGACCTCGACGCTCCGGCTCGGCGGCCTGCTGTCCGGCCCCGAGGAGTTCGACGAGGCGCTGGACGCGGCGTTCGCCGGCACCCCCTACATGCTCGACTACTTCTGATCCTCCCCGCCTCTCCGCTCCCGCCGCCACCACGCTCGGACTCGGGCTGCGCGAGGATGCCGACGAGATCCGCTTGTTCGACGCCGGCGCCTTCGGCCCCCGGCCTGGACCGGCGTCCCGCCCGCCCCCCCGACGCGTGTTCGCCGTGCGCCGCCCGCCCAACCAGGGTAGAGTTCGCTGCCGAACAGATGTTCGGCAGCGAACGGAGGGCGGGCCGTGCGGGTGATGGGCGTCGACCCAGGGCTGACCAGATGCGGCCTCGGAGCCGTCGAGGGCCGCCCCGGCGCGCCGCTGACGCTCGTCGCGGTCGGCGTCGTGCGCACCTCGGCCGACGACGAGCTCGGCGCCAGGCTCGTCGACATCGAGCGCGGCATCGAGCGGTGGCTCGACGACGTCCGCCCCGACGCGGTCGCCGTCGAGCGCGTCTTCGCCCAGCACAACGTCCGCACCGTGATGGGCACCGCGCAGGCGGCCGGCATCGCGGTGCTCTGCGCCGCCAGGCGCGGCCTGCCCGTGGCCCTCCACACGCCCTCGGAGGTCAAGGCCGCCATCACCGGCAGCGGCACCGCCGACAAGAAGCAGATCGGCACCATGGTCACCAGGCTGCTACGGCTGGCCGAGATGCCCAAACCCGCCGACGCGGCCGACGCGCTCGCCCTGGCCATCTGCCACGTGTGGCGGGGCGGCACCCAGAACAGACTGGCCGAGGCGCTGGCCAAGGCATCGAGAGGACGTGCGCTGTGATCGCGTCGGTTTCCGGGGTCGTGGCGGCGCTCGCGCCCGACGCGGCCGTGCTCGAGGTCGGCGGGGTGGGCGTGCTGGTGCACTGCACGCCGGGCACGCTCGCCACCCTCCGGGTCGGCGAGCACGGCAGGCTGGCCACCTCCCTCGTCGTCAGGGAGGAGTCACTCACCCTGTACGGCTTCGCCACCGACGACGAACGCACGGTCTTCGAGCTGGTCCAGACGGCCAGTGGCGTGGGCCCGAAGCTGGCGCTGGCCATGCTCGCCGTCCACACGCCCAACTCGCTGCGCCTCGCTGTCGCCTCGGCCGACCTCAAAGCGCTCACCAGGATCCCCGGCATCGGGCAGAAGGGCGCCCAGCGCATCGTGCTGGAGCTGAAGGACAAGCTCGGCACCCCGCAGGAGGCGGTCAACGCCGCGCTCAACGGCCACGGCGCCGTCCCGCTGTGGCGCGATCAGGTCCACTCCGGCCTCGTCGGACTCGGCTACTCCACCAGAGACGCCGACGAGGCGATCGCCCTGGTGGAGCCGCAGGCCGACGCCGAGGTCGTCGCGGGCAGGCAGCCGCAGGTGGCCGCGCTGCTGAAGGCGGCGCTCCGGGCGCTGAGCGTCCGATGAGGCGGCCGGGGGCCTGGCGCGACCGCGCGAACGGCGATAGGGAGAAGCGGTGAGCATCGAGCGCGACCTGGTGTCGCCTGACGCCGAGGGCGACGAGCTGCAGATCGAGGCGGCGCTGCGGCCGAAACGGCTGGCCGACTTCATCGGTCAGGCGCGGGTGCGCGAACAGCTGTCGCTGGTGCTGGAGAGCGCCGTCAAACGTGACAGGCCGCCCGACCACGTGCTGATGAGCGGCTCGCCCGGGCTGGGCAAGACCACCCTCGCCATGATCGTCGCAGCCGAGCTCGGCGCCCCGCTGCGGATCACCTCGGGTCCCGCGCTGGAACGGGCGGGCGACCTGGCGGCGATCCTGTCGACGCTGACCGAGGGGGAGGTGCTGTTCATCGACGAGATCCACCGGATGGCCCGCCCCGCCGAGGAGATGCTCTACCTCGCGATGGAGGACTTCAGGGTCGACATCATCGTCGGCAAGGGGCCAGGGGCGACCGCGATCCCGCTGGAGATCGCGCCCTTCACGCTCGTGGGGGCGACGACCAGGGCGGGCCTGCTGCCCGCCCCGCTGCGCGACAGGTTCGGCTTCACCGCTCACATGGACTTCTACGAGGTGGCCGAGCTCGAGCAGGTGCTGCGCCGCTCCTCCAGGCTGCTTGGGGTGTCGCTGCCCGACGAGGGCGCGCACGAGATCGCCAGGCGCTCGCGCGGCACGCCCCGTATCGCCAACCGGCTGCTGCGCAGGGTGCGCGACTTCTCCGACGTCCGCTCCGACGGTGTCATCACCCGCGACATCGCCTCGGCCGCGCTCAACCTCTACGAGGTCGACGCCGAGGGCCTCGATCGGCTCGACCGGGCGGTGCTCGGCGTGCTGTTGCGCAAGTTCGGCGGCGGACCCGTCGGGCTCTCGACGCTGGCGGTGGCCGTGGGAGAGGAGCCGGAGACGGTGGAGGTGGTGGCCGAGCCGTTCCTGGTGCGCCAGGGGCTGCTGGCCCGCACGCCGCGCGGGCGGGTCGCCACCAGCGCCGCCTGGCTTCACCTGGGGCTCACCCCGCCGCCGGAGGCGCCTTTCTGATCTGACGTGCTGATCCGCGGGCGTGCTTCTGTCAAGCTCGGGCGTGTTCTGTCAAGATGGAACCTGACGGCCCGCCGTCCTGAGGGGCGGCACCCGGGGTCACAGAACGGTTGCAAGCATTGCGAATTGGGAACTTCCCCGCGCGCCGAACCGCTGCCTCGTTGCCGGGTTTCGCAACAACCGCCTACACTCCGTGGCTTGGCTGGCTGTGTAAGCTGACGGGCTGAGCGGCGCGGCCCTCGACGCAACGCATGGAATTTCCGGCTCGAAGCCGGTGTCATCATCTTTGATAGACGATGGAAGGTCGCCCTCGTGGACTCAGCAACGCTCATGAACATCCTGCCGCTTGTCCTGCTGGTAGTGGTGTTCTACTTCCTGCTCATCAGGCCGCAGCGCAAGCGGCAGCAGGAAGCCGTTCAGATGCAGAACTCCCTGGCGCCCGGCGCAAGGGTCATGACCACCACTGGTCTGTTCGCCACCGTGGTCGCCGTTGACAACGAGGATGTCATCCTGGAGGTCGCGCCCGGCGTGGAGACCCGCTGGGTGAAGGCGGCCGTCGGCCGTGTCCTCACCCCGACCACCGACGACAAGATCGCCGGTACGGCGGTCTCCGAGACGACTGCGCCCGAGACGGTTGAGACCAAGGACTCCGACGGAGTCGACGAGCCGGTCGACCGCAACAACGATGAGGACACGAATAGCAAGAAGTCCTGACTAGGCTTGCGGCAAACCTCTAACTGAAAGAACAGACGACCAGTGGCCCGACCGACCAGCGGCCAGAGCAAGCCGGGGCGCACGCTCCTGTTGCTCCTGGCGCTCATCCTCGCCATGAGCGGGGCGATGTTCCTGCACCCGGCGTTCACGCCCAAGCTCGGACTCGACCTCGCGGGCGGCACGACGGCGACTCTGTCGCCGATCACACCGAACGGCTCTCCCCCTTCTGAAGAGAGCCTCAACCTCGCCGTCAACATCATCCGTGACCGGGTGAACGGCACCGGAATCTCCGACGCTGAGGTCGCCAAGTCGGGCGACAACATCGTCATCTCGGTTCCCGGCGCGGGCAAGGACGAGGTCATCAAGCTGGTCGGCACCACGGCGGAGCTGCGCTTCCGCCAGGTTCTGGCCGCCGAGGCGGCCCAGCCGCAGCCGAGCACCATGCCCACCCAGGCGCCCACGCCCTCGGGCAGCGGCCAGCCGAGCGGGCAGCCTTCCGCACAGCCGAGCGCCCAGCCGTCGGCCAACGCCCCGTCGCCCAGCGCCTCGCCGACGGGCAAGGCCCTGTCGTCCGCGCTGACCTCGCCCAACCCGTCGCCCTCTGCCACCGCCGGTGCCGAGCAGAAGGGCCAGGACAAGGGCCGGCAGGACAACGGCCAGGACGGCAAGGGCCAGGACAAGGGCAAGAACGCCAAGGCGACGCCGAGCGCGCAGCCCAGTGCCCAGCCGAGCGCCCAGCCGTCGCAGGACCCCGCGCTCGCGGGCATCGACCCCGCGCTCGTCAAGCAGTTCAACGAGCTCGACTGCGCCAAGAACAAGGGCCAGGGCGTCCAGGACGACCCGAGCAAGCCGTACGTCACCTGTGACGAGGACGGCACCGCCAAGTACATCCTCGACAAGGCCAGGGTCGTCGGCACCGACATCGACACCGCCAGCGCCGGCGTGCAGCAGACCACCGGCCAGTGGGTCGTCCAGCTCAACTTCAAGGCCAAGGGCGCCACGGCCTGGTCGACCCTGACCACCGAGGCCTACAAGGCCCAGCCGCCGCGCAACATGGTCGCCGTGGTCCTCGACGGTGTCGTCATCACCGCCCCGAACATCAACGAGCCGATCCCCGGCGGGCGTGCCGAGATCAGCGGCGGGTTCACCCAGCAGACCGCGACCCAGCTGGCCGACCAGCTGAAGTACGGCGCGCTGCCGCTGAAGTTCGTGCGCAGCTCGATCGACACGATCTCCTCGACGCTCGGCCAGGACCAGCTGATGGGCGGCCTGATCTCCGGCGCCATCGGTCTCGGCCTGGTGGTCCTGTACTCGCTGCTCTACTACAGGGGCCTCGGCCTGGTCGCGGTCCTGAGCCTCGTGGTCGCCTCGATCATCACCTACGAGGCGGTCGTGCTGCTCGGCACCTACGCGGGCTTCGGCCTGTCGCTGCCGCACATCATCGGTCTGGTGGTCTCGATCGGCATCACCGCCGACTCCTTCATCGTCTACTTCGAACGAATAAGGGACGAGATGAAGGAGGGCAGGCGCACGCTGCGCGCCGCCGTCGAGGTGGCCTGGGTGCGCGCGCGGCGCACGATCCTGATCGCCGACGCGGTCATGTTCATCGCCGCCATCGTGCTCTACTTCCTGGCGGTCGGCGGCGTGGCCGGATTCGCCTTCGCGATGGGCCTCACGACGCTCATCGACGTGCTGGTGGTGTTCCTGTTCACCAAGCCGTTCATCGCGCTGCTGGCGAGGCTGAAGTTCTTCGCCAAGGGTCACAAGCTCTCCGGTCTCGACGCCGAGCGCATGGGGCCGGAGACTGTTCGTACGACCACCCCGCAGGAGGCCTGACATGGGACTCGGGCGTCGCCTCTACCGAGGCGAGATCGACGTCGACTTCGTCGGCCGCAGGAAGCTGTGGTACGGCCTTTCGGCCTTCCTCATCGCCTTCTCCATGGCGGGTCTGGTCTTCAGCGCCGTCACCCACGGCAGCCCGCTCAACCTGGGCGTGGAGTTCAAGGGCGGCTCGGTGTTCTCCTTCACCGCGCCGAAGGCCACCATCGAGCAGGTCCGCGAGACCATGACCGACGCGGGCGTCCACCAGCCGATCGTGCAGCAGGCCGGCACCGCCGGCTGGCGCGTGACGACCGAGACCCTCGACGAGGCCAACCTCAGCAGGGTGCAGAAGTCGGTCTCCGAGGATCTCGGCGTCGACGCCAAGCAGATCTCCATCACCTCGATCGGCGCCTCGTGGGGCGGTGAGGTGGCGAACAAGGCCTGGATCGGCCTCGGCGTGTTCATGCTCGCGATCATCCTGTACCTGAGCATGGCCTTCGAGCCGAAGATGGCCTTGGCGGCCATCGTCGCGTTGATCCACGACCTGGTCATCACCGCGGGCATCTACGCGTGGTCGGGCTTCGAGGTCACCCCTGCGACCATGCTGGGCTTCCTCACGATCCTGGGCTACTCGCTGTACGACGCGGTCGTCGTGTTCGACATGATCAAGGAGGTCACCGCCAAGCTCGGCACGACCTCCAAGAAGACGTACACGATGGCCGCCAACGACGCGCTCAACCACACGCTGATCAGGTCGCTGAACACCTCGCTCGTCGCCATCCTGCCGGTGGCGGCGATCCTGTTCATCGGCACCACGGTGCTCGGCGCGGGCACGCTGAAGGACCTCTCGCTCGCCCTGTTCGTCGGCATGCTCGTCGGCACGTACTCCTCGCTGTGCGTGGCCACGCCGCTGCTGGTGACGCTGAAGGAGCGCGAGCCGAGGTACCAGGCGATCGCCAAGCGCCTGGCCTCCACCGGCGGGGGCAAGGGCGGCGCCAAGCGGCCCGCCACCGCCAAGAACTGACCGCTCCACCTTCGACGCCCTCGCTCCCTCATCGGGGACGGGGGCGTCGCCCTGCCACCGGCCGGACGGGTCCGGTGTCGTCGGCGGGGCGGGTGTGTGGGAAGGTGATGCGTCCGGCAGACGGACGCACCAGACGATGAGGGAGAGAGCCCGACGTGAGCGAGCTGAGCCAGCTGATCCTCGACCGGATCAGGGACGTCAACGACTACCCGAAGCCGGGCGTCGTGTTCAAGGACATCACCCCGCTCCTGGCCGACCCGCAGGCCTTCGGCGCGGTCGTCGACGCGCTCGCGGGGCTCTTCCCCGGCGTGGACAAGATCGTGGGAATCGAGGCGCGCGGCTTCATCCTGGCCGCCCCCGCCGCCTGCCGCGCCAACGCGGGCTTCGTGCCGGTCCGCAAGAAGGGCAAGCTGCCCTCCGCGACCCTGGAGGCCTCCTACGACCTGGAGTACGGCTCGGCCACCATCGAGGTGCACCAGGACGCGTTCGAGCCCGGCGACCGCGTTCTCATCGTCGACGACGTGCTGGCCACGGGCGGCACGGCCGAGGCGACGGTGGAGCTGATCAGGAGGACGGGTGCCGAGGTCGTCGGCGTCGCCGTCCTCATGGAGTTGGCCTTCCTGAAGGGCCGTGAGCGGCTGGCGGACATCGACCTGCGGGCGCTCGTGATCGTGTGATTGCCGACCGGCCGACGCGCGGGTGACACACCTGGATACACTGAGGGATCTGGACTCGAACGTAAGGAGTCTGTGTGCCCCGTGAGGTAGTCGTGCCCGACGTAACCGACGCCGGAAATTCCGATGGAGGGTCCGGCGTTCCAGCGGTGCGTCGACGACGGTTTGGGGGTGGGGCCATGAATCCGGTGCTGGAGCCGCTTTTCAGGACGGTCCGCGCCACCCATCCCAAGGCGGATCTTCGCCTCATCGAGCGTGCCTACGACGTGGCCGCCTACCATCACCGCGACCAGAAGCGGAAGAGCGGCGACCCGTACATCACCCATCCGCTGGCCGTGGCGACGATCCTGGCCGAGCTCGGCACCGACGACGAGACGCTGTGCGCCGCTCTCCTGCACGACACGGTGGAGGACACCGCCTACAGCCTGGACGAGCTGCGTGGCGACTTCGGTGACAAGATCGGGCTGCTCGTCGACGGCGTCACCAAGCTCGACAAGGTCAAGTTCGGTGACGCCGCGCAGGCCGAGACCGTGCGCAAGATGGTCGTGGCGATGTCGCGCGACATCAGGGTGCTGGTCATCAAGCTCGCCGACCGCCTCCACAACATGCGCACGATGCGCTATCTGCCGGAGCACAAGAGGCAGCAGAAGTCCCGCGAGACGCTGGAGATCTTCGCCCCGCTGGCCCACCGCCTGGGCATGAACACGATCAAGTGGGAGCTCGAGGATCTCGCGTTCGCGATGCTCTATCCCAAGCGCTACGACGAGATCGCCCGCATGGTCTCCGAGCGGGCCCCGCGCAGGGACCTGTTCCTGCAGGAGGTCATCGAGAAGGTCTCGGCGGACCTGCGCGACGCCAGGATCCGCGCGGTGGTCAAGGGCAGGCCGAAGCACTACTACTCGGTCTACCAGAAGATGATCGCCCGCGACGTGGCCTTCGACGACATCTACGACCTGGTGGGCATCAGGGTCCTGGTCGACTCGGTCCGCGACTGCTATGCGGCGCTCGGAACGATCCACGCGCGGTGGAACCCGGTGCCCGGCCGGTTCAAGGACTACATCGCGATGCCCAAGTTCAACATGTACCAGTCGCTGCACACCACGGTGATCGGCCCCGAGGGCAAGCCCGTCGAGCTGCAGATCCGCACCCACGCCATGCACCACAGGGCCGAGTACGGCGTGGCGGCCCACTGGAAGTACAAGGAGGACGCCGGCACACCCGGCCCTTCGGGCAAGGTCAAGCCGGGCGGCGACATGGCGTGGTTGCGCCAGCTCCTCGACTGGCAGAAGGAGACCTCCGACCCGGGAGAGTTCCTGGAGTCGCTGCGCTTCGACCTGTCGGTGTCGGAGGTGTACGTCTTCACCCCGCGCGGCCAGGTGGTGGCGCTGCCGGAGGGGGCGACGCCGGTCGACTTCGCCTACGCCGTCCACACCGAGGTCGGACACCGGTGCATCGGCGCCCGCGTCAACGGCCGTCTGGTGCCGCTGGAGTCGCGCCTGGGCAACGGCGACACCGTCGAGATCTTCACCTCCAAGTCTCCCGACGCGGGTCCCTCGCGCGACTGGCTGAAGTTCGTCAAGTCGGGCCGCGCCCGCAACAAGATCAGGCAGTGGTTCTCCAAGGAGCGCCGCGAGACCGCGATCGAGGCGGGCAAGGAGGCCATCGGCAGGGCCATGCGCAAGCAGGGCCTGCCCCTGCAGCGGCTCATGTCGGGCGAGGCGCTGCTGGCGCTCGCCCGCGACCTGCGCTACCCGGACGTGTCGGCCCTCTACGCGGCCGTCGGCGAGGGGCACATCGCCGCGCAGGCGGTCGTGCAGAAGCTCGTGGCCTCCATCGGCGGCGTCGACAGCGCCGAGGAGGACATCGCCGAGGTCTCGCTGCCGACCAGGCTCAGCCGCCGTCCCAGGGGCGGTGGCGGCGCCGGGGTCGTGGTGGCGGGCGACTCCGACGTGTGGGTGCGGCTCTCGCGCTGCTGCACGCCCGTGCCCGGCGACGAGATCGTCGGCTTCGTCACCCGCGGCCACGGCGTGTCGGTCCACCGCTCCGACTGTTCCAACGTGGAGCAGCTGAAGGAGCAGCCCGACCGGCTCGTCGAGGTGACGTGGGCGCCGAACGAGGACTCGGTGTTCCTGGTGGCGATCCAGGTGGAGGCGCTCGACCGGCCGCGACTGCTGTCGGACGTCACGCGCACGCTGTCCGACCAGCACGTCAACATCCTGTCGGCGTCGGTGACGACCTCCCGCGACAGGGTGGCGGTCAGCAAGTTCACCTTCGAGATGGGCGACCCCAAGCATCTGGGCCACGTGCTCAAGGCGGTGCGCAGCATCCAGGGCGTCTACGACGTCTACCGGGTCAGCGGAGCCTCTGGCGGATGAAGACCCACAGGTAGAGCCCCCAGCCGAAGGCGACGATCGCCAGCGTGAGCACGGGCTGCACCGAGGTTCCGAGTTCGGCGAAGGCCTGCCCGCACACCGCGAGCGTGATCGGGACGGTGTAGCCGAGCAGGAACGCCAGGCCCAGCACTCGGCCGGCGATCAGGAACCAGGCGTAGACCCGCACGCCGCGCGGGGTGTCCGCGCCTCGGTGGCGCAGGTAGGCCTGGGCGTCGGCCATGAGGTTCTTGTTGCCGGTGGCGTTGGCGAAGGCGTAGTAGACGTCGGTGCGCATGAAGAACAGGAACTGCCAGACGATCTGCGAGGCGCAGATGGCCAGCACCAGGCGGGCCACGGCGTTCTCGGCGACGTACAGCGCGCAGGCGGCGCACGCGGCCAGGAACAGGTCGGTGCGCATGCCCGCCAGGTGGGCGCGGTAGCGGGCGCGGCGGGGCAGCCGCCAGACGCCGGTGACGTTGGTCTGCACCACGAGGAACTGCAGGCGGGTGCCGAGCGACAGCTGCGCACGCACGCCGAGCGAGCGTGCGGCGAGGATGTGGCTGAGTTCGTGGACGAGGACCAGCACCCAGGAGCCGACCGCGAACGCCAGCGTGAACGACAGGCTGTCCGACCAGACCAGCCCCGACATGCCGGACGCGATCCGCGGCCTGGCCACCACGGCGGCGACGGCGGCGAGCGCCGCCAGCGCGACGACGGCGTTGGCGGCGGGGGAGAAGAGCCAGCGCACGTGCACGGGCCTGACACGGTCCCAGGGGCTCGGCGGGAGGTCGGGCTCCTGGAGCAGCCCCAGGCCGTCCAGACCGCCCACGAAGGCCGCCACGTCCACGTCGGCACCGTGGCGCTCCAGCACCTCCTTCCTGACCTCCTCGACGGTCCTGGTGCCGTCCAGCAGCGCCAGCACCTTCGCGGCGATGCCGGGAACGTTGACGAACCTGGCCCCGTTGCCCACCACGTAGTCGTCGGGGCCGTCCTCGACCACGCTGAGGAAGGTCAGGTCGGGCTTCACCCGCAGACCTCGCAGTCCTGGAGGCGCTCGAAGGCGTGGGCGGTGGTGGTCAGGTCGAGCAGATCCAGGTGGACGGTCCTGCCCTCGATGGCGGGCGGGCCCGTGCCGGTCAGGTGACGGACGGTCTCGGCGGCCAGCAGGCCCGAGACCGCCGCGCAAAGGGGGCCGAAGGCGGGGATCGTCCTTCCGGCGTTGTCGGCGGTGGGCAGTTCGGCCGAGCTGTACCGCTCGGCGAGCGTGCGCTCCCTGCAGGCGAGGCAACCGGTCGTGCCCGGCACCACGAGCGGGCCGATCAGGCCGACGTGCTGGTTGAAGCCCCCGGTCACGAACGGCACGCCCGCCCGGACGCAGGCCCTGTTGACCCAGCGGAGGATGTGCGGCTGCGGGGTGTCGACGGTGTTGACCACGAAGTCCGCGCCTTCGACGGGGACGTCGTCCGGGCCCTCGACGCGGCGCTCGATCTCGGCGATCTCCGCGTCGGGCCGGTGCGCGCGCAGCCTGGCGGCGGCCGCGCCGACCTTGGGCCTGCCGATGTCGGCGGTGGTGTAGAGGTGCTGGCGGTGCAGGTTGGACGGCTCGACCCGGTCGTCGTCGACGAGCGTCAGCCGCCGCACACCCGCGGTGACGAGCTGGACGGCGACCGCGCCGCCGATGGCCCCCGCGCCGAGCACGGTGATCCGCAGGTCGGCGAGCTCGCGCATGGCGGTGACCGCCCGGCCGGCCGGATGGAACATCGACAGGAACAGCGCCTGCCTGGACAGGCGGTCGTCGGCGGTCAGCGCGGACAGATCGCTCTCGGTGACCAGGAGGCGGGCGGCGAGCAATTGCCCGACGGCCGCGTCTATCTCGCCGGGGGTGACGCCGTCGAGCAGCCGGTAAAGCTCCTCCTTCGAACGAGGACGCTTCGCGCAGAGCCTGAACAATTCGCGCAGCGGCTTTTCCGCGGAGGAGAGCACGCGGCCGGTCGGCGGAAAGTCGCCGAGCCGGACCTGTTCGCGGGAGTCGTCGATGTACAAGGGGAACGCCGGATTCACCTGAATCCGTTCGCGCATGGGCGGGGCTCCAAGAGAGGTGGTGCGGGACCTCTGTCGAGGCCCCGCACGAACGGGTTCAGCAGCTGTTGCTGTTACCGGTCGTCTCCACCTCTTCGACGGGCTTGATCTCGATCGTCATCTTGACCCCTTTCGCCGATACCTCTGAGAGCCCTGTGATCTTAAGAAGAAAAAGGGAAAAAGGGGGAGGCCCAATGACCCTCTGTGATCACGTTTTTCGGGGTTTTTCCGAAGAAATCAGGAAAGGTTGAATCTCAGAACGTATGCGGCGGGAAATCGGCCTGACAGGCTCCGGGCGGCGCACCCGCCCGGAGCCGCGAGATCAGCTGAACTCGGCGAGCGTGCGCTCGGCCTCCTGCAGCCACGAACGGCGGGCCGCCAGCGCCTCCTCGGCGTCCTTGACGTCCTTGGCGCGCCCGGCGGCCTGGGCCTTGCCGAGCTTCTTCTCCAACTGCTCGATGGAGGCGCGCAGCTGGTCGACCGCGCTCTGCGCGCGCGCCCTCGCCTCGGGGTTGGAGCGCTTCCACTCCGCCTCCTCGGCCTTGCGGACCGCCTCGTCGATGCGGCGCAGCCCGCCCTCCAGCTTGTCGCGCTGCTCGCGCGGCACGGGGCCGACGGCCTCCCAGCGCTCCAGCATCGTGCGCAGCGAGGCCCGGGCGGCACGCGGGTCGGTCACGGGAAGGATCTTCTCCGCCTCGGCCAGCAGCACCTCCTTGGCCTCCGCGTTGGCCGCCAGCGAGGCGTCCCGCTCGGCGAAGACCGCCGAGCGGGCCTGGAAGAACTGGTCCTGCGCGGCCTTGAAACGGCCCCACAGCTCGTCCTCGGCCTCGCGCGAGGCCCTGCCCGCCGACTTCCACTGCTGCATGAGCTCGCGGTAGACGGCGGCCGTCTGGCCCCAGTCGGTGGAGTCGGCCAGCGCCTCGGCCTCGACCACGATCCGCTCCTTGTAGGCGCGGATGCCCTCGCGCTGCTCGTCGAGCCCCGCGAAGTAGGCCTTGCGCCGCTTGGCGAAGGCCGTGCGGGCGGCCGACAGCCGCTTCCACAGGGCGGCCTCGGTGACGCGGTCGATGCGCTCGGCGGCCTTCCACTCCTCCACCAGCTGGCGCAGCCGCTCGCCACCGGACTTCCAGTGGGTCGTCTCGTCGGCGATCCGCTCAGCCTCGGCGACGATGCGCTCCTTGACCGCCTTGGCCTCGGCCCTGGCCACGTCGCGCGCGGCCTTGACCTCCTCGCGGCGCTTGGCGACCAGCTCCGTCAGCGCGTCGAGGCGCTGGACGAGCGCGCCGAGGTCGCCGATGGCATGCGCGTCGGCCACGGCCTCGCGCAGCTTGACGATGGTCGCCTCGGCCTGCGCAGGAGCCAGGTCGGTGCCCTTGACACGCTGCTCGAGCAGCTGGACCTGGCCCGCCAGCTCGTCGTACTTGCGGTGGAAGTAGGCCAGCGCTTCTTCGGGCTCACCGGCCTGCCAGGACCCGACGGCCCGCTCTCCCTCGGCCGTACGCACGTAGACGGTGCCGTCGTCGTCTACCCGGCCCCACGGGTCGGTGCTCACCGTGTCCTCCCGCACTCTCATCAGACCCTTCGGGGACTACTGCCCCTAGTTGTATTACGTCAGCTCTTGGCAGAGATTGTCACGTCTTTGATTTCGACCGTCTCCTTCGGTGCGCCGGTGCCGTCCGGACCAGGAGTGATGACGCCCGCCTTGTTGACCTTGTCGAGAATGTCGAGACCCTTCGTGATGGTACCGACAGGCGTGTAGTCGGGGCTCAGCCCGATGTCGCCGAAGACCAGGAAGAACTGGCTGCCCGTGGTGCCGGGCTCGCTGGTCTTGGCCATCGCCATGACGCCGCGCTTGTAGGTGGCGCCCTCCAGGTTCTCCTCGGCCAGCCGGTAGCCGGGGCCACCCTGGCCGTCGCCCTGCGCCTTGCCGTCGGCCTTGGCCGTCGGGTCGCCGCACTGCAGCATCGGGAACTGCGCGCTGCCGAGACGGTGGCACTTGCTGCCGTTGTAGTACTTCTTGGCGGCCAGGTGCTTGAGCGAGTTGACGGTGCACGGGGCCTTGACGCCGTTGAGCTCGACGACGATGTCGCCCTGGCTCGTCTTGAGCGTCATGGTCGCGTCCTTGGCCTCCGCCTTGGCGGGCGGCAGTCCGACGTCCTTGACCGTGCCGCTGGTGTCGGCGAGGTAGCCGCACTCGCCCGTCGCGGGGTCGAAGGGCTTGGGGCCCGCCACGGCCGAGGCCGAGGCGGAGGGCGCGGCCGAGGGCGTCTCGGACGCCGAGGTGTCGTCGCCACCGCCGAGGAGGGTGACCGCGGCGATCACGCCGCCCACGACCACCAGGACGCCCACGGTCGATCCGATCACGGCGGTGCGCTTGGCCTTGGTTTCGCGTTCGACACGACGCTGCATCTGCCGCTCGTAGTGCTCACGTGCCAGCTGACGCTGGCGGTCCTTGCCCGTGGACACCGCTTTGCCTCCCTATCGAATCAACTGAGGTGGGCGAATCGTATCGGCCAACCGGTAATGGTTCGCAGCCCGGCGGCCAGCACCGGTACGCTTCGGTTACATTCTCATCCGCTTTCTTGACGAGACTCAGCCGAGGCAGATGCTCATCGCAGGCTTCCCCGCAGGGGCGTTCCAGACCAATTGCTACCTCGTGGCGCCGGCCGCCGGCGAGGAGTGCGTCATCGTCGATCCCGGCCAGGACGCGGTCGACGGCGTCGACGACCTGCTGCGCGAGCACCGGCTGAAGCCCGTCGCGGTCCTTCTCACCCACGGTCACCTCGACCACGTCTGGTCGGTCGCCCCCGTGTGCGGCGCGCGCGACGTCCCCGCGTGGATCCACCCCGAGGACCGCCACCTGCTGAGCGACCCCGCTGCCGGCTGGTCGCCGACCTCGAGCCAGCTGTTCGGGGGCATCACGCTGAGCGAGCCCGACGACGTGCGCGAGCTGTCCGACGGCGCGGTCATGGAGCTCGCCGGGATGGAGTTCGTGGTCGACCACACCCCCGGCCATACCAGGGGGTCGGTGAGTTTCAGGTTGCCGCCCGAGGAGATCATGTTCTCGGGAGACCTGCTGTTCGCCGGCTCCATCGGCCGCTCCGACCTGCCGGGCGGCGACTACCCGACGATCCTGCGCAGCCTGGCCGCCAAGTGCCTGCCGCTGCCGGACGAGACGGTCGTCCTGCCGGGCCATGGACCGCAGACCACGATCGGCCGCGAGCGCGCTTCCAACCCTTATCTCAAGGAAGCTGCGCCGCACGCCGGTCCCACACGAGGGATCTGATGACTTTCCAAGCACCCAAGGGCACCTTCGACTGGCTGCCGCCCCGCTCCGAGCGGGTCCTCGCCGTGCGCGAGACACTCGTCTCCCCCGTCCGGCAGGCGGGCTACGGCTACATCGAGACGCCCGTCTTCGAGGACACCGAGCTGTTCAAACGCGGCGTCGGCGAGTCCACCGATGTCGTGTCCAAGGAGATGTACACCTTCCCCGACAAGGCGGGCAGGTCGCTGACCCTGCGCCCCGAGGGCACCGCCCCCGTCGTGCGCGCCGTCCTGCAGCACAACCTGCACACGGGCCAGCTGCCGGTCAAGCTGTGGTACTCCGGCAGCCAGTTCCGCTACGAGCGCGCGCAGAAGGGCCGCTACCGCCACTTCTGGCAGGTCGGGGCCGAGGCGCTCGGCGCCGAGGACCCGGCACTCGACGCCGAACTGATCGTGCTGGCCTGGCGCGGGTTCCGCGACCTCGGCCTGCGCGAGGTGACGCTGCTGCTCAACTCCCTCGGCGACAAGACGTGCCGGCCCGTCTACCGGGCCGCGCTGCAGGACTTCCTGCGCGTGCTCGACCTCGACGAGGAGACCAGGGCCAGAATCGAGATCAACCCGTTGCGCGTCCTCGACGACAAGCGCCCCGAGGTGCAGGAGCAGCTCAAGGGCGCGCCCCTGGTGATCGATCACCTGTGCGAGTCGTGCAAGGCCTACCACGAGGAGGTCCGCGGCCTGCTGACCGCCTGCGAGGTGCCCTTCACCGACGACCCGCGCCTGGTGCGCGGCCTCGACTACTACACCCGCACCACCTTCGAGTTCGTCCACGGCGGGCTCGGGTCGCAGTCGGCCGTCGGCGGCGGCGGGCGCTACGACGGGCTCAGCGAGATGCTCGGCGGCCCTTCGCTGCCCAGTGTCGGCTGGGCGCTCGGCGTCGACCGCACGCTGCTGGCGATGGAGGCCGAGGGTCTGCTCGGCGACACCGCCGACAGCCGCGTCCAGGTGTACGGTGTCCCGCTGGGTGACGAGGCGCGCCGCAGGATGTTCCTGCTCGTCGAGGAGCTGCGCAGGGCCGGGCTCGCGACCGACATGGCCTTCGGGGGCAAGGGGCTGAAAGGCGCGATGAAGGGCGCCGACCGTTCGGGCGCCCGGTTCGCGCTGATCCTCGGCGATCGTGACCTGGCGGCGCAAGCCGTGCAAGTGAAGGACCTGACCACCGCTGAGCAGACCGAGGTGCCGCTGGCCCAGGTCGCTGACGTCTTGAAGGGAAAGCTGCAGTGATTCGCACGCACAAGGCCGGGGAGCTCCGCAAGGAGCACGCCGGGCAGCAGGTGACGCTGGCGGGCTGGGTGGCCCGTCGCCGTGACCACGGCGGGGTGGTCTTCATCGACCTTCGCGACGCCTCCGGCTCCTCGCAGGTGGTCTTCCGCGAGGAGGACGACGCCCACGGCCTGCGCAACGAGTACTGCGTGAAGGTGATCGGCGAGGTCAGGGTCCGTCCCGAGGGCAACGCCAACCCCGACCTGCCCACCGGCGAGATCGAGGTCGTCGCCACCACGGTCGAGGTGCTGAGCGAGGCCGCGCCGCTGCCCTTCCCCATCGAGGGCAGCACGGGGGTGTCGGAGGAGGCGCGCCTGCGCTACCGCTATCTCGACATCCGCCGCCAGCAGGTCGCCCACGCCATGCGGGTCCGCTCCAAGGCGACCTACCTGGCCAACGAGGTCATGAACGAGCACGGCTTCGTCTACGTCGAGACGCCGACGCTGACCCGCTCGACGCCCGAGGGCGCCCGCGACTTCCTGGTGCCGGTACGGCTGCAGCCGGGCAAGTGGTACGCGCTTCCCCAGTCGCCCCAACTGTTCAAGCAGCTGCTGCAGGTGGGCGGACTGGAGCGCTACTACCAGCTGGCCAAGTGCTACCGCGACGAGGACCTGCGCGCCGACAGGCAGCCCGAGTTCACCCAGATCGACGTCGAGATGTCCTTCGTGGACCAGGAGGACGTCATCGGGATCGGCGAGGCGCTGATCGGGAGGGTCTGGAAGGAGATCCTCGGCTACGAGATCCCCACGCCGCTGCCGCGCATGACCTACGCCGACGCGATGGCCCGCTTCGGCTCCGACAAGCCTGACCTGCGCTTCGGCCAGGAGCTCGTCGACATGACGGAGTACTTCGCGAACACCACCTTCCGCGTCTTCCAGGCCCACTACGTCGGCGCCGTCGTCATGCCCGGCGGGGCCTCCCAGACCCGCAAGGAGCTGGACGGCTGGCAGGAGTGGGCCAAGTCCCGCGGCGCCCGCGGCCTGGCCTATGTGCTGGTGCAGGAGGACGGCACGCTCGGCGGCCCCGTCGCCAAGAACCTGTCGCCGTCCGAGGCCGGGGGGCTGGCGGACAAGGTGGGCGCCGAGCCGGGTGACGCGATCTTCTTCGCCGCCGGCCCCCGCAACACCTCGCGCGACCTGCTCGGCGCGGCCAGGCTCGAGATCGGCCGCCGCTGCGGCCTGATAGACGAGTCGCAGTGGTCGTTCCTGTGGGTGGTCGACGCCCCCATGTTCGAGGAGGACGGCGAGGGCGGCTGGACCGCGGTCCACCACCCGTTCACCGGGCCGAAGCCCGAGTGGGCCGACAACTTCCAGGACCACCCGGGCGAGGCGCTGGCCTACGCCTACGACATGGTCTGCAACGGCATGGAGATCGGCGGCGGCTCGATCCGTATCCACCGCGCCGAGATGCAGCAGCGCGTGTTCGACGTGCTCGGCATCTCCAAGCAGGAGGCCGAGTCGAAGTTCGGCTTCCTGCTGGAGGCGTTCAAGTACGGCCCGCCCCCGCACGGCGGCATCGCCTACGGCTGGGACAGGATCTGCATGCTGCTGTCGGGCGGTGAGTCGATCCGCGACGTGATCGCCTTCCCGAAGACCGCCTCGGGCTTCGACCCGCTCACGAGCGCGCCGACGCCGATCACCGACGAGCAGCGCAAGGAAGCCGGCGTCGACGCCAAGCCGAAGGACGAGGAGGCCTAGTCCGGCGGGTCGATGAGCCGGTACGCCTGCCGTACCGGCTCATCGCCGTTCAGAAGCGGACGGGAAGCCGGGACAGACCGCGGACGACCGAGCCGGTCAGCCGCCAGCTCAGCTCCTCCTCCGTGCACCCGAGCTCAAGGCCCGGCAGCCGGTCGAGCAGGGTGCCGATGGCGATCTGGCCTTCCATACGGGCCAGCGGGGCGCCGAGGCAGAAGTGGATGCCGTGCCCGAAGGCCATGTGCCTGTTGTCGGAGCGGGTGATGTCGAGCGTGTCAGGATCGGCGTGGACCGACGGATCCCTGCCGACCGCGCCGATCGAGATGTGGACCATGGAGCCCCGTGGGATGCGGGTGCCCGCGATCTCCAGGTCCTCGGCGGCGAAGCGCGGGGTGGAGCGCTCGACGGGGCCGTCGTAGCGCAGGAACTCCTCGACCGCGTTCGGCAGCAGCTCGGGCTTGGCGCGCAGCAGGTCGAGCTGGTCGCGGTTGCGCAGCAGCGCGAGCACGCCGTTGCCGATGAGGTTGACGGTCGTCTCGTGGCCCGCGATGAGCAGCAGGCTGAGTGTGGAGATGAGCTCCTTCTCCGTCAGCTCGTCCATGGCGACCAGCGCGCTGATCAGGTCCTCGCGTGGCTCGGCCCTGCGCTCCTTGCTCAGCTCGCGGAAGTAGGCGGTCGTCGCCCGGGCAGCCGCCCTGCGCCTTTCCACCTCCTCAGGCTCGAAGGTGGGGTTGACCAGCAGGGCCGACCACTCGCGGAACAGGTCGCGGTCGTCGGCGGGCACGCCGAGCAACTCGCAGATCACGATGATCGGCAGCGGGAAGGCGAACTCGTCGAGCAGTTCGGCCGTGCCGCCGTCGAAGGAGGAGATCAGCTCGTCGGTGATCTGCTGGACGCGGGGACGCAGCTCCTCCACCCTGCGCGGGGTGAAGGCCTTGGAGACGATCCTGCGCAGCCGCGTGTGGTCGGGCGGGTCGACCGACAGCATGTTGGAGTCGAAGAGGATGTCGTCCTCGGTGGCGATCGCCCTGAAGTAGTCGCCGAACCGTTGCATGTCCTTGGACAGGCGGGGGTCGTTCAGCGCGGCCCTGCCGTGCTCGTGATCGATGATCAGGTACGCCTCGAAGCCGGGCGGGAAGTCGATCGGGAAGACCGGTCCCTGACCTCGCAACGGGGTGTAGACGGCGTAGGGGTTCCTGCTGAACTCGGGCGTGAACAGGAACTCGAATGGAAGTTTGTCCGGCACGCCGACCACCCTAGATCGTTACCGGGAGGGCGGACAGGGAACGCAGGATGGAGCCGCTGAAGCGCCAGCTGAGCTCCTTCTCCTCGCAGCCGAGCGCGATGTTCGGCAACCGGCCGAGCAGCGAGCCGAAGGCGATCTGCCCCTCCATCCGCGCCAGCGGGGCGCCGAGGCAGAAGTGGATGCCGTGCCCGAAGGCGACGTGGCGGTTGTCGGAGCGCTCGATGTCCAGCGTGTCGGCCCGCTCGAACGCCCTGGGGTCGCGGCCGGCCGCGCCGATCGAGACGTGCACGAAGCTGCCCTTCGGGATGTGCGTCCCGGCGATCTCGAGGTCCTCCAGCGCCGTGCGGAAGGTGCCGCGCTCCACGGGCGCGTCGTAGCGCAGGAACTCCTCGACCGCGTTCGGCAGCAGCTCGGGCTCGGCGCGCAGCAGGTCGAGCTGGTCGCGGTTGCGCAGCAGGGCCAGCATGCCGTTGCCGATGAGGTTGACGGTCGTCTCGTGCCCGGCGATCAGCAGCAGGGCGAGCGTCGAGAGCAGCTCCTGCTCGCTCAGCTCCGTGCTGGTGACCAGCGCGCCGACCAGGTCGTCGGTGGGGGTGGCGCGCCGCTCGGCGATCAGCCCGGTGAAGTAGGCGCGCAGTGCCGTACCGGCCTCGTCGCGCTGCGCGGCCAGCTCCTCTGTGACGGCCGGGTTGACCAGCGCGCCCGACCACCGGCGGAAGTCGGCTCTGTCGGCGTCGGGGATGCCCAGCAGCTCGCAGATCACGATGATCGGCAGAGGGAAGGCGAAGGCGTCGATGAGCTCGATCCTGTCGCCGCTGAACGCGTCGATCAGCTCGTCGGTGATCTGCTGGACGCGCGGGCGGAGCTCCTCGATCCTGCGCGGGGTGAACGCCTTCTGCACCAGGCGCCGCAGCCGCGTGTGGTCGGGCGGGTCGGCCATCAGCATGTTGTCGGCCAGCACGGGGTTCTGCTGCGAGATCGCGTCGCGGAACCACTCAGGCCCGTTCGCGAGGTTCTTGGACAGGCGCGGATCGTTCAACGCGGGCCTGGCGTACTCGTAGTCGACGACCACGAACGAGGTGGCGCCGGGCGGGAAGTCGATCGGGTGGACTGGCCCCTTCGCCCGGAGTCCGGCGTAGACCGCGTAGGGGTCGGCGCTGAACTCCGGGGAGAAGAAGAACTCGAACGGCAGTGTGTCGGTCACTGCTCCAGCGTGCCCCCGCCCTCGCCGGGCCGGGCGGCGGCACCGCTGTGACCTGGATCACTAGGAGACGCGGACGTCCTTGATGACGAGCGGGTTCTTCAGCGCGGTGGTGCCGCCGTCGCCGGTGACGTCGTTGGGGTTGACGATGAGGTCCTTGCCGTCCTTGGCCAGGCCCAGCATCATGTCCATGCCCTTGCTGACCACGCCGAGCACGCCGTACTCGCCCTGGATCTGGGTGTTGTCGTTGGACAGCGAGATGGCGAACTGGCTGCCGTTCTGCCCCGCCGCGCCGCTCGGCTGCGTCACGAAGACCACGCCCTGGGTGTACGGCATGCCGATGTTCTCGTCGCCGTAGGTGAAGCCGGACGAGCCCTGGCCGTCGGTGGGGTTGACGCCGTCGGCCTTGGCCAGCGGGTCGCCGCACTGCAGCAGGTGCAGGCCTGACACGTCGGGGGTGACGAGGCGCTGGCACTTGGTGTTGTCGAAGAAGTTCTTCTTCGCCAGGAAGGCCATCGCGTTGACCGTGCACGGCGCCTGCTCGGTCATCAGGTCGATGACGATCTCGCCGCGATTGGTGTTGATCGTCATCTGCTTGAGCTTCTTGTTCGGCTTCTTGCCCGGCAGGCCGACGAACTTGGTCGGGATGGCCGGGTCGTTCTGCTTCGTGTAGGTGCACGAGACGGGGCCCGCCGAGGCCGAGGGCGCGGCCGACGGCACCGCCGGCACCGAGGTGCTGGCCTTGGGGGAGGCGGAGGGCGCGTCCTCGGCCACGGGCTTGGCGTCGCTCGTGCCGAGCATCGTGGTCGCCGCGACGATGCCGCCCGCCACGAGTGCCACCGCCACTCCCGCGCCGATGAAGGTGTTCCGCTTGGCCTTCGCGGCCTGCTCGGCCGCACGCTGCGCCTGCCGCTCCTTGTGCTCCCGCGCCAGCTGGCTCTGGCGGTCTTCGCCGCTCACCGGTATTTCCTCCACGTTTGCCGACACATGACCAAACTGCTCCGCGCATGCTATCGGGCTTGGGAATGTGCTGGACGTAAGGAGCTGGAGCGACAGATGGGGTGTATGTCCTGAGAAGTAGATGAGAAACCGGTCTCGGTGAACCGCGGCGTGGTGGGATCCGTAGTCATATGAGAACGGAGTCGTAAAATGTTCAACGAGATCCTCGGTCTGCCCGCTCACCCGCTGATCATCCACTTCGCAGTGGTGCTGACCCCGCTGCTGGCCGGCGTCTCAGCCGCCCACGCCCTCGTGCCCCGCATCAGGCCGCACCTCGGATGGGCGGTGGTGCTGCTCGCCGTCGCCGCGCCCGCCGCGGTCTTCGCCGCCCGCCAGAGCGGCGGCGCGCTGAAGGAGGCGCGCTTCTCCCAGGTGGAGGGGGAACTGGGCCGGCGCATCGCCGAGCACCAGAGCTTCGCCCTGCCCCTGCTGCTGACCACCGCCTCCCTCGGCGTCGCCTCCCTGCTGTCGGTCTACCTGGCGCGCACCAAGACGAACGTGCCCGCGTGGGTCTCGACGGCGGTGACGGCGGTGACGGTGGTGCTGGCCGTGGCGGCGGGCTACTACGTGTTCCGAGCAGGGGATTCGGGCGCCAGGGCAGTGTGGGGCCTGTAGGCTCGTTTTGTGGAGAGTCTGTTCGATTCGGCCGCTGAGGAGGCCACCCCACAGCCCCTTGCGGTGCGGATGCGCCCCCGCACGCTCGACGAGGTGCTCGGCCAGCGCCACCTGCTGGGCCAGGGCACGCCGCTGCGCAGGCTCGTGGAGAGCGAGGCGCCCATGTCGCTGTTCCTGTGGGGTCCTCCCGGCACCGGCAAGACCACGCTCGCCTACGTCGTCGCGGGAGTCACCAAGCGGCGCTTCGTCGAGATCTCCGCGGTGTCGGCGGGCGTGAAGGACGTCAGGGCGGCCATCGACAACGCCCGCCGCGAACTCGGCATGACGGGACGGCAGACCGTGCTGTTCGTCGACGAGGTCCACCGCTTCAACAAGGCCCAGCAGGACGCCCTGCTGCCCGCCGTGGAGAACAGGTGGGTCACCTTCATCGGCGCCACCACCGAGAACCCCTTCTTCTCCGTGATCTCGCCGCTGCTGTCGCGCTCCCTGCTGCTCACCCTCGAGTCGCTGTCCGACGACGACATCCGCGCCGTCCTCGAGCGGGCCGTCACCGACGAGCGCGGCCTCGCGGGCCGCAACACCCTCGCCCCCGAGGCGCTCGAGCACCTGGTACGCCTGGCGGGCGGCGACGCGCGCCGCTCGCTGACCTACCTCGAGGCCGCGGCCCTGCTGGCAGGCGACATCACCGTCGAGGTCGTGGAGAAGGCGGTCGACAAGGCGGCCGTCCGCTACGACCGCCAGGGCGACCAGCACTACGACGTCATCAGCGCCTTCATCAAGTCGATGCGCGGCTCCGACGCCGACGCCGCGCTCCACTACCTCGCCCGCATGATCGAGGCGGGCGAGGACCCGAGATTCATCGCCCGCAGGATCGTCATCTTCGCCTCCGAGGACGTCGGCATGGCCGACAACACCTGCCTGCAGACCGCGGTCGCCGCCGCCCAGGCCGTCCAGCTCATCGGGCTGCCCGAGGCGGGCATCAACCTGGCCCACGCCGTCATCCACTGCGCGCTGGCGCCCAAGTCCAACGCCGTGGTCAAGGCCATCGGCGCCGCCGGCGAGGACGTGCGGCGCGGCCTGATCGGCCAGGTGCCCGGCCACCTGCGCGACGCCCACTACCCGGGCGCCGCCAAGCTCGGCCACGGCAAGGGCTACAAGTACCCGCACGACTTCGAGCACGGCCTGGTCCGTCAGGACTACGCGCCCGAGGAGGTCCGTGAGCGCCGCTACTACGAGCCGACCAGGCACGGAGCCGAGGCAGGCGTCGCCGAGCGCTGGGGGAGGATCCGCGACTTCCTGAGGGGATCGTCGTGACCCTGCACCACGTCGAGCTGTGGGTCGAGTCGCTGGACGCGGTGCTGCCCGGTTTCACCTGGCTGTTCGCCCGGCTCGGCTACGAGCCCTTCCAGGAATGGGAAGGCGGCAGGTCGTGGCGGCACGGGGCGACCTACGTCGTCGTGGAGGAGTCCCCCGCGCGGGTGCGCGAGCCGTACGACAGGATGCGGCCAGGCCTCAACCACCTGGCCTTCCACGCCGACGACGTCGACGCGATCGCGGCGGAGGCCGGAGCGCACGGCTGGCGGCTGATGTTCGCCGACCGGCACCCGCACGCGGGCGGACCCGCCCACTACGCCGCCTACCTGGAGAACGAGCAGGGCTTCGAGGTCGAGCTGGTCGCCACCTCCTGGTCGCCGCCGGGATGAGACGATCGCGCGACATGCCGCAGGCAGGCCGTCGCGTTGTATCAGGCACGATAGGGTCTTCTCCATTCCACGACGCCAACGGGGACGGATCCGCTGATGCTGACCGCAGGAGAACTGGCCGGGCTGATCGTCGCCATGGCCTGGGCGATCCTCGTCTGCTTTCTGGCCATGGTGCTCGTCAAGCTCGCCCGCCTGCTCAGGGAGACCACCAAGCTGGTCGCCGACCTCAACGAGCGGGTCGTCCCGCTGCTGGAGGACATGAGCATGACGGTCAACGAGGCCAACAGGCAGCTCGTCGCCGTCGAGGCCATCACCAGGGACGTCAAGCAGGTCAGCGGGCACGCCGCCAAGCTCAGCGCCGTCACGCAGACCATCTTCACCGGCCCGCTCATCAGGGTCTCCGCGCTCAGCCACGGCGTGCGCAGGGCCATCGAGGCGCGCAAGCACCCGCGCAGCAGGCGGCGGCGATGATCAGGCGGCTGTTCTACATGGCGCTCGGCGCGTTCGGCGCCGTCTGGGTGATGCGCAAGCTGCAGGCGCTCAAACCCGACCACGTGGCTCGCCGCGCCGCCGACGGCGCCAGCGGGCTGCTGCTGCAAGTGAGAGACTTTACCTCCGACGCGCTCGGCGAGGCCGCCGACCGCGAAATCGAGTTGCGATCCCGCTTCGGGCTCGACAACCCTGACACAACCCACTAACGCAAAGGATGGCCGCTGATATGGAGTCGGCAGAGATCGCCCGCCGCTTCCTGCGCTTCTTCGAGGAGCGTGGGCACAAGGTCGTGCCCTCGGCCAGCCTGATCGCTGAGGACCCGACGCTGCTCCTGGTGCCTGCGGGCATGGTGCCCTTCAAGCCGTACTTCCTGGGGCAGCGCAAGCCTCCGGCGGTCCGGCTGGCCAGCGCGCAGAAGTGCGTGCGCACGCCCGACATCGACGAGGTGGGCAAGACCACCAGGCACGCGACGTTCTTCCAGATGCTCGGCAACTTCTCCTTCGGCGATTACTTCAAGGAACTGGCGATCCCCTACGCCTGGGAGCTGCTGACCAAGCCTGAGTCGGAGGGCGGCTTCGGCTTCCCCGAGGACAGGCTCTGGGCGACCGTCTACCTCGACGACGACGAGGCCTTCGACATCTGGCACAACAAGGTCGGCGTCCCCGCCGACCGCATCCAGCGCCGCGGCCTGGAGGACAACTACTGGAGCATGGGCGTGCCGGGCCCCGGCGGGCCCTGCTCGGAGATCTACTACGACCGCGGGCCCGAGTACGGACGCGAGGGCGGGCCCATCGCCGACGAGAACCGCTACCTCGAGGTCTGGAACAACGTCTTCATGCAGGACCAGCTCAGCGTGGTCCGCAGCAAGACCGACTTCGACATCGCGGGCGAGCTCCCCGCCAAGAACATCGACACCGGCATGGGCCTCGAGCGCATGGCGGCGATCCTGCAGGGCGTCGACAACATCTACGAGATCGACACCACCTACAAGATCCTCGACAAGGCCGCCGAGCTCACCAGGGCGCGCTACGGCCGCGACCCGCGCGCCGACGTCAGCCTGCGCGTGGTCGCCGACCACGTCCGCACCGGCACCATGCTGGTCGCCGACGGCGTCGCGCCGAGCAACGAGGGCCGCGGCTACGTGCTGCGCCGCATCCTGCGCCGCTCCATCCGCAACCTGCGCCTGCTCGGCTCGGGCGAGGAGCGCTACATGCACGAGCTGACCTCGGTCGCCATCGACGTCATGGGCGAGCAGTACCCCGAGCTGAAGAACGACGCGCCGCAGATCCACGCGGTCATCGACGCCGAGGAGGCCTCCTTCCTCGGCACGCTGCGCACCGGCACCGCCATCTTCGACGTCGCCGTCGAGGAGACCAAGCGCAAGGCCGGCAGCACGCTCTCCGGCGACCAGGCCTTCCAGCTCCACGACACCTACGGCTTCCCCATCGACCTCACGCTGGAGATGGCGGCCGAGCAGGGTCTGAAGGTCGACGAAGAGGGCTTCCGCCGCCTGATGAAGGAGCAGCGCGAGCGCGCCAAGGCCGACGCGGCGGCCAAGAAGACCGGCAACGCCGACATCTCCGTCTTCGGCCAGCTGCTGGAGAAGGCCGGCACGGTCGACTTCCTCGGCTACGACCTGACCACCGCGGAGTCCAGCGTCGTCGGCATCCTCGTCGACGGCGCCTCGGTACCGGCGGCGGGCGCGGGCACGAGCGTCGAGGTCGTGCTGGGCCGTACCCCCTTCTACGCCGAGGGCGGCGGCCAGCTCGCCGACCAGGGCGTGCTGCGCACCTCGGGCGCGCACGTCGACGTGCTCGACGTCCAGTCGCCGATCAAGGGCCTGGTCGTCCACAGGGGCAAGATCCGTTCGGGCGAGCTGCGGGTGGGCGACGAGGTGCAGGCCGAGGTCGACGTCGAGCGCCGCAAGGCGATCTCGCGCAGCCACAGCGCCACCCACCTCGTGCACCGCGGCTTCAAGAACGCCCTGGGCGAGTCGGCCGCGCAGGCGGGCTCGGAGAACTCTCCCGGCCGCTTCCGCTTCGACTTCACCGCCGCCGGGGCGGTCGCGCCCAGCATGCTGCGCGACGTCGAGGACGAGGTCAACGCCGTCCTCATCAACGACCTCAAGGTCAACGCCTTCTACACCTCCCAGGCCGAGGCCAGGGCGATGGGCGCGCTGGCCATGTTCGGCGAGAAGTACGGCGACGAGGTCCGCGTCGTGGAGATCGGCGACTACTCCCGCGAGCTGTGCGGCGGCACCCACGTCCACAGCTCCGGCCAGCTCGGCCTGGTCAAGGTGCTGGGCGAGCAGTCGGTGGGCGCGGGCGTGCGCCGCGTCGAGGCGCTGGTCGGCATCGACGCCTTCCGCTTCCTGGCCCGCGAGTCGCTGCTGGTCGCCCAGGTGACCGAGCAGCTCAAGGTGCGCCGCGAGGAGCTGCCCGAGCGCATCGAGGGCATCGTCTCCCGGCTGCGCACGGCGGAGAAGGACCTGGAGAAGCTGCGCTCGGCCCAGGTGCTCCAGATCGCGGGCGACCTGGCCGCACAGGCCCGTGACCTGCACGGAGTATCCATCGTGACGCACCGCGCGCCTGATGGAACCGGGCCCGATGATCTGCGTAAGCTCGCGCTTGACGTGCGCGGCAGGTTCCCTGGCGACCGTCCGGCGGTCGTCGTGCTCGCCGGCGTTCCGTCTGACCGGCCTGTGGTGGTTGCCGCGGTCAACGAGGCGGGGCGCGAGCGGGGGCTCAAGGCCGGAATTCTGGTCGGCGTCGCCGCCAAGGCGCTTGGGGGTGGCGGTGGCGGCAAGGACGATGTCGCTCAGGGCGGGGGCACCCGTCCTGAGTCGATCGACGAGGCATTGCGCGTGGTCGACGAGACCATCGCGGGTCAGCTCGCCTGACATGCGGTTCGGCGCGCGACTCGGCGTCGACGTCGGGTCAGTACGCATCGGAGTGGCCCGCAGCGACCCCTCGGGGATGCTGGCCACTCCGGTGGAGACCGTCAGACGCGGTGCGGGCGACCTCGACCGCATCGCGGTCCTGGCCGACGAGCACGCGGCGATCGAGGTGATCGTCGGGCTGCCCACGTCGCTGTCGGGACGTGAGGGCCAGGCCGCGGCGTTGGCGCGCTCCTTCGCCGCCGACCTCGCCGTACGGCTGGCGCCCGTGCCCGTCCGGCTGTTCGACGAGCGCCTGACCACGGTCGCAGCCCAGCAGGGGCTGCGCGCCAGCGGCGTCAAGGCCAAGAAGCAGCGTTCCGTCGTCGACCAGGCGGCAGCCGTCGTGCTGTTGCAGGACGCTCTCGACGCGGAAAGAGCCACGGACAGACCACCAGGCAGACCCGTCGATCCGCCCACAGGGGCGGACGACGGGGCTGCCCGGTGAGCGGGCCGGACGACGAGGGACCCGGCTCGAGGCCGGGCTACTCCCTGGACGACACCGCTCCGCTGCCGGTCGCCGAGCTGCCTTCCGCGCGAGGGCCCGACGACGACGGTGACTCGCTGGCCGAGGTCATCCCCTTCGCCAGGCCCGCCGACGGCGAGGACGAGACCGGTGACGACGGTCCTGACATGCCCGCCGCGGGCAGGGTCATCCCGCTCGCGGACCCGGTGGACGAGCTCGTCTTCCGGGGCAGGGACAGGGCCGTGCGCAAGGCCGGAGTGCTGGCGGGCGGCGCGGCCGCCTCGGTGCTGGCTCTCGGCGCCGCGGGCTTCGTCGTGCTCAAGCCGTACGTCATGCCCGACGACTTCGAGGGGGCCGGGGCGGGCACGGTCACCGTCCGGATCGACCCGGGCGCCAGCGCGGGTGACATCGGCGCGCTCCTGGCCGACGCGGGCGTGGTGGCGAGCGCCAGGTCGTTCGCCAACATCGCAGAGGAACGTTCCAAAGCGGCCAGCCTGTATCCCGGTTCCTACGTGATGCGCAAGCGGATGGCCGCGGGCGCGGCGCTCGACCTGCTGCTGACTCCTGGCTCGCGGGTGGTCAAGCGCGTCACGCTGCCCGACGGCATGCGGCTGGCCGAGGCGCTGCCGCACCTGGCCAGGCAGTCGGGCATCCCGCTCAAGGACTTCCAGACCGCCAGGGTGCCGACCCTCGGCCTGCCGGGCTACGCGCGCGGTCTCGAAGGCTTCCTGTACCCGGCGACCTACGAGGTCGAGCCCGGCACCACGGCGAGCGACCTGCTGCGGCAGATGGTCACCCGCTTCAAGCAGGAGGCCACCGGCATCGCCCTGGAGTCGCGCGCGGCGCGGGTCAAGCTCACGCCCCTGGAGGCCGTCACCGTTGCCAGCCTGGTCCAGGCCGAGGGCGGCAGGGACGGCGACTATCCGAAGATCGCTAGAGTGATCTACAACCGGCTCAGGGGCGGCACCCCGCTCCAGCTCGACGCCACCATCACGTACGCGCTCAACCGGCGGACGCTGAAGGTGTCGCACGCGGACACCATGGTGCGCTCCCGGTACAACACCTACCGGCACAAGGGGCTGCCTCCTGGGCCGATCGCCAACCCGGGGGAGAAGGCGCTGCTGGCGGCGCTCAACCCGGCCAAGGGAGACTGGAACTGGTTTGTCACAACGAACCCGGCGCATAGAATCACGAAATTCACCGACAAAGAGAGTGAGTTCGTGAGATACCGGGAAGAGCTGAACGACTACCTCGGGACACATTGATGCTCATCGGGACCCTCTTAGTCCCGCCGAGGCCAAGGGCCAGGGTGGGGGCGTTCGCGCATCCCGCATCCCCTAGCATTGCTACCCATAGTGATAACCGCTGGTCACCGGCTAAAGGCCGGCGGATCCCCTCGTTCGGCTCGGTAACCCCCACCGGTTTGGCACACCCCCTTGACGCCAGGCCGCTCGTACCGGGAGATTGGCCACCGCATCTATGAACGATCTCGATATGGACTTTCTGCTAGGCGCCGAGGACGACGAAGGTCGGGCCAGGGGCCGCTCCCGCGGTTCCGGCAAGAACGGGCGTGGCCGCCGCAGGCGCAGGCGCCGCAACCGCGGCGGATTCCTCGCCCCGCTACTCGCCGTGATCGTCCTCGTGGGCATCCTCGGCGGTGGCGGCTACTACGGCTACCTGTGGCTCAGCGACGCGCTGGTGCCCGACGACTTCAAGGGACCTGGCACCACCGAAGTGGTGATCCAGGTCAAGGAGGGCCAGAACGCCACCGACGTCGCCAAGACCCTGCAGGCCCAGGGCGTGGTGGCCAGCGAGCGGGCCTTCACCAACGCCATCGCCGCCGCGGGCAAGAGTTCGGAGCTGCGGCCCGGCCAGTTCACCCTGAAGAAGGGCATGTCCGCCGCCGCCGCCGTCGAGGCGCTCGTGTCGGGCAAGAAGCTGCAGAACACCATCCTGATCAAGGAAGGCGTACGGCTCAGCGAGGTCTTCGACATCCTGGCCAAACAGACCAAGAAGCCGAGGAAGGCGTTCGTCGAGGCGGCCAAGGACAAGGAGGCCATCGGCCTGCCGTCCTATGCCAGAGGCCTGGAGGGTTACGCCTTCCCCGCGACCTACGAGTTCGAGCCCAACGCCAGCCCCACCCAGATGCTCACCCAGATGGTCGACCGCTACACGCAGGCGGCGGGAGCGACCAACCTGGAGCAATCGGCCAAGCAGCTCGGCTACACGCCGGCGCAGATCATGACGGTCGCCAGCATCGTTCAGGCCGAGGCCGGCAACCACGAGGACATGCCGAAGATCGCCGAGGTGATCTACAACAGGCTCGCGCTCAAGCCGCCGATGAAGCTCCAGATGGACAGCACGGTCATGTACGCGCTCGGCAAGTACGGCATCTCCGCCTCGCACGCCGAACTGGAGACCAAGTCGCCGTACAACACGTACAAGCACCAGGGGCTGCCACCCGGACCGATCAGCAACCCCGGCGAGCACGCGATCGAGGCGGCGCTCAACCCGAGCGACGAGGGCTACAGGTTCTTCGTGACGACCGATCCCAAGAACAGGGTCACGAAGTTCACCGCCAGCGAGGACGAGTTCTGGAAGCTCAAGCAGGAGTTCGAGCGCAACGGCGGCGGGTGAGCTCAGGGGGCGGTGTCACGCGGCGTGCCACCGCCTCCTGCGGCCTTCCGTCGGGGCGGCCGGCCACGCGCGCTCGGTGACGCGTATCCCTGGACGGAGCCCGGCCACGTGCCAGGGGTGGTGCCCGGGCGGCCGGCCGTACGGGAAGATGGTCTCCTGGAGAGCATGGCGCGGCGGAAGGAGCAGGTGTGCGGACCACGGGACGGGCGGCGGTGCTGGGCTCACCGATCACGCACTCGCTCTCACCCTTCCTGCACAGGGCGGCCTACGCCGCCATGGGGCTGACCGGGTGGACCTACGAGGCGCGCGAGTGCGACGAGGCAGGGCTTCCCGCCATGCTCGACGCCGCCGGCTGGGCAGGGCTGTCGCTGACCATGCCGCTCAAGCGCGCCGTGCTCCCGCTGCTCGACACCGTCTCCGACCTGGCCGTCGCGGTCGGGGGGGCCAACACGGTGGTCTTCCGCGACGGCGCCAGGCACGGCGACAACACCGACGTCTACGGGATCCGGCAGGCTCTGGCCGAGGCGGGCATCCCCCCGCCCGGCTCGGCGCTGGTCCTCGGCGGCGGAGCCACCGCCGCCTCCGCGCTGGCCGCGCTGCGCGAGCTCGGCACCGGCTCGGCCACGCTCGTCGTGCGTGATCCCGCCAGGGCCGGGGAGACGGCCGAGGTGGCCGAGCGGCTCGGGGTGGCGCTGGCGGTCGAGACGTTCGACAAGCTCGACGCTCTGCTCGAGGTCGACCTGGTGGTCTCCACGCTTCCGGGCGGCGCCGCCGACATGTTCGCCGGGCAGGTGGCGCGGGTGCCCGCGCTGTTCGACGTCGTCTACGCCCCCTGGCCGACGCGGCTGGCCGACGCGGTCGAGGCCGAGGGCGGGAAGGTGGTCGGCGGGTTCCCCATGCTGCTCCACCAGGCGGTGCGGCAGGTGGAGCTGATGACGGGGTGCGCGGACGTGCCGGTGGAGGCGATGCGCGTGGCGGGCGAGGCCGAGATCCTCAGGCGCGCCGCCCTGCGGTGAGCCCGCCAGGTGGAGTCCGGGAAAAGTCACGGGCGACGGGATGATTCGAAGAACTCCCGTGGTTGTGGTAACGTAGCTCCCTGATCGGTCCGGCATGCCTGCTGGACGCGCAAGCGGAGGTCTCCCTCCCACCTGAGTCGCCACGAGGCGTCCAGGTCCAGGATCACGCCGGACTTACTCCGGGGAGCTTACGGCCGCTGAGCCGGTGAGCTCAGTGGCCCCGCATGCGCGACGTGCGGGGCATTTTCGCGTTTACACGCGTGCGGATGCCCGGCACGATCGAGCGCGTAGGGATCGCAACCTAGGAGGCCCCATCAGCACTGAGCCCCGCATCAACGAGCGCATCCGTGTGCCCGAGGTTCGCCTCGTCGGCCCGAACGGTGAGCAGGTCGGCATCGTCTCCATCCACGACGCCCTGAAGCTCGCCCAGGAGGCCGACCTCGATCTCGTCGAGGTCGCGGCCACGGCTCGTCCGCCCGTGTGCAAGCTCATGGACTACGGCAAGTTCAAGTACGAGTCCGCGATGAAGGCGCGCGAGGCGCGCAAGAATCAGGCGCACACGATCATCAAGGAGATCAAGCTCCGGCCGAAGATCGACCCGCACGACTACGAGACCAAGAAGGGTCACGTGGTGCGGTTCCTCAAGGCGGGAGACAAGGTCAAAGTCACGATCATGTTCCGCGGGCGTGAGCAGTCGCGTCCCGAGCTGGGCTTCAGGCTCCTGCAGAGGCTGGCCGAGGACGTCACGGAGCTCGGCTTCGTCGAGTCCCAGCCCAAGCAGGACGGCCGTAACATGATCATGGTGATCGGTCCGCACAAGAAGAAGGCCGAGGCCAAGGCCGAAAAGGCAGCGGCCAAGGCACAGCGTGGCGGCGAGGAGCCTTCCGTACCGGAAGAGTGACCCGCAGTTCGGGTTAGCCTTACAGGCAACCCAGCCAGCGCCAGAGGAACACAGCCGCAACCGGGCCGGCCCGCACCGGCCCGGGATGTTGGCACGGACGAATTGAGGAGAGACGGCGAGATGCCGAAGATGAAGACGCACAGCGGTGCGAAGAAGCGGTTCCGGCTTACCGGCACCGGCAAGCTCAAGCGCCGTCGCGCCAGCCGCGCGCACTACAACGAGTGGAAGTCGTCCACGCTGACGCGCCGTCTCAAGAATGAAGTCGTCGTTTCCGACGCTGACTCCAAGAAGATCAAGAAGCTGCTCGCTAAGTAGCGCAAGTCCCCGGGGAGATAGAACATGGCACGCGTGAAGCGGGCGCTCAACGCCAAGAAGAAGCGCAGGGTCGTCCTCGAGCGGGCGAGCGGTTACCGTGGCCAGCGGTCCAGGCTGTACCGCAAGGCCAAGGAGCAGATGCTCCACTCGATGACCTACGCCTACCGTGACCGCAAGGACCGCAAGGGCGCCTTCCGCCGCCTGTGGATCCAGCGGATCAACGCGGCGGCCCGTCAGAACGGCATCACCTACAACCGTCTGATCCAGGGTCTGCGTCTGGCCAACATCGAGGTCGACCGCAAGATCCTCGCCGACATGGCGGTCAACGACAGCCAGACCTTCGCGACGCTGGTCGAGGCCGCGAAGAAGGCTCTGCCGGCGAACGTGAACGCTCCGGCTGCGGGCTGATCGTTCCACACGGTCTTCACGGGCCCACCGCCCCGTCGGTGGGCCCGTTTCGTTTGCCCGGACGGACTCGCGCTCGCGGCGGCCCACGGGTCTCACGGCGGCCGACAGGCCCCGCGGACCTGTACGCGTGACGTCCGCACCCGGTACCGGGCCGCCGCGCGTCCCCTTGAGGACCCTGAGCCCTCGGCCACAGGGGCGCTCGCCTGGAGGGCTCCCCATGAGCGCCGGGCAGTCGGGCCCGCGGGAAGCGGTGGCGGTTCCACGCGCGCTCTGTCGGGCCGGAGGCGGCGGTTCCTCACGAGCGCCGCGTGAGCGGGTCGCGGGGAACGGCTGTCAGCCGGGAGGGGACGCGTCCCGCGGGGGCGATGGTTCTCCAGGCATGTGCCACTGGCCTGCCGGACGAATGCCCGCCGCCAGGGTGTCTCCGGTGAAGTGCGTGATCGTCGCCAGCGGCCCCTCCGGTCGCTTCACATGGTCGGGGGCGGGCGGCGAGGGCTGGACAATGGCTGGTGCGGGGCACGAGCGTTCGACGAGTGGGGGACTGGAGCATGGCGGGATCCGAACTGACCAACGTGAAGTCGCCGCGCGTGAAGGCCGCGCGCAGGCTCACCAAGCGCGCCTTCAGGGACCAGGACCGCAAATTCCTCGCCGAAGGACCCCAGGCCGTACGGGAGGCGCTCAGGCTGGACGACGTCGTCGTCGAGCTGTTCACCACCGCCGAGGCCGAGCTACGCCACGGCGACCTCATCAGCGAGGCCCTGCTCAAGGGCGTCCCGGTCCAGCGGGCCAGCGGCGAGGTGATGGCCGAGCTGGCCCAGACGGTGACACCGCAGGGCCTGGTGGCGATCTGCCGGTTCGTGCACACCCCGCTGGAGGAGGCCGTCACCTCGCGGGCGCGGCTGGTGGCGATGCTCGCGCACGTGCGTGACCCGGGAAATGCGGGCACCGTGATGCGTACGGCTGACGCGGCGGGCGCCGACTCCGTGGTGTTCACCGACGCCTCGGTCGACCCTTACAACGGCAAGTGCGTCAGGGCGAGCGCGGGCAGCCTGTTCCACCTGCCCGTGGTGATCGGCTCGCCGGTCGCCCAGGCCGTTCAGCGGCTGAAGGACAGCGGGCTGCGGGTGCTGGCTGCCGACGGGGCGGGCAAGCACACGCTGGACGACGTCGACCTGTCGGGCCCGACGGCATGGGTGTTCGGCAACGAGGCGTGGGGGCTGCCGGAGGAGATCCTGGCGCTCACCGACGACGTGGTGCGGGTGCCGATCTACGGGCAGGCCGAGAGCCTCAACCTGGCGACGGCGGCCGCGGTGTGCCTGTACGCCTCGGCCAGGGCCCAGCGCAACGCCTGACCCCGCACGGCCGACCCGCGGGGCATGATCGCCCGGCAGACGGCCGGCTGACACGCGACCGCCCGGCGGATCGGCGGGTGACACGCGACCGCCCGGCGGACCGGCGGGTGACACGCGACCGCCCGGCGGACGGGCGGGTGACACGCGCCCACCAGGCGGACCGACGGGACGCGCGACCGCCAGGCAGGACGGCCTCGCGCGCGGACGGCCGCCCGGCGGGACCGGTCGCGCTCGCCGGGTGAGGTTCGCTCCCGACGGGTGGGGGTGCCTGCCTCGTCATCTCGGCCCGCCGGCGAACTTGTTCGCCGCCTCGCTGGACAGCTGGGCGCCCACCCATCGGGCGGGCGATGGCCCTACACGATGTGCCGTCTCCCTGAACGGGTGGGGGCTCGCGTATCGGGCGGGTGGTGGCCGTGCGCGATGTGCCGTTTCCTCGAACGGGTGGGGGCTCGCGTATCGGGCGGGTGGTGGCCGTGCGCGATGTGCCGTTTCCTCGAACGAGTGGAGGGCCGCGCATCGGGTGCGGCGGTGGCCGTGCGCGATGTGCTGTCTTCTTGCGGGAGTGAGTAGCCGCGCCTCTGGTGGGCACGGGACGGTCGTGGCCGTCCACGATGAATGGTGTGTCTGGGGTTGCCGTGCACGGTGGGTGGCGGCTCGGCGATGGTCGTGCACGGTGGGTGGCGAACGGCGGAAAACCGGTGCCGTACAGGGGTTCGCGGCATGTGCGCGGGTGCCCTCGGGCGTGCGAAACCCGCTATTGTCGCCCTTGTAGGTCGAGGAGGCGGGGTTCGTGCAGGGCGAAGATACCGGTTGGCGAGCGGCCGATCCGGCGTGCACGGTGCCGATCGACGACCTTCCCGACGGCCTCATCGTGACCGACCGCTTCGGCGTGGTCCTCGCCGTCAACAGGGCCGCGGCCAGGCTCACCGGCGTCAGCCGTGAGCGCGCGGTCGGCGGTGACCTCAACGAGGTGTTCCCGTTCCGCGACCACGACGGCCGCGAGTGGTGGAAGTGCCTCGACCCCGACGGCGGCCTGCGCACCAGGACCAGGGTGCCCGAGCGGCCGCTGCACCTGCCCGGCGGGCAGGAGCTGCACGTGTCGGCCAGGCTGGTGCGCGAGCCCGAGCGCGGCGGCGACGTCACGCGCGTCACGATCACGCTGAGGGACGGCGGCGCGAGGGCCAGGCTGGAACGCAGCCGAGCCGACCTGGTCTCCACCGTCGCCCACGAGCTGCGTTCCCCGCTCACCAGCGTCAAGGGGTTCACCGCGACGCTGCTGGCCAAGTGGTCGCGCTTCACCGAAGAGCAGAAGCTCGTGATGCTGGAGACGGTCAACAACGACGCCGACAGGGTCACCAGGCTGATCACCGAGCTGCTCGACGTCTCCAGGATCGAGTCGGGGCGGCTGGAGATCCACCGGGCCGTCGTCGACATCCCCGCCCGAGCCCGCAAGATCATCGCAGGCAGGGTGGCCGCGGGGGAGCCGGAGAGCCGCTTCAGGCTGTCGGTCGCCGACGAGCTGCCCGAGATGTGGCTCGACGGCGACAAGATCGACCAGATTCTCGGTAACCTGGTGGAGAACGCGGTGCGCCACGGTAGGGGCACCGTCACGATCGACATCGAATCCGTCGGCTGGGGAGTTGCCGTGTCCGTGCGAGACCAGGGCGAGGGCGTCGCGCCCGAGCTGGCTCCGCGCGTGTTCAGGCAGTTCTGGCGAGGCAACAGCCGCAGGCGCGGCGGCACGGGTCTTGGCCTGTTCATCGTGAAGGGCCTGGTCGAGGCCCACGGCGGCACGATCACCGTGCAGCGGGCGCCCGAGGGCGGGGCTGAGTTCCGATTTACCATGCCCGCCGGGACCCCCGACTTCGCCTGACGTACGGCGAGCAAGGACCCCGACGGGCTTTCCACAGGCGCGGCGCGCGGCCTCCCGTTTTCCACAGGCAGGTGTCGCCGCGCACGACCCTTCCTGCCGATCCGACTAGACTCGGGTCCGCTCAAGCCCTGGATACGGAGCTCTCTCTTGTCTGACTACGACCCCGTCGAGGTCACCCCTCTGCACGCCGACGAGTTGGCGCGCACGGAGGCCGACGCCGTCGCCGCGATCAAGGCGGCGGGCGACCTCGACGAACTCAAGCAGGTGCGCCTCGCGCACGCCGGAGACCGCTCGCCGATCGCGCTGGCCAACCGCGAGATCGGCGCCCTGCCGCCCGCGGCCCGCGCCGAGGCGGGCAAGCGCATCGGCGGCGCCCGCAAGGCGATCAACGAGGCCCTCGCCGCGCGCCAGGCCGAGCTGGAGGCCGAGCGCGACGCCCGCGTCCTGGTCGAGGAGACCGTCGACGTCACGCTGCCGTGGGACCGCGCCCCGAGGGGCGCCCGCCACCCGCTCACGACCATGCAGGAGCGCATCGCCGACACCTTCGTCGCGATGGGCTACGAGGTCGCCGAGGGTCCCGAGCTCGAAGGCGAGTGGTTCAACTTCGACGCGCTCAACATCGCGACGGACCACCCCGCCCGCTCCGACCACGACACGTTCTTCGTGGAGTCCACCGACTCGGGCAAGGTGCTGCGCACCCAGACCTCGCCGGTGCAGATCAGGGCGCTGCTGCAGCGGGGCGTGCCGGTGTACGTCGTCTCGCCTGGCAAGGTGTTCCGCACCGACGAGCTCGACGCCACCCACACGCCCGTCTTCCACCAGGTCGAGGGCCTGGCGATCGACGAGGGCCTGACGATGGCCCACCTGAAGGGCACGCTCGACAGGTTCGCCGAGGTCATGTTCGGCGAGGGCATCACGACCAGGTTCAGGCCCAACTACTTCCCCTTCACCGAGCCTTCGGCCGAGATGGACCTGAAGTGCTTCGTGTGCAGGGGCGCCTCGGCCGTCCCGGGCAACCCGCCGTGCCGCACCTGCAAGTCCGAGGGCTGGATCGAGTGGGGCGGCTGCGGCATGGTCAACCCGCGCGTGCTCGTCGCCTGCGGCGTCGACCCGCGCAAGTACTCCGGCTTCGCCTTCGGCATGGGCATCGAGCGGACGCTGATGTTCCGCCACAACGCCGAAGACATGCGTGACATGGTCGAGGGCGACGTCCGCTTCACCCTCCCGTTCGGAATGGAGATCTGATGAAGGTCCCGCTTTCCTGGCTGCGGGAGCACGTCGACCTCCCCGCCGTCACCGCGCACGAGGTGGCGGACAAGCTCACCGCCGCAGGCCTCAAGCTCGAGAGCATCACCTCCCACGGCCACGACGTGAAGAACGTCGTCGTCGGCGAGGTGCTCACCGTCGAGGAGCTGACCGGCTTCAAGAAGCCGATCCGCCACTGCATGGTCGAGGTCGGCGAGGCAGAGCCGCGCCAGATCGTCTGCGGCGCCAGCAACTTCGTGGCCGGCGACCGCGTGCCCGTCGTGCTGCCCGGCGGCGTGCTGCCGGGTGGTTTCGAGGTCGGCGCGCGCAAGACCTACGGGCGGCTGTCCGAGGGCATGATCTGCTCCGAGCGTGAGCTCGGCCTGGGCGACGACCACGACGGCATCATGGTCCTGCCCAAGGACACCCCGATCGGCACCGACGTGGTGGAGCTGCTCGGCCTGCGCGACGACGTGCTCGAGCTGGAGATCACCCCCGACATCGGCTACTCCCTGTCGATCAGGGGCGTGGCGCGCGAGGCCGCCGTCGCCTTCGGCGTGGCCTTCCACGACCCCGCGGCCGTCGAGCTGCCCGCCGACACCGAGGCGTCCTACCCCGCCTCGATCGGCGACCCGACCGCGTGCGACAGGTTCGTGCTGCGCGAGGTGCGCGACTTCGACCCGTCGGCGCCCAGCCCGCTGTGGATGCGGACCAGGCTCACCAGGGCGGGCATGCGACCGGTGTCGCTGGCCGTCGACGTCACCAACTACGTGATGCTGGAGCTCGGCCAGCCGCTGCACGCCTTCGACCGCTCGAAGCTGACCGGCGAGATCGTCGTACGGCGCGCGGCGCAGGGCGAGACGCTGGAGACCCTCGACCACGTCGTCCGCAAGCTCGACACCGACGACATCCTGATCACCGACGGATCGGGCGCGATCTCGATGGCCGGCACCATGGGCGGCCTGCGCACCGAGATCTCCGACGCCTCGACCGACATCGTGATCGAGGCGGCCCACTTCTCCGCCACCGGCACTGCCCGCATGTCCCGCAGGCACAACCTGGTGTCGGAGGCGTCCAAGCGCTTCGAGCGCGGCGTCGACCGCGAGCTGCCGCTGGTCGCCTCGTGGCGGGCGGTGCAGCTGCTGACCTCGCTCGGCGGGGCCACCGAGGTTCCCGGCGTGACGCATGCCCAGACCGAGGTGTCGCGGGTGCGGATCGCGATTCCGACCTCGCACCCCGGCGACGTGGCCGGCGTGCCGTACTCGCGTGAGACGGTCGTCACCCGCCTGGAGCAGGTGGGCTGCGAGGTCGTGGCGGGCGCCGACCCCGCGCCGCAGCGCGGCGGAGTCGACGCCACGGGCGTGGTGTCGGGCGGCGACACCGACGGGCTGCTGGCGGTGACGGGCGACGACATGATCACCGTGACGCCGCCGTCGTGGCGTCCCGACCTGACCGACCCCAACGACCTGGCCGAAGAGGTCATCCGGCTCGAGGGCTACGCCGACCTGCCCTCGATCCTGCCCAAGGCGCCCGCGGGAGCGGGGCTGACCGAGGCGCAGCGCCTGCGCAGGCGGGTCGGCCGCGCGCTGGCCGGCGCGGGCTACGTCGAGGTGCTCGCCTACCCGTTCATCGGCGAGCGCGACCTCGATCACCTGCAGTTGCCGGACGGCGACGAGCGCCGCCGAGCCGTGCGGCTGGCCAACCCGCTGTCGGAGGACGAGCCGCTGCTGCGCACCACGCTGCTGCCCGGCCTGCTCAAGACGCTGGTACGCAACGTGGGCCGCGGCTTCGGCGACGTGGCGCTCTTCGAGACGGGCCTGGTCTACCGGCCCGTCGAGGGCGCGCCCGCCAAGGCGCCCGTGCTCGGCGTCGACCACCGCCCCTCGCCCGAGGAGCTCCAGTCGATCGAGGCGGCGCTGCCCAGGCAGCCGCAGCGGGTCGCCGTCGTCCTGGCGGGCGAGTTCGAGCGCTCCGGCTGGTGGGGCAAGGGCCGCCAGGCCACGTGGGCCGATGCCGTCCAGGCGGCCCGGCTGGTGGCCGGGGAGGCGCGCGTGGACGTCACCGTGGTCGCCGACCAGCACGAGCCGTGGCATCCCGGCAGGTGCGCCGCCCTCTACGTGGGCGATGTGCTCGTCGGCCACGCGGGCGAGCTCCACCCCAGGGTGGTCGAGGCGTACGGCCTGCCGCCGCGCACCAGCGCGATGGAGCTGGAGCTGACCCGCCTGGAGCAGGCCATGCCGGGCCCGGTCGAGACGCCTCCCGTCTCCTCCTACCCGGTCGCCACTCAGGACGTCGCGCTGATCGTCCCCGACTGGACTCCCGTCGCGGACGTCGAGGCGGCGCTGCGTGACGGTGCGGGCGAGCTGCTGGAGGCGGTGCGGCTGTTCGACGTCTACACCGGGGCGCAGGTGGGCGAGGGCAACAAGTCGCTGGCCTACACGCTGCGCTTCCGCGCCGCCGACCGCACGCTGACGGTGGAGGAGACCACCGCCGCCCGCGACGCGGCCGTCGCGATGGCCGCCGACCGCGTCGGCGCCCAGCTGCGCGGGGCGTAGGCCCGGACACGACGAAGGGGCCCGAGGATCACCTCGGGCCCCTTCGTCATGCCCGGCGTCGTGTCGTCGGGCCCCGGTCAGAGCCGGTCGATCTCGGTGAGGTCGATGTCGAGGTCGAACGGCACGGTGAGCTTCAGCCTGTCGTGGTGGATGCCGGTGAGCGCGTAGGCGGCCGTGGCGGGATCGAGCTCGTAGACGTAGACGACGATGCGGTCCGCGTCGTTCTCGACGCGCCAGAAGTGCTTGATGCCCGCTTCCGCGTAGAGCTGTGGCTTGCGCTTACGGTCGCGCACCGCCGAGTCGGGCGACACGACTTCGGCGACCAGAAGGACGTGCCTGGCCTCGAAGAAGGTGGTGTCCCGCTCGATCGTGGTCTCCGGCCCGAGAACCAGCATGTCAGGCTCCGGCCGCTGGCTGGGGCCCAGTTTGACGCCCATCTCCCTACGCACCCTGTGCCCTGTGGGGACGCTTTCGAGCAGACCCTTCTGAAGGACGTACATGATCGACGTATGGAAGTCGCGCTGTGGGCTCACGAACACCAAGCTTCCGTCAATCAACTCAGTGTGCGCAGGCAATTCCGGAATGTGATCGAGGTCCTCCGCGACGAACCCTTCCGGCGGAGGAAAGACCCAGTCGGGCAGCGAGGGAGGCTTCATCTCCGGGATCACCGCTTCGGCCGTCATACGTCTACGGTAGCAATCTACGCCGCTCCGGCCTGGCGAACGAGGAAGCGGGGCCGACCTCTAGGCTTTTCGTCCATGAGGCAGTTGCTGGTGTTCGCCGAGCGGGACGACGCCGAAGAGGTGGCAGAGACGCTGGCGGAGTGGTTTCCAGGGCTCGGCGTGCCTGCCGTGGTCAGGGAGACGCTCGCGGGCGAGGACGACGCCGAGGACGCGCAGTGGCTCGTCGTGCTCGAAGGGCTCGACGGGAAGCACCTGCCCCAGGTCGACGCGCTGGTGGAGGAGCGGGACGGCTGGCGCGAGAGCGGCTGACCGTTGCGCCTCGGGTGAAAGACCTTGAGGGGCCCCAGCCCGCTCCGGCAGCGTGAAGGCATGCGCATCGCCGTTCTGTCCGACATCCATGGCGTGCTGCCCGCGTTGGAGGCCGTCCTGGCCGAGCCCGACGTCGCGGCGGCCGACCGGCTCGTGCTCACCGGCGACATGGCGGCGGGGCCGCAGCCGGTCGAGACGCTCGACCTGCTGGTCTCGCTGGGCCAGCGGGCGCTGTGGGTGAACGGCAACGCCGACCGTGAGCTGGTGGAGGTGGCGCACGGCAGTCCCAGCGCGTACCCGATCTCGCAGTGGGCGGGGGAGCGGCTGCGCGAGGACCAGGTGAAGCTGCTGGCGGGCCTGCCCGCGGGGCTGGAGCTGGAGCTGGGCGCGCTCGGCACGACGTTGTTCGTGCACGCCACGCCGCGGCGCGACGACGAAATGATCCTGGTCGACAGCACGCTCGAGCGGTGGGCCGAGGTGCTCGACGGTGTCACGGCCGACACGGTCGTGCTCGGCAACACGCACATGCCGTTCGTCAGGCTCGTCGACCGCAGGCTGGTGGTCAACCCGGGCTCGGTCGGCATGCCGTACGGCACGGTGGGCGCCCACTGGGCGCTGCTCGACGCGGGCAGCGGCGCGGTCACGCTGCGTCGCACACTTTTCGACGCCCGGGCGGCGGCGGACCGGATCGTCGCGGAGAGCGGGTTCGCCGACGCCGAGGGTTGGGTGGCCGACTACGTCACAGGCGTCCACTCCGACGCCGAGGCGCTGCGCGTGTTCGGCAAGGCCGAGGGCAGGCCCGCCTAGCCTCACGCCTCCGCGGGGGCGCTCGCCCTGCGGGCCTTCTCGGCCAGGGCGTGCTCGCTGGTCCTGGCGTCGTAGGAACGGAAGGACGGCAGCAGCCACGCCAGCAGCGCCACCGAGCCCACGCACAGCAGCCCGCCCACGCCCATCGAGAACCTGGCGCCGCCCGCCTGCGCCATCAGCCCCGCCCGCGCGTTGCCGAGCATCGGGCCGCTGGCGTAGGAGAGCAACTCGATGCCTGCCAGGCGGCCGCGTAGTTCTTCCGGGATGGTCTGGTTCCACATGGTCATCCGGAAGATGCCGCTGATCATGTCGGCCGCGCCGGCCAGCGCGAGGCAGAAGAAGATCGCCCAGATGTTGGGGATCACCGCCGCGAGCGCGATCGCGGCTCCCCACAGCGCGGCCGCCAGGATCACCCCGAGACCCTGCCGCTGCACGCGCGCCGCCCAGGCCCCCGTGAGCGAGGCGACGAGCGAGCCGACCGCTCCGGCCGAATACAGCAGGCCGAGCGCCTGCGGCGCGCCGTAGTGGTCGACGATGAACGGGAACAGCGCCGTCGACATGGCGAACACCATCGCGGCGATGTCGACCAGGTAGGTGCCCATCAGGTCGCGCCTGCTCACCGCGTAGCGGACGCCCTCCACCATCGAGCGCAGCGACGCGGGGGCGGCGTTCTCCTTCGGCGGCACGGCCCTGATCCGCCACAGCAGCAGCAGGGAGAGCACGAAGGAGACCGTGTCGACCGCGTAGGCGGTGGCCACGCTGAACGTGGTCACCAGCAGGCCGCCGAGCGCGGGCGCGGTGATGGCGCCGACGTTCCAGCGCAGGCTGGCCAGCACCGCCGCCGACCCGAGCTGTTCGTGCCTGACGACCTGCGGGATCAGCGCCTCCAGGCTCGGCCGCTGCAGGCTGGCCAGGCCGGTCGACAGGGCGCCGACCAGGTACAGCACCCAGATCTGGGGGTCGGGCAGCATCGCGTTGACCATCAGCAGCGCCGAGGTGACCATCAGCCCGACCTCGCCCAGCAGGATGACCTTGCGCCGGTCGAGCGCGTCGGCGATCGCCCCGCCCCACAGCCCGCAGATCACCATGGGCACGAACTCCGCCAGGCTCACCAGGCCGACCGCGACGTAGGAGCCGGTCAGCTCCTTCATCTGGTACGGCACCGCGACCATCGTGATGAACGTGCCGAACATGGTGATGACGCCTGAGGCCATCAGCAGCCGGTAGTCGCGCGAGTCGCGCAGCGGGCCCAGGTCGATGGTGAAGTGAGCGAGCAGGCGCCTGAGTCGATCGGACACGAGAGTTCATTCTGTTTCGGGTCCGCCTGCCGGCGCAAAGGGTTTTCGCCATGGCATGAAGCAGGCCCCCTGGTATCCAGGGGGCCTGCGGTGGGGGAGAGTCAGCCGGGCACCTTGTCCAGGAAGCCGAGCACCTGGCGGATCCTGCCGTCCTCGGCCAGCTTCACCACGTCGAACCCGACGGCCAGCGCCTCGCCGCCGGCGGGGCCGAGGTGCCAGGTGAAGCGGACCAGGTCGTGGTGGGCGTCGTGCAGCTCGCCGGGGGTGAAGACCAGGCCGGGGAACATCTCCTGGGCTCCGGCGATCACCGCGTCGATGCCATCGTGTCCCGCCACGTCCGCCAGCGGGTCGGTGTAGGTGGCGTCCTCGGTCCAGACTTCGGCGACGGCCTTGGCGCGGGCCTCGGCGTCGGTCTCGTTCCACGCGGCCAGGTAGCGCTCGACGATCGTCATGATGGTTCGCCCTTTCGAGTGATGTTCAGGATGGTCGGTCAGGTCGGTGTGTGGCCGGGGAGTCAGCGGGCGGCCTTGCGCAGGCCCATGATCTGCAGCTCGGCGAAGGCGCCGACCACGAGGGCCTGGGCGATCGCCCAGATCGCGCCGATGGTGGTGAACTCCATGAGGCCGGTGGCGACGGCGGCGACGCTGCCGAGGGTCCAGACGATGTTCAGGGCGATCACCACCTGGGCGGCGGCCCTGCTGATGTTCGCCCTGCCGGCGAGGAATCCGACGGCCGCGCCGTACACGAGGAGGAAGACGCCGATCTCGCGCAGGATCCCCGCGTCCGGGCCGAGGAGGCCGCTGACGGGAGCGGCGGCGAGCAGGTAGATCAGGCCGTTGCCACCGGTGACGACGGCGTCCGCGGCCAGGGCCATGCGCAGGAACCTGGTCCGGTCGGCGGTGACGGGGATGGTGGTCATCGGGTGCTCCTTCGGAGGTGTTTCGTTCCGGTGGTGCAACCGTGTCATCCGTGACATCAAGCCCGCGATTACGCGCGAGGTAACGGCGCCGCCCTGCGGGGCGCTGACCTGCGGAAAGAGAAAGAAAATCGGCCGCGCCCCGGCCGAAAGGGGACGCGGCGCGACGTCATGCGGCGTCAGAGGGCGAGGACCTCCTGGCGCAGCCGCGTCTTGAGGATCTTCCCGCCCGGGTTCCTGGGCAGCTCGGCCTCCCTGAACCAGTAGTGGGAGGGCACCTTGAACCCCGCTATGCGCTCCTTCAGGAACGTGGTCAGCTCTTCGGCGGTGGCGGGTCCCGACAGCCGGACCACCGCCCCGACCTGCTCGCCGAGCTCGTCGTGCGGCACCCCGATCACCGCCACGTCGTCCACGGACGGGTGCTCGAACAGCGCCGCCTCCACCTCCGCGCAGTAGACGTTCTCGCCCCCGCGGATCACCATGTCCTTGGCTCTGTCGACGATGTACACGAATCCCTCGTCGTCCACCCGCGCCAGGTCGCCCGTGTGCAGCCATCCGTCGACGAACGTCTCGGCCGTGGCCGCGGGCTTGTTCCAGTACCCGAGGATGACGTTGGGCCCCCTCAGGCACAGCTCGCCGATCTCGCCCACGGGCACCGGCGCCCCTGTGGGGTCGGAGACGCGGACGTCCACGACCGCCGACGGCAGCCCGATGCTGTCCGGCCTGCGCGCGTAGTCGGCGCCGGAGTTGTTGATGGCCAGCGCCGTCGTCTCCGTCATGCCGTACCCGTTGCTGGGCGCGCGGCCCGGCAGCTCGGCGGTGATGCGCTCCATGAGCTTGGGCGGGGCGGGGGCGCCGCCGTACGAGATGCCGCTGAGCGAGGACAGGTCGTACTTGCCCACGTCGGGGTGCGACAGCAGCTGCCAGGCGTTGGTGGGCACACCGGTCATGCCGGTGATCTGCTCGCGTTCGATGAGCCGGAGCGCCAGCTCGGGGTCCCACTTGTACATGAGCACGAGCCCGCCGCCGGTGAACATGGTGCCCATGAGGGCGGCGAAGCACCCGGTCACGTGGAACAGCGGCACTGTCAGCAGCGTGACCCGCCGCTCCCCGGACACGCCCGACGGGTCCTTGCCCGCCAGGACGACCGCCCTGACGAGCGAGTAGGCGACGGTCATCGGCGCCTGGCCGAGGTTGCGGTGGCTGCCGAGCGCGCCCTTGGGCAGTCCCGTCGTGCCGGAGGTGTAGAAGATCGTCGCGGGATCCTCCGGTGACAGCTCCACCTCGGGGAGTGTCACGTCCGCCCTGACCTCGCCCATGACCTCGTCCCACGGCCGCCCGCGGCCCGCGCCCCTGGTGACGATCATCGGCACGCCCGTGTCCGCGAGGCGCTCGGCCCGCTCGCCGTCGGCGATCAGCACCTTGGCTCCGGAGTCGGAGACCCCGTAGGCGAGCTCCTGCGCGGTCCACCAGGCGTTCAGTGGTACGGCGATCGCCCCCGCCGCCAGCACGGCGGAGAAGGAGACGACCCATTCGGGGTAGTTGCGCATGGCGATGGCGACCCTGTCGCCCTTGGCGACGCCGTAGTCGTCGACGAGCCTGCGCGCCAGCGTCGCCGCCCGCCGGTAGTGCTCCTCGTAGGTGATGCGCTCGTCCTCGTAGACGAGGAAGACCTTCTCGCCCTGGAAGCGGCTGTTCTCGAGCAGGGTGCGGAAGTGTCCCGGTGCGTGCTTCCACGTGCGGATCCCGGAGCCGAGCTCTTCGGTTTCGAACAGCTGGCCGGCAGCCGTGAGCTGGGCCTGGACCTGGGCGTGCGTGATGCTCATGGGCAAGAACTCCCGCAGGGTCTGTTAACCGGAGGTTTCACAGTACCGACCGGTAGGTACGTCGCGCTAGATCCGCAACTGTGAGTGGTTATGCACTAAATAGGCGTTTGGTCCGATCTCGACATGTGGACACTCCGGCCCGGCTCGCTTGCATGCCCATCGGCTCGCATGCATAATCTTTCTAAGCAAAAACATGAGTAAGGGTGAATGGATATGCAGCGTGTGGCGATCGCCGGAGCCAGCGGCTACGCCGGGGGTGAGCTCGCGCGCCTGCTGCTCATGCACCCCGAGCTGGAAATAGGCGCGCTGACCGCGGCGACGAGCGCCGGCAGTCCGCTCGGCGCTCACCAGCCGCACCTGCCCCAGCTGGCCGGCCGCGTCATCCAGGAGACCACGCCCGAGATCCTCGCCGGGCACGACGTGGTCTTCCTCGCGCTCCCGCACGGCCAGTCCGCCGCGATCGCCGCCCAGCTCGACGCCGACACCGTGGTCGTCGACTGCGGCGCCGACCACCGGCTCGCCGACCCCGCCGCGTGGGCCGAATTCTACGGCGGAGACCACGCCGGCACCTGGCCCTACGGCCTGCCCGAGCTTCCCGGACAGCGCGACCTCCTCAAGGCCGCGCGGCGCATCGCCGTACCCGGCTGCTACCCGACGGCCGTCACGCTCGCCCTGTTCCCCGCCTTCGGCGCGGGCGTCGCCGAGCCCGACGTGGTCGTTGTGGCCGCCACCGGCACCAGCGGCGCGGGCAAGGCGCTCAAACCGAACCTGCTCGGCAGCGAGGTCATGGGCTCGGTCAGCGCGTACGGCGTCGGCGGCGTCCACCGCCACACCCCCGAGATGGAGCAGAGCCTGTCGGCCGTCGCGGGCGTCCCTGTCACCGTCGCCTTCACCCCGATGCTGGCACCCATGAGCCGCGGCATCCTCGCCACCTGTACGGCTCCCGCCGCCCCCGGCCTCACCAGGGCCGCGCTCCGCGAGGCGTACGAGAGCGCGTTGAAGGACGAGCCGTTCGTCACGCTGCTGCCCGAGGGCACCTGGCCCGCCACCGCGATGACCTACGGCGCCAACACCGCCGCCCTGCAGGTCACGCTCGACGAGCGGGCCGGCCGCGTGGTCGCCGTCATCGCCATCGACAACCTCACCAAGGGCACGGCGGGAGGCGCGATCCAGAGCGTCAACCTCGCCCTCGGCCTACCCGAAGAGCTCGGTCTTCCCCAGAACGGAGTCGCCCCGTGAGCGAGCGTAGCGAGGGAACCATCAGACACTGTGCGTTGACGCTCATGCGTCCGACGAAGGAGGACGCATGAGCGTCACAGCGCCCCTCGGTTTCAAGGCCGCGGGCATCGCCGCAGGCATCAAAGCCAGCGGACACCGCGACCTGGCCCTCGTCGTCAACGAGGGGCCCAGCCGCGCCGCGGCGGGCGTCTTCACCGCCAACCGCGTGAAGGCCGCCCCTGTCCTGTGGTCGCAGCAGGTCCTGGCAGGCGGCAGGGTGCGCGCGGTCGTCCTCAACTCCGGCGGCGCCAACGCCTGCACGGGACCCGAGGGCTTCCAGGACACCCATGCCACGGCCGAGAAGGTCGCCGGCGTGCTCGCCGACTCCGCGGGCGAGATCGCGGTGTGCTCCACCGGCCTGATCGGCGAGCGGCTCCCCATGGAGACGCTGCTGGCGGGCGTCGACAGCGCCGCTACGCAGCTCTCGCGCGACGGCGGACTGGCCGCCGCCGACGCCATCCGCACCACTGACACCGTCTCGAAGATCTCCTTCAAGCGCGGCGACGGCGGCTACATGGTCGGCGGCATGGCCAAGGGCGCAGGCATGCTCGCCCCCGCGCTGGCGACCATGCTCTGCGTGATCACCACGGATGCCGACCTCACCTCGGAACAGCTCGACGCGGTGTTGCGCAAGGCCACGTCGAAGACCTTCGACCGGCTCGACGCCGACGGCTGCATGTCGACCAACGACACCGTCCTGCTGCTGGCCAGCGGCGCCTCCGGCGTCACCCCCGACCTCGGCGAGTTCGAGAAGAAGATCACCGAGGTCTGCGCCGACCTGGCACGGCAGTTGCTGGTCGACGCCGAGGGCGCCTCCAAGGCGATCGCCATCGAGGTCGTCGGCGCCGCCAGCGAGGACGACGCGGTCAAGGTCGGCCGCACGGTCTCCCGCTCGAACCTGCTCAAGTGCGCCATCCACGGCGAGGACCCGAACTGGGGCCGCGTGCTGTCGGCGGTCGGCACCACCGACGCGGTCTTCGAGCCCGACCGGATCAACGTCGCCATCAACGGCATCTGGATCTGCAGGGGCGGCGCCGTCGGCGACGATCGCGCCAAGGTGGACATGCGCCCGCGCGATGTCACCATCACCGTCGACCTGTCGGCAGGCCCGCACTCGGCGACCATCCACACCACGGACCTGACCGCCGCGTACGTGCACGAGAACTCGGCGTACAGCTCATGAGAGCCAACGGAGCGCTCGCCAAGGCGAGCACGCTGATCGAGGCGCTGCCGTGGCTGGCCAGGTTCAGCGGCGCCACCGTTGTCATCAAGTACGGCGGCAACGCCATGACCGAGGAGGCCCTCAAGGAGGGCTTCGCCGAGGACGTCGTCTTCCTGCGTTACGCCGGGCTCAAGCCTGTCGTCGTGCACGGCGGAGGGCCGCAGATCAACGCCCAGCTCGACCGGCTCGGCATCGAGTCGACGTTCACCGCCGGACTTCGGGTCACCACCCCCGAGGCCATGCAGGTCGTCAGGATGGTCCTGGTCGGCCAGGTCAACCGCGACGTCGTCGGCCTGATCAACCACCACGGCCCCTTCGCGGTCGGCATGTCGGGCGAGGACGCCCACCTGTTCACCGCCGAGCGCAAGCACGCCATCGTCGACGGCGAGGCTGTCGACATCGGCCAGGTCGGCGAGATCGTCAGGGTCGACCCCGGCGCCGTCCGGGCCATGCTCGACAACGGCCGCATCCCCGTCGTCTCCAGCGTCGCCCGCGGAGAGGACGGCCAGGTCTACAACGTCAACGCCGACACCGCGGCCGCAGCGCTCGCCGTCGCGCTCCAGGCGCAGAAGCTGATCGTCCTCACCGACGTCGAGGGCCTGTACGCCAACTGGCCCGACGACACCGACGTGATCGACCAGCTCAAGGCGGACGAGCTGGCCGAGATGCTGCCCACGCTGTCCAGCGGCATGGTGCCCAAGATGGAGGCGTGCCTGACCGCCGTACGCGGCGGCGTGCCCCAGGCGCACGTCCTCGACGGCCGCGTGCCGCACTCCCTGCTGCTCGAGATCTTCACCGACCACGGAATCGGAACCATGGTGATGCCCTGATGAACCTGTATGAGAGGTTCGAGAACGCCTTCATGCCGAACTACGGCGTCCCGCCGCTGGCTCTGGCCCGAGGCGAGGGCACCACGGTGTGGGACCTGGACGGCAGGCCGTACCTGGACTTCATCGGCGGCATCGCGGTCGACTCGCTCGGCCACGCCCACCCCGCGCTGGTGGAAGCGGTCTCCAAGCAGGTGGCCACCATCGCCCACACCAGCAACCTGTTCCTGCACGAGCCCGAGGTGCTGCTCGCGGAGAAGCTGCTCGAGCTGCTGAAAGAGCCCGCCAAGGTCTTCTTCGCCAACTCCGGCACCGAGGCGAACGAGGCCGCCTACAAGCTGTCGCTCAAGTACGGCAGGGCCACCGGCCGCTCCTACTTCGTCGCCACCGAGAACGGCTTCCACGGCCGCACCATCGGCGCCCTCTCGCTGACCGGCAAGAAGGCGATCCGCGACCAGTTCGGCCCGTTCCCCGTCGAGGTCCGCTTCGTGCCGTACGGCGACGCCGACGCCCTCGCCCAGGCCGTCACCGAGGAGTGCGTCGCCGTCTTCCTGGAGCCCACGCAGGGCGAGGCGGGCGTCGTGCCGCCACCGGACGGCTACTTCAAGGCCGCGAGGGAGATCTGCACCTCGGCCGGAGCGCTGCTGGTCGCCGACGAGATCCAGTCGGCCATCGGCAGGACGGGACACTGGTTCGCGCACCAGGCCGACGGCGTCGTCCCCGACATCCTGACCCTGGCCAAGGGCCTCGGCGGCGGGCTGCCGATCGGCGCCTGCGTCGGCTTCGGCTTCGCCGGCACGCTGTTCGAGAAGGGCGATCACGGCTCGACGTTCGGCGGCAACCCCGTCTCGTGCGCCGCCGCGCTCGCCGTCCTGGACAACGTCGACCTCGACCACGTCAACCGGGCCGCCGAGCTGCTGTGGTCGGGGCTGGAGGGCGTGCGGCACCCGCTGCTGAAGGGCGTGCGCGGCCGCGGCCTGTGGCTCGCCCTGGTGCTCAACGAGCCCGTCTCCGTCAAGGTGCAGCAGGCCGCGCAGAACGCCGGCTTCCTGGTCAACGCCCTGCAACCAGACGCGGTACGGCTCGCCCCTCCGCTGGTCGTGACGGCCGAGGAGATCCGGTCGCTCGTGGCCGCCCTTCCCTCGATCCTCACGGAGGCCTCGCATGGTTAGGCACGGCGCGGACCCTGCGCACGTCAGGCACTTCCTCAAGGACGACGATCTGTCGCCCGATGAGCAGGCCGAGGTCCTCGACCTGGCCGCCGCGATGAAGAAGGACCCGTACGGCTACCGGCCCTTCGAGGGCCCCAAGACCGTCGCCGTCCTGTTCGACAAGCCGTCCACCAGGACCCGCATCTCCTTCGCCGTCGGCATCGGCGAGCTGGGCGGCCTACCCATGATCATCGACGGCGGCACCTCCCAGATGGGCCGCGGCGAGCCGATCGAGGACACCGCCAAGGTGCTGGAGCGCCAGGTCGCCGCCATCGTGTGGCGGACCGGCGGCCAGGAGCGCATCGTCGCCATGGCCTCGGCCTCGAACGTTCCCGTGGTGAACGCGCTGACCGACGAGTACCACCCCTGCCAGATCCTCGCCGACCTGCAGACCGTCAGGGAGAGCTTCGGCAGGACGGCGGGGCTGACCCTCGCCTACTTCGGCGACGGCGCCAACAACATGGCCCACTCCTACCTGCTCGGCGGCGCGACCGCGGGCATGCACGTGCGGATCGGCGCCCCCCTCGGCTTCCAGCCCGATCCCGAGATCCTCACCAGGGCCGCGGCGATCGCGGAACGGACGGGCGGCTCCGTCGTCGTCCACCAGGACCCGGTCGTCGCCGCCCACGGCGCGGACGTCGTGGCCACCGACACCTGGGTGTCCATGGGACAGGACGGCAAGGAGGAGCGCGTGGCCGCGCTCATGCCGTACCAGGTGAACTCCGCGCTGATGGCGCACGCGGCGCCCGAGGCGATCGTGCTGCACTGCCTGCCCGCCTACCGCGGCTACGAGATCAGCGCCGAGGTCCTCGAAGGGCCGAGCAGCGTGGTGTGGGACCAGGCGGAGAACCGCCGCCACGCGCAGAAGGCACTCCTGCACTGGCTGGTGACCGGGCGCGGCGAGAGCACAGGCGAACACAGTACGTTCGGGCCGACGAAGGAGGCCCGATGACCATTCCCATGACCAAGGTCGCCAGGCAGGCGAAGATCACCGATCTGCTGCAGCGTCAGGCCGTGCGCTCCCAGCCCGAGCTGGCCAAGCTGCTGGCCGAGAGCGGGGTCGAGGTCACCCAGGCCACGCTCTCCCGCGACCTGGACGAGCTCGGCGCGCTCAAGCTGCGTGCCGAGGACGGCTCGCTGGTCTACGCGCTGCCCGGCGAGGGCGGCGGTCGCATTCCGCTGGCCCGCCTCGGCACCGGGGAGTCGCCCGCGGCCAGGCTCAACCGCATCGCCGAAGAGCTCCTCGTCTCCGCCGAGGCCTCGGCCAACCTGGTCATCGTCAGGACACCGCCCGGCGCCGCCCAGTTCCTCGCCTCCGCCATCGACCACGCCGACTGGGAGTCCATCCTCGGCACCGTGGCGGGAGACGACACCATCCTCGTCATCAGCCGCGATCCGCAGGGCGGGCAGTCGGTCGCCGACGCCCTGCTCAACATCGCCAACCGCAAAGGATCATGATCATGTCCGAGAGAGTCGTCCTAGCCTTCTCAGGGGGCCTTGACACCTCCGTCGCCATCCCCTTCCTCGCCGAGAAGATGGACGCCGAGGTCATCGCCGTCGCCGTCGACCTCGGCCAGGGCGGCGAGGACATGGACGTCATCCAGAAGCGCGCCATCGACTGCGGCGCGGTCGAGTCCGTCGTCATCGACGCCAAAGACGAGTTCGCGGCCGACTTCTGCGTACCCGCGCTGCAGGCCAACGCCCTCTACATGGACCGCTACCCGCTGCTGTCGTCGCTGTCGCGGCCGCTGATCGTCAAGCACCTGGTCTCCGCGGCCAAGCAGTTCGGCGGCACCACGGTCTCCCACGGCTGCACCGGCAAGGGCAACGACCAGGTCCGTTTCGAGGCGGGGCTGGCCGCGCTCGCCCCCGACCTCAAGGTCGTCGCCCCCGCCCGCGACTTCGCCTGGACCCGCGACAAGGCCATCGCCTTCGCCGAGGACAAGGGCCTGCCGATCGAGACCACGAAGAAGAACCCCTACTCGATCGACCAGAACCTGTGGGGCAGGGCCATCGAGACCGGCTACCTCGAGGACATCTGGAACGGTCCGACCGAGGACATCTACGCCTACACCTCCGACCCCGCCCAGCCGCGCGAGGCCGACGAGGTCGTCATCACCTTCGAGCACGGCGTCCCCGTGGCCCTCGACGGCCGCGCGCTCACGCCATTCCAGGTCATCGACGAGCTGAACAGGCGCGCGGGCGCCCAGGGCGTCGGCAGGATCGACATGGTCGAGGACCGGCTCGTCGGCATCAAGTCGCGCGAGGTCTACGAGGCGCCCGGCGCGATCGCGCTGATCACCGCGCACATGGAGCTGGAGAACGTCACCGTCGAACGCGACCTGGCGCGCTTCAAGCGCGGCGTGGACCAGCGCTGGAGCGAACTCGTCTACGACGGCCTGTGGTTCTCGCCCCTGAAGAACGCCCTCGACACGCTCATCGCCGACGCGCAGAAGTATGTCAGCGGCGACATCAGGATGACCCTGCACGCCGGCCGCGCCGTCGTCACCGGCAGGCGCTCCGAGCAGTCGCTGTACGACTTCTCGCTGGCCACCTACGACACCGGCGACACCTTCGACCAGTCGCTCGCCAAGGGATTCGTCCAGCTGTGGAGCCTGCCGTCCAAGATCGCTGCAGCCCGTGACGTCAAGCATGGCTAGGATCGCGGGGGACTTCGCGGAAAAGACGGAGGGTATGACGGTGAGTGATGGCAAGCCGATGAGGCTGTGGGGCGGGCGCTTCGAGTCGGGCCCTGCCGACGCGCTGGCTCGGCTGTCGGTGAGCGTGCACTTCGACTGGCGGCTGGTGCCGTACGACCTGATGGCCTCGCGGGCGCACGCCCGCGTGCTGCATCGGGCGGGCCTGCTGACGGACGAAGAGCTCGAGCGCATGATCGGCGCGCTCGACGATCTGGAGCGCGCCTGCAAGAACGGCGAGTTCCGGCCGACGGTCGCCGACGAGGACGTGCACACCGCGCTGGAACGCGGGCTGCTGGAACGGCTCGGCTCCCTCGGCGGCAAGCTGCGCGCCGGGCGCAGCCGCAACGACCAGATCGCCACGGACCTGCGCCTGTACCTCCGCGACCACGCGCGCACCATCGTCTCCAGGCTGGTGGAGCTGGAGACGGCGCTCATGGCCCAGGCAGAGACCCACGCCGACACGGCGGCCCCCGGCATGACGCACCTGCAGCACGCGCAGCCGGTGTCGTTCGGCCATCAGCTGCTGGCGCACGTGCACGCCTTCGCGCGCGACATCGACCGCCTGATCGACTGGGACAGGCGGGCCGCCGTCTCGCCGCTGGGCTCCGGCGCGCTCGCCGGCTCCTCGCTGCCGCTCGACCCCGTCGTCGTCGCCGCCGAGCTCGGCTTCGACGCCGCCGCGCCGAACTCGATGGACGCCGTCGCCGACCGCGACTTCGCCGCTGAGTTCCTGTTCGACGCCGCGATGATCGGCGTGCACCTGTCACGGCTGGGCGAGGAGATCGTCCTGTGGGCCTCGCAGGAGTTCCGCTGGATCGAGATGGACGACGCCTACTCGACCGGCTCGTCGATCATGCCGCAGAAGAAGAACCCCGACGTGGCCGAGCTCGCCCGTGGCAAGTCGGGACGGCTCATCGGCAACCTCATGTCGCTGCTGACCGTGCTCAAGGGCCTGCCGCTCACCTACAACCGCGACCTGCAAGAGGACAAGGAGCCCGTCTTCGACACCGTCGACACCCTGCTCCTCGTGCTGCCCGCGGTGGCGGGGCTGGTCTCCACCATGCGCGTCAACACCGCCCGCATGTCGGCGACGGCCTCCGACGGCTTCGCCCTGGCCACCGACCTCGCCGAGCTGCTGGTCCGCAAGGGCGTGGCCTTCCGCGACGCGCACGAGGCCGTCGGCCACCTGGTCGTCTACTGCCAGGTCAACGACGTCGACCTGGGCGACGTGAGCGACGAGGACCTGGCCAAGGTGTCCCAGCACCTGACGCCGGACGTCCGCGACGTCCTCAACGTGCCCGGCGCGCTGGCCGCGCGCAAGGCGCATGGCGGCACCGCGCCCGACAGGGTCCGCGACCAGCTCGCCGCCCTGCGCGAGACCGTCGACGTGCAGGCGGCATGGGCGTCGAACTTCTGACGAGGGACTTCTTCGACAGGCCCGCCGACGAGGTCGCGCCCGAGCTGCTCGGGCGCGTCCTCGTCCACGGCGACGTCGCCGTCAGGCTGACCGAGGTCGAGGCGTACGGCCTGCCGGGGGAGGACCCCGCGTCCCACACCTACCGCGGCCGCACCCCGCGCAACGCGGTCATGTTCGGCCCGCCGGGACACCTCTACGTCTACTTCACGTACGGCATGCACTACTGCGCCAACCTCGTGTGCCTGCCCGAGGGACACGGCTCGGCGGTGCTGCTGCGCGCCGGCGAGATCGTTTCGGGCCTTTCCGAGGCACGTGCCCGCAGACCGGGCGCCAAGGATCGCGACCTGGCACGCGGACCGGCCAGGCTGGCCGTCGCGCTCGGCATCGGCCGCCCCGACAACGGCCTCGACATGGTGGGAAACGTCATGGCGGGCGATCCGGTCCCGCAGGTCGCCTCAGGGCCGAGGACCGGGATCTCCACCGGCGCCGACACCCCGTGGCGGTTCTGGATCGCCGGCGACCCGACCGTCTCGCCGTACCGCGCTCACACCCCGCGGCGGCGCAACAACGCGGCCACCTCCGTGCAGGACGCGCCGCCGAGCTCGTAGCCGCTCAGCAGGTGAAGATGGTCGCCCGTGTCGATCTCGAGCAGCTCGCTGCGCAGGCCGAACCGCCTGCGCACGTCGACCCGCACGTCCTCGATCTGCTCCCACGGGACATGGCGCCTGCCCATGAACCCGTGCACGACGGTGATGCCGCTCTCGTCGGCGGCCAGCCGTACGGGGGCGAGCACGTCCCTGACGCCCATCGCGCCCACCAGCAGGGCCCCCGGCACGGCCAGGATCACGCCGCGCACGTCACCGGCCAGATACCAGTAGACGCCGAGCCCCGCACACGCCAGAGCCCCTAGGATCTTGAAAACGGCCAGCTCGCGACGGACCCTCCACATGGACACCGAGCGTATCCAAGTGGCGAGGATGCCCGCCTATCGGGCAGGCTGTAGCCAGTCAACCTCAACCTTGGGAAAGCCGTGACCGACATCCTCGATGAGCTCGAATGGCGCGACGTGCTCGCGCAGACCACCGACATCGACGCGCTGCGCAAGGCGCTGTCCGAGGGTCCGATCACGGTCTATGCGGGCTTCGACCCCACCGCGCCCTCCCTGCACGTCGGCAACCTGGCCACGCTGCTCATCCTGACCAGGTTCCAGCGGGCGGGGCACAAGCCGATCGGGCTGGTCGGCGGGGCCACCGGCCTCATCGGCGACCCCAGTGGGCGCAGCACCGAGCGGGCGCTGAACACCTCCGAGGTCGTGGCGGAGTGGGTTCGCCGCATCCGCGTCCAGGTGGAGAAGTTCCTCTCCTTCGAGTCGGGGCCGACGGCGGCGACGCTGGTCAGCAACCTCGACTGGACCTCCGAGCTGTCGGCGATCGACTTCCTGCGCGACGTCGGCAAGCACTTCCCCGTCAACCGCATGCTCGCCCGCGAGTCCGTGGCGGCGCGGCTGGGCGGTGACGGGCTCAGCTACACCGAGTTCAGCTACCAGATCCTTCAGGCCAACGACTACCTGGAGCTGTTCAGACGGCACGGCTGCACGCTGCAGCTGGGCGGCAGCGACCAGTGGGGCAACATCACCGCGGGCGTCGACCTGATCCGCCGCGTCGAGGGCGGCCACGTGCACGCGCTCACCGGCAAGCTGATCACCAAGGCCGACGGCACCAAGTTCGGCAAGACCGCCGGCGGCGCCGTCTGGCTGGACTCCGCGCTGACCTCGCCGTACGCGTTCTACCAGTACTGGCTCAACGCCGACGACCGCGACGTGGTGCGCTTCCTCAAGGTGTTCACCTTCCGCTCGCGGGAGGAGATCGAGGAACTGGAGAAGGCGGTGGCCGAGCGGCCGTTCGCCCGCGAGGCGCAGCGGGCGCTGGCCGAGGACCTCACCACCATGGTGCACGGGGCCGACGAGCTGGCGGCCGTGGTCGCGGCGTCGAAGGCGCTGTTCGGGCAGGGCTCGCTGGAGGAGCTGGCCGCCTCGACGCTCGAGTCCGCGCTGGCCGAGGTGCCGCTGGCCAAGGTCGACGCGCTCGGCGCCTCGCTGGCGGACCTGATGGCCGAAAGCGGCCTCGTGGAGTCGAAGTCGGCCGCCAGGCGCGCCATCAAGGAGGGCGGCGCGTACCTCAACAACGTGAAGATCACGGATGAGGCCTTCGCGCCCAACTCGGACGATCTGCTGCAGGGCCGGTTCCTGGTGCTGCGTCGCGGCAAGAAGTCGATCGGCGGCGTCGTCGTCGGCTGACCCGCCGCTTGACGGGCGGGCCTTCCTCAGCGGAGGCCCGCCCTTCTGCGTTCCAGGGCCTAGCCGTCAGCGGACTCCGGGGCCCTGCTGTACAGGGCGACGGTAAGGCCGGGGATGTCGGCCGAGTGCCAGGCCTGAACGCGGCCGAAGCCCGCCTGCCGTACCTTCTCGATCGCGGGCAGGTCCTCGTTCTTCGCGCCCCGCCACACCAGCCACAGCCTGTCGCGGCCCTTGAGCGCGGCGGCGACGTCCTCCTTCTCGGGGTAGCCGAAGCTGTCGGGCGCCGGCGCGGCGCCCTCGCGCAGGACGTCGTCGGGCATGACGGCCTTCGCGTAGTAGTCGAAGCCGGCGCGCAGGGAGCTCTGGCCGTACACGATCGCGTCGCCTGGCTCGAGCCTCATCCGGCGGATCGCCCACGGGACGTCCTCGAAGCGGCCGTTGGACTCGCGGATCTCCAGATGCTGCGGCACGGCCAGCGCGCCCGCGGCGAGCGTGAGGGCCACGGCGGCAGGGACGGCGAACCTGGGCAGCTCGGCCACCGCGATCGCCGCCAGCAGCGCGAGCGCCGGAGCGGTGACGAAGAGGTAGCGGTCGACGTAGGCAGGTGTCACCAGGTGGGAGACCGCCAGCAGCAGGACCGGCGGGAGCACCAGCCAACCGGCGAGCGCCGCACCCCACCGCCTGTCCCGCCTGGCCATGAGCACGGCCCCGGCCAGAGCGACCGCGAACAGCAGCAGGCCGATCTCGCTCGCACCCGCCGCCATCTTGGGGAACTTGAGCAGGACCTCCGGGCCGCGCTGGGGGATCCAGCTGATCGCGTGGCGCTCGCCGTACCCGATGAGCCCGAGCACGGCCGCGGGGACGAAGCCCGCGCCCATGGCGAGGACCGTCTTCACGGCGGTGCCCCGTCGCAGGAGTGCGAGGTGTGCGGGGAGGACGAGGACGGCGAACAGGTGCGTGCAACCGACGAACGCCACGGACAGGGCGTACTGGACCCATCGCGCACGATCGAGGGACGGGTTCGCACGATCGCGGGGGCCGGAACGGTCCAAGGTGCTCGCGTGGTCCAGGGTGCTCGCGTGGTCCGGGAACGGGCTCGCGTGATGCGGGAACCGGGTCGCGCGATGCAGGCACCAGACGGAGATCGTGACGGCCGCGGCGGCGAAGGCGTAGGACCGGGCGAAGGCGCCGTAGTAGGAGACCGACGGGAGCACGGCGAACAGCGCGGCGGCGGTGAGGCCCACGGTCGGACCGTGCAGGCGGCGGCCGAGCGAGACCAGGAAGGCGGCGGTCACGCCGATGGCGAGCGCCGAGGGGAGGCGGAGCCAGAGCTCGGAGGTGCCGAGCTTGGTCCAGAAGTGCATGAAGAGGTAGTACGGCAGGAAGTGGCCGTCGATGTGCTGGGCGAGCTCCCACAGGCCGGAGATGTCTCGCCCGGCCGCGCTGAGCGTGGCCAGCTCGTCGCCGTTGAGCGTGGCTGCGCCCGACCCAGTCAGCGCGATGGCGCAGGCCACGATGCCGGCCGCGACGGCGGCCCATGGAGGGGTGCGGGGCAGGGCGCGCGGCGGGCTGTCGGGTGCGGAGATCGTGGCGGTCACCCAGTGGAGGATACGGGCAGAGATCGACATGCCAGACGCGGATTTGACGGGATGCCGATCGCGACCTAATCTCGTCTGTGCCCCGGGAGCGAGCCGGACGCCGCAGACGGCGGACGGGCCCCGAGGGGGAACTTCTTCTCAACGCAGCCAGCTACCACGGCGCACCCCCGTATCACCCGGAAAATCGGTTGATTGGACAAGCGCCCAATGGCAGGGTAAGTTGAGAGGGTTGCCCCGGAGACGGGGTGGTCGAGATTGTAGCCAGGTTCGCCGGTTTGACATCAAATCG